>NZ_JAJPWR010000008.1:0-404764 GCF_046548995.1 Amycolatopsis sp. lyj-109
GAGGCCGCGAAGGCGGCGCTCAAGGCGGCGACCCAGCGCACTTGAGAGGGTGGTCACCTGGTCGTGAGTGGTAATTAGGGTTCTAACCCGAATTACCACTCACGACCAGCCGCGGCAGGACCGGCCGGAAGCGCGTTTTCCGGGCGCTCTACCATCGATGCCGTGCCGTTCACCAGCCTCGTCGCCCGTCTGCCGTTTCCTTCCGCTGCCGTGCAGCGGGCCGTCGGGATCGCCGCGGTCCTCGCGCAGGCGCTGATCGGCGTCACCGGGTCGATCGTGCGCGTCACCGGCTCCGGGCTCGGCTGCCCGACCTGGCCCCAGTGCGTGGCCGGCAGCCTCGTGCCGAAGCACGACTCCGGGATCGACGCGCTCAACCAGTGGATCGAGTTCGGCAACCGGCTGCTCACCGGCGTCGTCATCCTGGTGGCCGCCGTCGCGGTCGTCACGGCGTGGCGGGTGCAGATCGACCACCCGGACCGCAAGCGCCTGGTGAAGCTGGCCTGGACGATGCCCGGCGGTGTCGTGCTGCAGGCCGTCGTCGGCGGTCTCACCGTGCTCGCGAAGCTGGAGTGGTGGACGGTCGCGATCCACTTCCTCGCGACGACCCCGCTCGTCTGGCTCGCCGTCCTGCTGCTGCGCGCGTTCCGCGAAGGCGACGAGCCCCCGCGGCCGCTGGTCCCGGCGGCCGGCCGCACGATCCTGGTCCTGCTCGCCGCCGTGATGTGGCTCGTGCTCGCGGCGGGCACCACGGTGACCGGCGCCGGCCCGCACAGCGGCGACATCAACACCCACCGCCTCGACGCCCCGGTCGAGACCCTCGCCCAGGTCCACGGCGGACTGCTGGTGCTCTACCTGCTGCTGCTCGCGGTGTTCGGCCTCCAGCTGCTGCGCGCCGGCGCCCCGAAGAGCCTCTGGCGGCGCTACACGGTGGTCTGGGTGGTCGCGGTCGCGCAGGGCGGGCTCGGTTCGCTGCAGTACGCGCTGGGCGTGCCGGAGGCGATGGTGTCGTTCCACGTGCTGGGTGCGATGGCGGTCATCATCGCGACGGCGTCACTGTGGACCGGCAGCCGCGACCGTGGCCCGGTGACATCGCTGACAGCGGCGCCCCGGGAGCTCACGGCCGCCTGACGTCAACGCGGCCGTAACTCCGCGTCGGCGTGCCCGTCCCGGCCGTGTATTACTGTTCGCGCCATGACGTCGCGCACCGCGCCCAAGCCGCTGATCTCCCACCGCCGCGGCACCGGCGAGATGATCGTGCTCAAGACCTTCCTGCTGGTGCCGTTCGCGGCGCTCCTGATAGCGGTCCCGCTGGTCTGGGGCTGGGGCATGAGCTGGATCGACCTGATCCTCGCCGCGGCGTTCTACACGTTCGCGACGCTCGGGGTGACGGTCGGCTTCCACCGCTACTTCACCCACGGCGCGTTCAAGGCGTCGCGGCCCCTCCGGGTGGTGCTGGCCATCGCGGGCAGCATGGCGGTCCAGGGCTCGGTGATCTTCTGGGTGGCCAGCCACCGCCGCCACCACGCGTTCGCCGACCGCGAGGGCGACCCGCACTCGCCGTGGCTGTTCGGCACGTCGCCGTCGGCGTTGCTGCGCGGCTTCTGGCACGCGCACATGGGCTGGATGTTCGGCCGCGAGGTGACCAACGCGGACCGCTTCGCCCCGGACCTGGTGGCGGACGCGGACGTCCGCTGGGTGAACCGCTACTTCTGGCTGTGGATCACGCTGAGCCTGGCCCTCCCGGCTGTGCTGGGCGGCCTGATCTCATGGTCCTGGTGGGGCGTGGTGACGGCGTTCTTCTGGGCGGGCCTGGTGCGGATCGCGTTCCTGCACCACGTGACGTGGTCGGTGAACTCGGTGTGCCACCTGATCGGGGAACGGCCGTTCGCCAGCCGCGACAAGGCGGCGAACTTCTGGCCGCTGGCGCTGCTGTCGATGGGCGAGTCCTGGCACAACTCGCACCACGCTGACCCGACTTGCGCGCGGCACGGGGTGCTGCGGGGGCAGGTGGATGTTTCGGCGCGGGTGATCTGGGCGTTCGAGCGGTTCGGGTGGGCGACGGATGTTCGGTGGCCGAGGGCTGATCGGCTGGCCGCGAAGCGGGCCACGAGTCCGTAGGGGTCCGGCCGACGCCCAAGCAACGTCGGTCATCGTTCAGCATCACTCAACCGGCCACTTGAAGAAGATCCCGTACTCCTCACGCGGTTGGCACGGTTCTTCGAAAGTGTGCTCCACGAAGCCGTCGCCGACCTCGAGGAGATGGCGATCGCCGTCCGGTGGTCGTCTCAACCGTTCGGGTTCGGTTTGCTCCGCATACCACCAGCAGGCATCGGGCAGGCACTGAGGATCGCAGTTCACCTGCACCGTCAGTCCGGCGATGGGCCGGCCGTGGTCATCGAAGGCTCCTGGCGCGATGCCGTGGTGATCCACAACCACGCCGATCCATCGCTTCCAGTCTTCGGGGTCGTCGTCCCAAGTCTCGGAAACGAAGTGATGCCGGTCTCCCCGGCGAAGCACCTTCGGGAATTGGAGCCGCGCCGGGGCCGGCGGCCCGGCACGCGGCGTCGAGAGGCGGCAAGCCCAGATCGCCTTCACCGGCAATTCGGAAAGGTCGGCGGTCCGGCCGGCCGACGCCAGGACGTCGAACCCGTCGACTCCGTCTTCGCGGGCGACGACGTCGCGTTCCGTCATGCGCCGAGAGACCTGCCGGCGATGCATGACCACTCTGACGAGCATGCGTTCCACGAACACCGGTTGCGCGCCGGGCGACGGTGCCCGGAATCGCGATCCGCCACCACTTCGCCGATCCGAGGAAAGACGGCGAGGTGGCTGCTCCGCGGCTCTCCGGCCGATTTCGGCGTAGCCCTGCCACGCCCGGCCGTCTTGCCGCAACAACTCGAGCTTCTCCGCCAAACAGTCCGCCAGTTTGCCGACTGCCCGCCGCCAAGCCTTGTGCATGGGCGTCGTCGTGGTCGGCCGCGGATCACCGAACACCCCCGGAAGTCCGGCCAACTGGTGGAACCGGTCATCGAGCGTCGCCTTCCACCCCGTCTCGGCTGCCGGAACGGGCGGCAACCGGAAAGCGGCCATCAGCGTGCAGCGGCGACGCGATGTCTCGGCCGAGCCCAGTTTGCCGATCTCGTCGACCATCAGTCCCCACACTGCGAAGGCGAGCGATTCCGACTCAGCTGCCTCCAGAGACGCGGTCGGTTCGACCAAACAGCCGAGGGCGACTGCCGACCCACTCGCCGGTTCTTCGATCGCGTAGCGGAGAAATCTCGGCGGCGTACCGTCCTTGCGAGTCGCGAGCCACCGCAAAGCGACCTCGATGTCCGCTCGCGCCGGCGATCCACCGGCGAGCGGGCCGTCCGACCGGATGGCCACGGTCTCCTCCGCTTCGTCGCGGGAGCAGGGCAATGATCGACATGTCCTCGGCAAGGACAGACGATGACCCGAACGGAACCGACAACCGACCGACGACGAAAGACATCTGTCGGACACGAATGACCACGCCCGGCACAGCACCCCGTCAGCCACCATCTATCCGAGGTGTCCTAGTACACCACGGAAGGGGTGTCACGGTGACGGAGAAGAAGACGGACAAACTTGCCCCAGACCGGCTCGCGGGGAAAACGATCAAGACCGGTCTCACCGGGATCGGCGGGCTTTACCTGGTCACCGGGTCGCTGACCGTCACGGCGATAGGAGCCGTGGTCACGGTGGCACTGGCCCTCGCGCCACGAGCCGGCCGGTGACTACGCCAGCTGCTGCCGCACCGCGGACGCGAACCGCGTCGCCGCCGCCGGGTCCGTCTGGCGGAAGCCCAGCGATGGCTCCGTCAGCTCCAGCTCCAGCAGCAACGGCTTGCCGTCCGCACCCCGCACCAAGTCGACCCGCGCGTACAGCAGCTCCGCCCGCAGGATCCCCAGCAACGCCGATGCCGCGTCCAGGACGTCCTCCGCCAACGCCACCGCGTCGGACGGTGGCTCGGCCTTGTCCAGCTGCTCGGTCAGGTACAGCCCCGACGGGTCCATTGTGGAACCGAGCATCGCGCCCTTCGCGAACGCGTGGGAATAGACCCCGCCGAAGTACACCAGGGCCAGCTCACCTTCGCTGTCCACACTGGACTGATACGGCTGGATCAACGCGGTGTGGCCCTCCGCGTGCAGCGCGGCCACGTGCGCCGAAGCGTCAGCGCCCGCCGCGAACCGGGCCGCTCCGCGGGAACCCGCACCCACCGAAGGCTTGACCACGAACTCCGACGACGGGAACCGGGCCGGGGAGTCAGGCGAGGCCAGCGAAGTCGGCACCACCGCCAGACCCGCGTCCAACAGTTCCACCAGGTACGACTTGTCCGTGTTCCACCGCACCACGGACGCCGCGTTGAACAGCGACGGGACCGACTCGCACCAGTCCAGGAACTCCGCCCGCCTCGAGTCGTAATCCCAGGTCGCGCGCAGGATCACCGCGTCCGCCGAGGAGAAGTCGAACGACGAGTCCCAGGGCGCCCACGAGACCGAAAAGCCCAGCGCAGCCAACGCAGGTACGACAGCGTCGTCGTCGCCGTCGCCCGATGGGAGCTCCGCGCAGCTGACCAGGACCGCCGTGGGGCTCACTTGCCCGCCATCTTCCTGCGGTGCTCCGGGCCGATCTTCGTCTGGTTGACCGTCTCCGCGTCCCACGTCGCCGGTGCGAGGTCCTCGACGGCCTCGATCAGGGCCTCGCCGGTCGCCGCCGAAGGCACCACGACGTCGCCGAGAGCGCCATCCGCGCCGACCAGGACCACGCGGGCTCCGGCCCGGCCGATGTTCTCCACCACCGCGCGGGAGGGCTTGCCGTGCGCCTTCACGAACTTGCGGGCCGCGGCCAGCTGCGCGCTGGTCGGCGCAACGACGGTTTCTTCTGAAGTCACGTCCCGAACGATAACCAACAAGCCGCCGGAACGCGGAACAGCGTGGCCTCGGCCATAGTTGCACCCGGGAGAACCGACCCGAGGAGGACCCATGCCCACCGCAGTACAGGTGACGAAGACCGGCGGCCCGGAAGTGCTCGAACCGGCCGAAGTGGACGTCCGCGCCCCGGAGGCCGGCGAGCTCCTGGTCGACGTCGCCGCGGCCGGGGTCAACTACATCGACACCTACCAGCGCCAGGGCATCTACCCGATGGAACTGCCGGTCGTGCTCGGGCTCGAGGGTGCCGGCACGGTCGTGGAGGCGGCCGACGGCACCGGCTTCGCGCCCGGCGACCGCGTCGCCTGGCAAGGGTCGATCGGCAGCTACGCGGCCCGCAAGCTCGTCCCCGCGTCGGTCGCCGTGCGGGTCCCCGAAGGCGTCTCGCTCGAGACCGCCGCCGCGACCATGCTGCAGGGCATCACCGCGCACTACCTGGTCGCTTCGACCTTCGAGGTCAAGCCGGGCCACGACGTGCTCGTCCACGCGGCCGCGGGCGGCGTCGGCCTGCTCCTGGTGCAGCTGGCGAAGGCGCGCGGTGCCCGCGTCATCGGCACCGTGTCGACCGAAGAGAAGGAAAAGCTGGCCCGCGAGGCCGGCGCCGACGAGGTCATCCGCTACGACCGCGACGACTTCGCCAAGCGCACCCGCGAGCTGACGAACGGCGAGGGCGTCGACGTCGTCTACGACGGTGTCGGCAAGGACACCGTCGACGGCAGCCTGGCCAGCCTGAAGGTCCGCGGCCTGCTCGCGCTGTTCGGCGCCTCCAGCGGCCCGGTCCCGCCGATCGACCCGCAGCGCCTCAACTCCGGCGGCTCGCTGTACCTGACCCGCCCGACGTCCGTGCACTACACGCGTACGCGCGAGGAGATCGACTGGCGTTCGAAGGAGCTGTTCGACGCCATCCTCGCGGGCGAGCTGAACGTCCGCATCGGCGGCAAGTACCCGCTGGCCGACGCCCGCAAGGCCCATGAGGACCTGCAGGCCCGCCGCACCACCGGCAAGCTCCTGCTCATCCCCTGACCCGAGCGCCCCAAGGCGGCCTTGGTTGCGTCTCACGCACCGAAGGCCGCCTTGGGTGCGTCTGACGCACCGAAGGCCGCCTTGGGGCGCTTGGGGTCACGCGGCGGCGACGGCCACGGCGTCGGTGACGAACACCAGCGTCTCGTTCGGCTTCATGCCGTTGCCGCCGTCGCCGTACGCGAGGTCCGGCGGGATGATCAGCAGCCGGCGGCCGCCCTGCTTGATGCCCGTCAGGCCCTGGTCCCAGCCGGGGATGACCTCGCCCGCGCCCAGGTTCAGGTCGAACGTCTTGCCGCGGTCGAAGGAGCTGTCCAGCTTCTGCTTGTCCGACCAGGTCACCAGCAGGTAGTTCATCTTGAGCTTCTGCCCGGCCTTGGCCGGCTCGCCGGTGCCCTCGGACAGGTCCTTCGTGACCAGCTTCTTCGGCGGGTCGCAGTCGTCCGGGACGGTGATCGTCGGCACCTCGCCGAACTTGCCCGTCGTCTTGACGTCGTCCGCGGTGCACTCGCGGCCCTTGCTCTGGGGCGCCTGCGGGGCGCTGGACGACGGAACGGGCGGTCCCGCCGGGGCGGCCGTCTGGGTCTTGGGGGTCTGGCCGCACGCGGCCAGCGACAGTGCCGCCGCGGCGACGACCACGATCTTCCCGATGTTCTGCATGCCGGGCACCCTAGCCAAGCACGGAGAGTGCCGGAACATCGTCACCGGTCCGGACCACGCCGAGCCGCCGGGTCGCCCTGGTCAGGGCCACGTACAGGTCGTTGAGGCCCCGCGGCGAACCCGCGACGACCTCGTCCGGCGCGACCAGCACCACCGAGTCGAACTCCAGTCCCTTCGCCCGCTCGACCGTCAGGACGCTCAGCCGCTCGCCGTTCCCCGCGAGCAACGCCGAAACCGCGTCGAACCGGGCCGCGGGCACCAGCACCGCCACCGTGCCGCCGTCCACTTCGGACAGCTCACGCGCCACCAGTCCGGGCAGCTCCGCGTCCACCGAAACCGGCCGCACCGACCACGGCGGTACGCCGGTCTCCCGCACCGACGACGGCACCGACAGCTCCGGGGAGACCTCCGCGAGCACCCGCGCGGCGACGGCCATGATCTCGGCGGGCGTGCGGTAGTTCACGGTCAGCTGTTCCAGCCGCCAGCGGTCCTCGACGTACGGCGAGAGCACCTCGCCCCACGACCGCGCCCCGCCCGCCGCGCCGGTCTGGGCCACGTCGCCGACCAGCGTCATCGACCGGTTCGGCGTGCGCCGCATCAGCAGCCGCCAGTCCATCGCCGACAGCTCCTGGGCCTCGTCGACGATCACGTGCCCGAACGTCCAGGTCCGGTCCTGCGCGGCCCGCTGGGCGGCGGTCAGCTCGCTGCGCTCCTGCTGTCGTTCGGCGAACAGTTCGGCGTCGAGGACGTCGGAGACGCGCAGCAGTTCCTCGTCGATGATCTCTTCGTCCTGCTCGAGGATGTCGAGCACGCCCTCGGCGTACGCACGGTCCTCGCGCTCACGACGTTTGCGCTCGACGCGGGCCTCGGTGTCGTCGACGCCGATCAGCTCGGCCAGCTCGTCGAGCAGCGGGACGTCGGCCGGCGTCCATTTCGCGTCGCGGCCGCTTTCCAGCAGGGCGCGATCGTCCGGGGACAGCAGCTTCCCGGCGGCCTGCGCGAGGCGTTCGCGGTCGGCGAACAGGTCGTCGAGCACGCCTTCCGGGCTCAGCACCGGCCACAACGAGTCGATGGCCGCGGAGACGTTCTCGTCCGCGGCCAGCTCGGCGCGGATGTCGGCCAGGTCCTGGCCGTCGAGGAGGTCGTCCCCCAGTTTCCGGGCGGCCTGGCGGGTCAGCGCGTCGAGGACGTCGGAGACGAACAGGCGCCGCGCCGGGTTGTGCGGGCGCCGCGAGCGGCGAGCCCGGGTGCGTGCTTCGGTGCAGGTCTTGCGGTCCAGCCGCAGCACATCGTGCTCGTACTCGATCTCCAGGACCGGCTCGGGCACGCGCTGGCGGTCGCGGACGGCGTTGGCCAGCACCTCGGCCAGCACCAGCCGGCCCTTGACCTCGATCGTCTCGCGCGGCTCCACGCCGTCGGCGGTCAGGCCGGGGTAGAGCTGGCCGACGGTGGCGAGCAGCACGCCGGTCTCGCCCAGCGAAGGCAGCACCTGGCCGATGTAGCGCAGGAAGGTGCTGTTCGGGCCGACGACGAGCACGCCGCGGGTGGTGAGCTGCTGGCGGTGCGTGTAGAGCAGGTAGGCCGCGCGGTGCAGCGCGACGGCGGTCTTGCCGGTGCCGGGGCCGCCCTGCACCACCATCACGCCGCCGAGCGGGGCGCGGATGATGCGGTCCTGCTCGGTCTGGATGGTCGCGACGATGTCGCTCATCTCGCCGGTGCGCCGCTGCTCCAGAGCGGCCAGCAGCGCGGCTTCGCCGGCCAGGCCCAGGTCCTGGCCCTGGTCGGCGGCGGTGAGGTCGAGGATTTCGTCGTCGAGGCCGGTGACCTTGCGGCTCAGCGACCGCAGGTGCCGGCGCCGCCGCACTCCGTCGGGCGAGGCGGCGGTGGCCAGGTAGAACGGCCGCGCGACCGGTGCCCGCCAGTCGACCAGCAGCGGCCGGTAGTCGTCGTCGGAGTCGAACAGCCCGAGCCGGCCGATGTAGGTGGTTTCCTCGGCGCTCTCGGGCACGAAGTCGAGCCGTCCGAAGGCCAGGCCCTGCTCGACGGAGCCGAGCTGGGCGAGCCGGTCGGTGTAGAGCGTCGTGGCGACGTCGCGCTCGGTGCGGGCCTGCGGGGTGCCGCCGGTCTGCCGCAGCGTCTCGTCGAGGCGGCGCTGGGCTTCGAGGCGCTCGGCGTCGAGCTTTGCGTAGAGGGTGGTGACGTACGCCTGCTCGCGGGCGAGCTCGGCGCCGAAGTCGGTGGGGTCGTCCGAGGAGACGGACAAGAGCATCCTGCTTTCGCCTCAAGGGAAAAAGAGCCAGTGAAGTGTAACGGCGGCCGCCGCGCGATCATTCCGTCCGCAGGTCGCAGTAGGGAAAGACCTCACCACCGGGCGGCACGGCGGCCGGCAGTTCCCGCTCGCCGGGTGCGCACGAGACGCTTTCCGGCGGCACCTGTGCACCCCCGGTGATGCGCCCGGACGGGTCGCGGAACAGCACGGCGGCGCCGCGGCCGGTCAGCGCGCGGCAGTTCCCGGAGCGGTAGCGGACCCCTCCGGGGACGACGGTGGCGGTCACCGGGCTGAAGCCGCCCAGCGCCTCGGGCGCGATCCAGACCACCGGGCCGAGCGTGGGCCGGTCGAGCACGACGCCGACCCGCTGTCCCGGGGTGAGCACCGGCACCTCGACGGTCCGGGAGCCGGACGTCACCGGGATCCGGTACGCGGCAAGAGTGCTGGTGTTCTCCAGCACCGCCGCACCCGGCCCCTGTTCGGCGACCCGCACGCTGCCGCCGTCGGGAGCCGGTCCGGGGACCGCGGTGATCCGGTTCGGGATGGCGCAGCCGCCGGTGAGCAAGGTTTCGTCCAAGGCCGGCAGCTTCCCGCGGCCGAGCAGGGCCAGCAGCGCGAAAACGACGATCGCGACCGCGGCGGCACCGATCTTCTTGACCATCCGGCGGCCTCAGGGAATTCCGGTGCTCGAGCTCGCGACGCGGTAGAGATCGCCGGCCTGCCCGTAGTCCGCCCCGGCGACCACGTAGACCATGATCCGCGCCGCCGGCTGCCAGTAGGTGCGTATTTCGTCCGGGTACGGCACCTCCACCAGCGGCACATCGCGAGCGGCGAGCAGCGCGGCGACCTCGTCGAACGTCACCGGCCCGGGGAAAACGCCGTAGCGGTCGCGGATGACGCGGTTGACCGTCTCCGGGCCGCCGGACCGAAGCCGGTGCGCCTGCACCGAGAAGTGGGTCCCCGCCCAGCGCCCGCCGGCCCGCTCCCAGAAGAACTCGACCAGGCCGTGGTCGCGCCCCAGGAAGCGTCTCGAACGGTTGTCGCCGTAGTGGTCGCCGAACAGCTCCGCCACCTGCTCGGGCGACCAGGTCCGGTCAGCGCCGAGCACGGTGCCGGACTCGACGACGTCCGCGAAGAACGCCGCCGGGCTCAGAACGGCAGGCCGAGGGTCGGCAGCCCGATGGCCGAGTCCACCGCCAGCGCCACGAACACGATCATCAGGTACGTGTTCGACCGGTGGAACAGCGCCATCGGCTTGGTCTCTTCGCCGCGCCGCACCGCCGCCTGCAGGCTGTGCGCGTAGAAGAGGAACCAGCCGCCCGCGAGGATCGCGAAGGTGCCGTACAGCCACGACGTCACCGGGAGCAGCAGCAGCGTCCACGCCACCATCACCCACGAGTAGATGACGATCTGGCGGGCGACGTGCTGGGCGGTGGCGACCACCGGCAGCATCGGGACGCCGGCGCGCTCGTAGTCGTCGCGGTACTTCATGCCCAGCGCCCACGTGTGCGGCGGGGTCCAGAAGAAGATCACACCGAACATCACGAACGCCGGCCACTGCACGGTGCCGGTGACGGCCGCCCAGCCGATCACCACCGGCATGCAGCCGGCCGCGCCGCCCCAGACCACGTTCTGTGACGTGCGCCGCTTGAGGCCGAGCGTGTACACGAAGATGTAGAAGAGGATCGTCGCGATCGCCAGGATCGCCGAAAGCAGGTTGACCGTGAGATAGAGCACGACGGCCGAGGCGACGCCCATCACCAAGCCGAAGACCAGCGCGCCACGGCGGGGCACCGAGTCCTTGACCAGCGGACGGCGCTTCGTGCGGTTCATCACCTTGTCGATGTCCGCGTCGATCACGCAGTTGAGCGCGTTCGCGCTGCCCGCGGCCATCGTCCCGCCGACCAGCGTGGCCAGGACCAGCCACGGCGAGGGGATCTGACGGCCGGCGAGGAACATCGCCGGGATGGTGGTCACCAGCAGGAGCTCGATCACCCGCGGCTTCGCCAGCGCGGCGTAGGCGCCGACGACCCGGCGGATGCTTCGCCGGTCACCGTGCGGTCGCTCACCGGTCGGGTGCACGGCGCTGGTGTCTTCACTGCGTCCGTGCGCAGCGTTCACCGGCGACATTTCACTCCCTGCGTCAGGTTCGATGGGCCCCAGCTCGGTTAGGCGTGGTGGAACCGAGGAACCCGCCGGACTGAACCCTGAACCGATGTTAGACGTGGTGAATCCCGTGGGTGATCGCGGGTCCTCGACCGGCCGAAGCACTAGGCTGGCCGCGACGGGCCGCGATTGCCCCTGCGCATGGCCGCGAGCAGGAATATCGTCCCTTCGGGATCGATTGAGATAGTAGCCGTGCGTACGGGTAACCGGAACGAGCAAGACCAGCCGCAACCATCATGACCGGGAGTTGGAGTTCAGTGTCCGAAACCGCCACTACCAGCGAGAACAACCCACTCCTCCGGCGCAGCACGCCTGCTGACTGGACCGACACCGACACCCGCGCCGTGGACACCGCCCGGGTGCTCGCCGCGGACGCGGTCGAGAACTGTGGCAGCGGCCACCCCGGCACCGCGATGAGCCTGGCACCGCTGGCCTACACGCTCTTCCAGCGCACGCTGCGTCACGACCCGAACGACCAGCACTGGCCGGGCCGCGACCGGTTCGTGCTGTCGGCGGGCCACTCGAGCCTCACGCTCTACATCCAGCTGTTCCTCGCCGGCTACGGCCTCGAGCTCGAGGACCTCAAGCAGCTGCGCAAGTGGGGCTCCAAGACCCCCGGCCACCCGGAGTACCGCCACACCGACGGCGTCGAGACCACCACCGGCCCGCTCGGGCAGGGCCTGGCGAACGCCGTGGGCATGGCGATGGCCGCCCGCCGCGAGCGCGGCCTGCTGGACCCGGACACGGCGCCCGGCGAGAGCATCTTCGACCACCACATCTACGCCATCGCTTCCGACGGTGACATCGAGGAGGGCGTGACCGCCGAGGCCTCGTCCATCGCGGGCCGCCAGGAGCTGGGTAACCTGATCGTCTTCTGGGACGACAACAAGATCTCGATCGAGGACGACACCAACATCGCGCTGTCCGAAGACACCGTGAAGCGCTACGAGGCCTACGGGTGGCACACCCAGGTCGTCGAAGGCGGCGAAGACGTCGTCGCGATCGAAGAGGCCATCGACAACGCGAAGGCCGAGACCGGCCGCCCGTCCTTCATCGCGGTGAAGACCGTGATCGGCTACCCGGCCCCGAAGAAGATGGGCACCGGCAAGGCGCACGGCGCCGCGCTGGGCGCCGAAGAGGTCGCCGCGGTCAAGAAGATCCTCGGCTTCGACCCGGAGCAGTCGTTCCAGGTCGAGGACGACGTGCTCAAGCACACCCGCCAGGCGCTCGAGCGCGGCCGGGCCGCGCACGCGGAGTGGAACGAGAAGTTCGAGGCGTGGGCCGAGGCCAACCCCGAGCGCAAGAAGCTCGCCGACCGGCTGTCCACGCGCACGCTGCCCGAGGGCTTCGCCGACAACCTGCCGAAGTGGGAGCCGGACGCCAAGGGCGTCGCGACCCGCAAGGCCTCCGGTGAGGTGCTCAACGCCCTCGCCGACCCGCTGCCGGAGCTCTGGGGCGGCTCGGCCGACCTGGCCGAGAGCAACAACACGACGATGAAGGGCGCCGACTCGTTCGGTCCCGAGAAGGCCTCCACCGACATGTGGCAGGCCAACCCATACGGCCGGACGCTGCACTTCGGCATCCGCGAGCACGCCATGGGCTCGATCCTCAACGGGATCGCGCTGCACGGCGGCACCCGCCCGTACGGCGCGACGTTCCTCATCTTCTCCGACTACATGCGCCCGCCGGTCCGGCTGGCCGCGCTGATGAAGGCGCCGGTCACCTACGTCTGGACGCACGACTCGATCGGCCTCGGCGAGGACGGCCCGACGCACCAGCCGATCGAACAGCTCTCCGCGCTGCGCGCGATCCCGGGCCTCAACGTCGTCCGCCCGGCGGACGCCAACGAGACCGCGTACGCGTGGAAGGCGGTCCTGGAGGACATCCACCACCCGTCCGGCCTGGCGCTGACCCGCCAGAACGTGCCGGTGCTCGAGGGCACCAGCGCCGAAGGTGTCGCCAAGGGCGGGTACGTCCTGGCCGACTCCGACGGCACCCCGGATGTGGTGCTGATCGGCACCGGCTCCGAGGTCCAGCTCGCCGTCGAGGCGAAGAAGACCCTCGAGGCCGACGGCGTCAAGGCGCGCGTCGTCTCGATGCCGTGCGTCGAGTGGTTCGACGCGCAGGACGCGGCCTACCGCGAATCCGTCATCCCGGCCGGTGTGAAGGCCCGCGTGTCCGTCGAGGCGGGCATCGCCCAGTCGTGGCACCGCTTCACCGGTGACGCCGGGGTGAACGTTTCGATCGAGCACTTCGGCGCCTCCGCCGATGCCGCCACACTGTTCCGTGAGTTCGGGTTCACCGCGGAAGCAGTCGTCGAGGCGGCCCGCCGCTCGATCGCCAACACCAAGAACTGAAGGGACTGAAGCAGCAATGAGCACCGACAAGCTCGCGCAGCTGTCCGAGGCCGGCGTTTCGATCTGGCTGGACGACCTTTCGCGTGAACGCCTCAACACCGGCAACCTGGCCGCCCTGATCCGCGACAAGCACGTCGTGGGCGTGACGACCAACCCGACGATCTTCGCCAACGCGATGTCCAAGGGCGACGCCTACGACGAGCGGACGCGAGAGCTCGCCGCCCAGGGCGCCGACGTCGAGGCGACCATCCGCGACCTGACCACGACCGACGTGCGCAACGCCGCGGACCTCTTCCGCGACGTCTACACCGCCACCAACGGCGTCGACGGCCGCGTCTCGATCGAGGTCGACCCCCGCCTGGCCAAGGACTCCGACAAGACGGTCGTCGAGGCGCAGGACCTGTGGAAGACCGTGGACCGGCCGAACGTGCTGATCAAGATCCCGGCCACCGAAGAGGGCCTGCCGGCCATCACCAAGACCCTGGCCGAGGGCATCAGCGTCAACGTCACGCTGATCTTCTCCGTCGAGCGGTACAAGAAGGTCATCGAGGCCTTCTTCGCGGGCCTGGAGCAGGCGAAGGCCAACGGCCACGACCTGCGCGGCATCCACTCGGTGGCGTCGTTCTTCGTGTCCCGCGTCGACACCGAGATCGACAAGCGCCTGGAAGCCATCGGCACCGACGAAGCCCTGGCCCTGCGCGGCAAGGCGGCCGTCGCCAACGCGCGGCTCGCCTACGCGGCCTTCCAGGAGTTGCTCGCCACCGACCGGTGGAAGGCCCTCGCGGCCGACGGCGCCCACGCGCAGCGCCCGCTGTGGGCGTCCACCGGTGTGAAGAACCCGGACTACTCCCCGACGCTGTACGTCGACGACCTGGTCGTCAAGGACACCGTCAACACGATGCCGGAGAAGACCCTCGACGCGGTCGCCGAGAGCTCCGAGCTCAAGGGTGACCAGGTCACCGGGCGCGCCGCCGAAGCGCAGGAGGTCTTCGACAAGCTCGAGGCCGTCGGTATCGACATCACCGACGTGTTCCTCACGCTGGAGAACGAGGGCGTCGAGAAGTTCGAGAAGTCGTGGACCGAGCTTCTGGAGACGGTGCAAGGGCAGCTCGAGCAGGCGAAGGGCTGACGCACCACATGACGACAGGTGAGAAGACCGGCGTCGAGATCGTGGACGCCGCACTGGCGGAGCGCGCCGCGCCGCTGGCCGAGCGGCTGGTCGCCGACCAGGCCGCGTCGAAGCTGGCGGCGCAGGACGCGACGCTCTGGGGGCCGGACGCCGAAGCCGAGGCGTCGATCAGGCTGTCCTGGACGACGCTGCACAAGTCGTCGCGGCCGCTGATCGGCGAGATCGAGGCGCTGCGGACCGAACTGCGGTCCGAAGGCGTCGACCGCGTCGTCCTGGCCGGCATGGGCGGCTCGTCGCTGGCGCCGGAGGTGATCACCGGCACCGAGGGCGTCGCGCTGACCGTCCTCGACACCACCGACCCGGGCCAGGTCGCCGACGCACTCGCCGGTGACCTCGAGCGCACGGTGATCGTGGTGTCGTCGAAGTCGGGCGGCACCGTCGAGACCGACAGCCACCGGCGGATCTTCGCGAAAGCGTTCACCGACGCCGGGATCGACGCGGCCCGGCGGATCGTGGTCGTCACCGACCCGGGCTCGCCGTTCCAGGAACTGTCCGAAAAGGAGGGATACCGCAAGGTCTTCCTCGCCGACCCGCACGTCGGCGGCCGCTACTCGGCGCTGACCGCGTTCGGGCTCGTCCCGTCCGGGCTCGCCGGCGCGGACGTCGCCCGGCTGCTCGACCAGGCCGCTTCGGTGGCCGACGAGCTCGCCGCGGATTCGGCGGACAACCCGGCGGTCAAGCTGGCCGCCGCATGGGCCGCCGCGCACGAGGCGGGCGCCGAAAAGGTCGTCCTGGCCGACACCGGTTCGGGCATCAAGGGTTTCCCGGACTGGGCCGAGCAGCTGATCGCCGAGTCCACCGGCAAGCAGGGCACCGGCCTGCTCCCGGTCGCGGTCGAGGGCCCGGAAGCACCCGGCTTCGGCGACGCCAAGTCCGACGCCACGCCCACCGCGGTCGGCAGCCCGAAGGGGGCGGCGAAGATCGCCGTCACCGGCTCGCTCGGTGCGCAGTTCCTGCTCTGGGAGTTCGCCACGGCGCTGGCCGGCCGGCTGCTCGGGATCAACCCGTTCGACCAGCCGGACGTCGAAACCGCGAAGAAGGCGGCCCGCGCGCTGCTGGACGACCCGGAGAAGCTGAAGGGCGGCGAGGAACCGTCCAACGTGGACGGTCCGGTCGAGATCTTCGGCAGCGACGGGGTTTCCACCGAGGGCAGCCTGACCGACGTGCTGCGCGCGTTCTTCGCTTCGGCGCCGGACGCGGGCTACATCGCGGTGCAGGCGTACCTCGACCGGCTCGACGACGCCTCGACGGCAGTGCTGCGCGGCGAAATCGCCAAGCGCACCGGGCTGCAGACGACGTTCGGCTGGGGCCCGCGGTTCCTGCACTCCACCGGCCAGTACCACAAGGGCGGGCACCAGAACGGCGTCTTCCTGCAGCTGACCGGCGCGGTCGAGCGGGACCTCGACGTGCCGGACCGGCCGTACACGCTGGGACAGCTGCAGCACGCCCAGGCCCTGGGTGACGGCCAGGTGCTCGCCGAGCACGGCCGCCCGGTGCTGCGCCTGCACCTGACCGACCGGGCCGCGGGCCTCGCGGCCGTCGCCCGCGCGGTACAGGAGGGGGCCGCATGACCTGGAGCAACCCCCTGCGCGATCCGCGGGACAAGCGGCTCCCGCGCATCGCCGGGCCGTCCAGCCTGGTGATCTTCGGGGTCACCGGCGACCTGGCCCGCAAGAAGCTGATGCCCGCCATCTACGACCTGGCCAACCGCGGGCTGCTGCCCGCGGGCTTCTCGCTCGTCGGGTTCGCCCGCCGCGACTGGGAGCACCAGGACTTCGGCGAGCTCGTGCACGACTCGGTCAAGGAGCACGCGCGGACGCCGTTCAAGGAGTCGGTGTGGAACCGGCTCGCCGAAGGCATCCGGTTCGTCCAGGGCACCTTCGACGACGACGACGCCTTCGACCGGCTCGCGCAGACGATCAAGGACCTCGACGAGGAACGCGGCACCGGCGGCAACACCGCGTTCTACCTGTCGATCCCGCCCGGCGCGTTCCCGGTGGTGACCAAGCAGCTGGCCCGGTCCGGGCTGGCGCACGCCGACGAGAACACCTGGCGGCGCGTCGTCATCGAGAAGCCCTTCGGCCACGACCTGAAGAGCGCCGAAGAGCTGAACGCGATCGTCAACGACGTCTTCCCCGAGGAGTCGGTGTTCCGCATCGACCACTACCTCGGCAAGGAGACGGTGCAGAACATCCTGGCGCTGCGCTTCGCGAACCAGCTGTTCGAGCCGATCTGGAACGCCAACTACGTCGACCACGTGCAGATCACCATGGCCGAGGACATCGGCCTCGGCGGCCGCGCGGGGTACTACGACGGCATCGGCGCCGCCCGGGACGTCATCCAGAACCACCTGCTGCAGCTGCTGGCCTTCACCGCGATGGAGGAGCCGCTGTCGTTCGAACCGCGGGCCCTGCGCGCCGAGAAGATCAAGGTGCTCTCGGGCACCAAGCCGGTCGAGCCGCTGAGCAAGACCACCGCGCGCGGCCAGTACGCGGGCGGCTGGCAGGGCGGCACGAAGGTGCCCGGCCTGCTGCAGGAAGAGGGCTTCGCGAAGGACTCGAAGACCGAGACCTACGCCGCGGTGACCCTCGAGGTGCAGAGCCGCCGCTGGGCCGGGGTGCCGTTCTACCTGCGCACCGGCAAGCGGCTCGGCCGCCGCGTCACCGAGATCGCCGTCGTGTTCAAGCGGGCGCCGCACCTGCCGTTCGACTCGACGTCGACCGAGGAGCTGGGGCAGAATGCCCTGGTCATCCGGGTCCAGCCGGACGAGGGCATCACGCTGCGGTTCGGCTCGAAGGTGCCGGGGACCACGATGGAGGTCCGCGACGTCACGATGGACTTCGGGTACGGCCACGCGTTCACCGAGTCCTCCCCCGAGGCCTACGAACGCCTGATCCTCGACGTCCTGCTCGGCGAGCCGTCGCTGTTCCCGGTCAACGAAGAGGTCGAGCTCTCCTGGAAGATCCTCGACCCGATCCTGGAGAACTGGGCCAAGGAAGGGGCGCCGGAGCAGTACCCGCCGGGCACGTGGGGCCCGCCGTCGGCGGACGAAATGCTGGCGCGCACCGGCCGGAAATGGAGGCGCCCGTGATCATCGACCTGCCGTCCACCACGACTTCGGCACTCAACAAGAAGCTGGTGGAGATCCGCGAACAGGGCGGCCAGGTCGCGCTGGGGCGCGTCCTGACGCTGGTGATCGTGGCCGACGACGACGCCAAACTCGAAGAGGCCATCGAGGCGGCCAACGGCGCGAGCCGCGAGCACCCGTCGCGGGTGATCGTGGTGGCCAAGGGCGCCCGCACGGCCGCCCCGCGCATCGACGGCCAGATCCGGGTCGGCGGCGACGCCGGCGCGAGCGAGGTCATCGTGCTGCGGCTGTACGGCCAGCTCGTCGGGCAGGGCCAGAGCGCGGTGGTGCCGCTGCTGCTGCCGGACGCGCCGATCGTGTGCTGGTGGCCCAGCGCCGGTCCGAAGGACCCGGACAAGGACCCGCTCGGCGAGCTGGCCCAGCGCCGGATCACCGACTCGGCCGCGGAGAAGAACCCGGTCAAGGCGCTGACCACGCGGGCAAAGGCGTACGCCGAAGGCGACACCGACCTGGCCTGGACGCGCCTGACGCACTGGCGCGCCCAGCTCGTCTCGGCGCTGGACCTGCCGCCGTACGAGAAGATCACCGCCGCGACGGTGACCGGCGAGGCCGACTCGCCGTCGACCGAGCTGCTGGCCGCGTGGCTGGCCGAGTACCTGAAGGTGCCGGTCAAGCGGGTCAAGAGCTCGGGCGCGGCCGGGATCATCTCGGTGACGCTCGACCGCAAGTCGGGCCCGGTGGAGCTGCACCGCCCGGACGGCCGCGTCGGCACGCTGACCCAGCCGGGACAGCCGACCCGCCGGATCGCCCTGCAGCGGCGCAGCACGCAGGACTGCCTGATCGAGGAGCTCCGCCGGCTCGACCCGGACGAGGTCTACGAGGCGGCCCTGCACGGCCTGGGCAAGATCACGTCAGGCACGAACGGCAAGACGGGAGCGCCGCCCAAGGCGGACGTGACGTCACCGGCCACGGCGGCCGGCTCGGCTGCGTCGGGTTCCTCGGCTGCTTCGGCTGCGTCGGGTGCTTCGGCTGCGTCGGGTGCCAAGAAATGAGCAAGACGGAAGTCGTCGTCTACGCGAACCAGGACATCCTGGCCGCGGCGGCAGCGGCTCGCCTGGTCACGCGGCTGGTGGACGTCCAGGCGGCCAAGGGATCGGCGTCGCTGGTCCTGACGGGCGGCGGCACGGGCATCGCGGTGCTGTCGGAGCTTCAGGCGTCCTCGGCCCGCGACGCGATCGACTGGTCGCGCCTGGACATCTACTGGGGCGACGAGCGGTTCGTCCCGGCGGATTCGGACGAGCGGAACGAGAAGCAGGCGCGCGAGGCGCTCCTGGACCACGTCCCGCTGGACCCGAAGCGCGTCCACGTGATGGCGCCCTCGGACGGTGAGTTCGGTTCCGACGTCGACGCGGCGGCCGCGGCTTACGCCGACGTGCTGGCGGCGCAGGCCGGCCCGGAGGACCACGGCGACGTGCCATCGTTCGACATCATGCTGCTGGGTATGGGCGGGGAGGGGCACACGGCCTCGGTGTTCCCGGAGTCCCCGGCCGTGTACGAGACCGAGCGGTCGGTGGTGGCGGTGCGGAACTGCCCGAAGCCGCCGCCGACGCGGATTTCTCTGACACTGCCGGCGATTCGGCGGGCTCAGGACGTGTGGCTGATGACGGCCGGTGAGGCGAAGGCGGACGCCGTGGCGTTGGCGTTGGCGGGGGCTGGTGAGGTGCAGCTGCCGGTGGCCGGCGCTCGCGGGCACCGGCGGACGTTGTGGCTGCTGGACCGGGCTGCGGCGGGCAAGCTGACGAAGGTTTATCAGCCGCCAACGGCTTGAGCGTGTTGTTCGGTGAAGGCCTCCTGCTGCGGCAGGGGGCCTTCACTCGTTCCGGTGGGTGCGCCGGGTCGCGAGGTCGGGCTTCGCTGGTCACCGAAGCGGGCTCACTCGGTCCGCCAGCCGCGCTGCAAGCGGGCTCACTCGGTCCGCCAGCCGCGCTGCAAGCGGGCGAAGATCTCCTCCGCCGCCCGGCGCGGGTGCGGGTCCGCCTGGATCAGCTCGCGGGAGGCCAGCGCGAACCGGGCCAAGGCCGCGCACGCGACGTCCCCCTCCGGGGCCCCCATTTCCTCCGCGATCGCGCGGGCGAGCGTCGTCTCGTGGCGCATCCACATCCGCCTGGCGTAGTCGCGCAGGGCCGGCTCGCTCTCGATCAGCCGCAGGAACTCGCCGCTCGGGGCGCCTTCGGCGAGGCGCAGGATGTGCTTGCGCAGGGCGTCCACGACCGAGTGGTTCGGCGGCCGCCCGTGGACCGCCAGGACGAGCGCCGCCTCGATGTCTTCGTCCTGGTCGAACACCAGGGCTTCCTTGCTGGGGAAGTACTTGAACAACGTCGTCACCGAGACGTCCGCGGCGTCCGCGACCTCCTTCACCCCGACCTGGGCGTAGCCGCGGGCGAGGAACAGCTCGAGCGCGGCGTCGGCGAGGGCTTTGCGGGTCTGCGCCTTCTTGCGCTCGCGGCGTCCGATCACTTCGGTCATGAGGCAAAGTCTAACTCACTCCAAAAGTTGAGTCGTTGCACTTTTTGAGTGACTATGCTTTCTTAGTGACATGACCTTTCCTCGTATCGCGATCGCCGGCGCCGGCCTCGGCGGACTCGCCTGCGCCCGCGTCCTGCAGCTCCACGGCCTCGACGTCACCGTCTTCGAACAGGAACCCGCCGCCGGCGCGCGGCCGCAGGGCGGAACCCTCGACATGCACGCCGACACCGGCCAGGTCGCCCTCCGCACCGCCGGCCTGAACGAACAGTTCCGTACATTGGCGCGGCCCGAGGGCCAGCAGATGCGCGGACTCGACCCGCACACCGCCGAAGCCGTCTTCGACGAGTCCCCCGCCGAAGGCGACGACTCCCGGCCCGAAATCGACCGCGGCCAGCTCCGCGGCATCCTGCTGGACTCCCTGTCCCCCGGCACCGTCCAGTGGGGCCGGCCGGTCGAGGATGTCACCAAGGCCGGCGCCCGGCTGACGTTCGCCGACGGCACATCCCAGGACTTCGACCTGGTCGTCGGCGCGGACGGCGCGTGGTCCCGCGTCCGGCGTGCCCTCACCGGCGTCCGGCCGGAGTACAGCGGCGTCACGTTCGTCGAGTTCGGCCTCGACGACACCGACCGCCGCCACCCGGCCCTGGCCGCGCTGACCGGCCAGGGGACGATGATGACGAAGGCCGGCGGGCAGGCGCTCGTCGCGCAACGCACCAGCAACGGCCACATCCGCTGCTACGCCACCTTCTACGCCCCCGAAGACTGGGCCGCCGGCCTCGACTTCGCCGTCACGGACGCGGTGCGCGACCACCTGCTCGAGCGCTACGCCGGCTGGCACCCGGACCTGCTCGCGTACCTGCGGGAGCACGACGGCGGGTTCACGCACCGGCCGCTGCACGTCCTGCCGGTCCCCCACGCCTGGACGACCACGCCCGGACTCACCCTGCTCGGCGACGCCGCGCACCTGATGCCGCCGCTCGGCGTCGGCGCGAACCTCGCCCTGCTGGACGGCACCGAACTGGCGACCGCGCTGGCCACGACCTCCAGCGTCGACGAAGCGGTCCGGACGTACGAGGCCGGCATGCTGCCGCGGTCGATCGAGATGGCGAAGGCCTGCTCGTCCGGGCTGCACGACCTGCTGAGCGACGACCTCCGGTCCATGGCGGCCTGAGAGCTGTGCACCAAAAGCGACCACACGTGGGTAACATGATTCCCACGATGTGGTCGTCTTGGCACACACTGGGAGACAGAGTTCCCACACTCGGTAGCACCGTTCGCCGGCTATCCGCCGAACGGCCCAACCGGTTACGGAATCCGGACGCCGGAGCGCCGCACACGGGTGAAACTAACCGTCTCCGTACGCGACCTCGTTAGCATCCGCACATTTGTCTGCCGCTGCGCGTCCCGATCGGGCCCTGAGCGCCTCTCACCACCAAGTCCACAAGACGAATGGGGTCGCCAGCGATGAGTACAGAGGGACTCTCGATTCCAGGCATCTCGATCGCCGGCTCGGGGCCATCGGCCGCCGAGCGGGTGCGCAAGCGCGGCCTGAGCCTGTTCGGCTCGGTGCCCCGCCCCGCTGTGGTCACGTTCGCCATCGAGGCGGCCGCGGTCATCCTGGCCGTGCTCGACGTCTGGCTGGTCATTCCCGAGAAGGCCCAGCCCTATTCGATCTGGCTCTCCGGCGCGGCCTGCCTCGCGGTGGTGTTCCGCCGGAAGTTCCCGTTCCTCGCCGTGCTCGTCGCGGTCCCCGGCTTCCTGGCCGGCTGGGCGCAGCTCGCGTCGATGATCACGCTCGGCATGCTCGCCACCCGCCGTCAGCTGCACTGGCAGGTCTGGGTCGGGGCCGCGCTGGTGTGGACCTGCCGGTTCGTGCAGTGGCCCCTGGAGGACTTCGCCGAGCTGAGCTGGCGCGAGCACATCCTCGACGGCATCTACGGCGTCCTGGTCGCCGGCATGCCGATCGCGATCGGCCTGCTCATCGGTGCCCGCACGGAAGTTTCGAACAAGCTCGCCGAGCTGGCCACGAGCCGCGACCGCGAGCGCCGCTTCCACGCCGACGCCGTCCGCGCCGAGGAACGCGCCCGGCTGGCCCGCGAAATGCACGACGTCGTCTCTCACCAGATCACGCTGATCGCCATGCAGGCCGGCGCGCTCCAGGCCCAGACCACCGACGACCGCGCACTGGAGACCGCGCAGGTCATCCGCATGCTGTCCAAGCGGACGCTGGAGGAACTGCGGTCGCTGGTCAGCGTCCTGCGAGCCGGGTCGGACGACGACGGCCCGCGGCCGGGGATCAACGAGCTCGACCGGCTGATCCGCACGTCCGACGTCCCGGTGCACCTGACGGTGGAGCACCTGCCGGAGGCGCTGCCCAACCAGGTGTCGGCGGCGGCGTACCGGACGGTGCAGGAATGCCTGACGAACGTCCACAAGCACGCCCCGGGCGCGACGGCGACGATCCGCATCCAGGGTGAGCACGGCGCGCTCAAGATCGAGGTCCGCAACGAGCGCGCGAACCGTCCGGCGGAGGGGTTGCCGTCGGGCGGCCACGGCCTGACCGGCCTGGCCGAGCGGGCCCGCCTGCTCGGCGGAAGCTTCGAGACCTCAGGCATGGAGGACGGCGGCTTCCGCGTACGGGCGCGGTATCCGCTGGACCGCTGACCTCCGGCCCCCGGTATCCAGCCTACCGACAGTCACCGACAGTTCCGGACCGCTCGCAGCCTCCGCCGGACGTGATTGGAGGGTCGACACGCGTGATTGGAGGGTCGACACGCGTGATTGGGCAACCATCGCGATGATGCCCCTCCAGTCACGCATGATGCCCGGCTGATCACGCTTGATGCCCCGTCAATCACGCGTGATGCCTTGCTGGTCACGGGGGTCGGCTGCGTGAGGGCGCGAAAAGCCACCTCGAGGGGTTCGCTTCCCTCGGGGTGGCCTTGTCGATCGAACCGCTAGAGGATTTCCCGGCGCTTGCGCAGGCGGTCGAGCGCCTCCGCCAGGATGGCCTCGCCGTCGGCGTCGCTGCGCCGCTCCTTCACGTAGGCCAGGTGCGTCTTGTAGGGCTCGGTCCGCGGCGCGGCCGGCGGGTTCTTCTCGTCCTGCCCGCCCGGGAGCCCGCAGCGGGGGCAATCCCACTCGTCGGGGATCTCCGCGTCGAGCGCGAACGACGGACGAGCCTCGTGCCCGTTGGCGCACCAGTACCCGACCCGGCGTCGCGGCGCCGATTCACCTCGTTCCGATTCGCCCGTAGGACCGGCACCCACCCGGGTGCCTCGAATCGCGTTACCGCCAACCATGAATCCTCACACCTAGGAATCGGCGGCGCGCCCCCCAATAGGCACGCCGAATCGCTGCGCCCCGCCGCCGTAACCCGGTCGCGGCCGACGACGGAACGCCGGACGCCTCACACCTTGAGCAGCAGACCCAGGCCCACGATGCTGATCAGCCAGACCGCGCCCAGCAGCAGGGTGATCCGGTCGAGGTTCTTCTCGGCCACGCTCGACCCGGCCAGGCTCGACTGCATCCCGCCGCCGAACAGCGACGATAGGCCACCGCCCCGGCCGCGGTGCAGCAGCACAGCGACCACCAGCAGGACGCTGGAGACGATCAACAGGATTTGCAGGAACAGCTTCATGTCATCCTCTGGGCTCTAGGAGAATGCAGGGGTACGGCATGGTCGTTTCCGACCTCCACCGTACCCCTGGACTCGTCCACTGCTGTGTGACGGACCGGATACACAGGTTACCCGGTCGTGGCCTCGATCAGGGCAGCGGCCCGCCCGCGGCGAGTGCACAGAGTTTCGTGAACTCCTCGCCGTCGAGGCTCGCTCCGCCGACCAGGGCACCGTCGATGTTCTCGCAGCCCACCAGTTCGCTGATGTTGCCCGACTTCACCGATCCCCCATAGAGCACCCGGACGGACGAAGCGACCTCGTCGCCGTACTTCTCCAGGAGGGTGGCCCGGATGGCCTTGCAGACCTCTTCGGCGTCGGCCGACGACGCGACCTTGCCGGTGCCGATCGCCCAGACCGGCTCGTACGCGACCACCACGCCGGCGACCTGCTCGGCCTTGAGGCCCTTCAGCCCCTCGATCAGCTGCGTCGTGGTGTGGTGGATGTGCTCGCCGGCCTCGCGGACCTCGAGCTTCTCCCCGATGCAGAGGATCGGCGTGATGCCGTGCTTGAGCGCGGCCTTGACCTTCTTGTTGACCAGCTCGTCGGTCTCGGCGTGGTACTCGCGCCGCTCCGAGTGCCCGACGGCGACGAACTTGCAGCCCAGCTTGGCAAGCATCAGGCCCGAGATGTCGCCGGTGTAAGCGCCCGAATCCTGCGGCGCGATGTCCTGCGCGCCGTAGGTGAGCGACAGCTTGTCGCCGTCGACCAGGGTCTGCACGCTGCGGATGTCGGTGAACGGCGGCAGCACCGCCACGTCGACCTTCGCGTAGTACTTCTCCGGCAGGGCGAAGGCGATCTTCTGGACGAGCGCGATCGCCTCGAGGTGGTTCAGGTTCATCTTCCAGTTGCCGGCGATGAACGGCTTGCGTGCCACTAGTTCTTCTCCTCCAGGGCGACGTTCTCCAGAGCGGAAACGCCCGGCAGTTCCTTGCCTTCGAGGTACTCCAGGGAGGCACCGCCGCCGGTGGAGATGTGCGAGAAGCCGTCTTCGGGCAGGCCCAGCTGCCGGACCGCGGCGGCCGAGTCGCCGCCGCCGACCACGGTGAACGCGTCGCTCTTCACGAGCGCCTCCGCGACGGCGCGGGTGCCGCCGGAGAACGCCTCGAACTCGAACACGCCCATCGGGCCGTTCCAGAACACGGTCTTGGCGTCGGCCAGCTTGCCCGCGAACAGCTCGCGCGAGCGCGGGCCGATGTCGAGACCCTGGCGCTCGGCCGGGATCGCGGTGGCGTCGACGACCTCGTGCTCGGCGTCGGCCGAGAACTCCGTCGCGGCCAGCACGTCGACCGGCAGCACCAGTTCGACGCCGCGCTTCTCCGCTTCGGCGAGGAAGCCCTTGACCTGGTCGAGCTGGTCGGCCTGCAGCAGCGACTGGCCGACCTCGTGGCCCTGGGCCTTGAGGAAGGTGTACGCCATGCCGCCGCCGATGAGCAGCCGGTCGACCTTGGTCAGCAGGTTCGCGATGACGCCGAGCTTGTCGGACACCTTCGCGCCGCCGAGCACGACCACGTACGGCCGCTGCACGTCGTCGGTCAGCTTCTTCAGCACTTCCAGCTCGGCCAGCACCAGGCCGCCCGCGTACGCCGGGAGCACCGACGCGACCTCGTAGACCGAGGCCTGCTTGCGGTGGACGACGCCGAAGCCGTCGGAGACGAACGCGCCGCCCGGGACGAGCGCGCCCAGTTCGGCGGCCAACTCGGAGCGGTCCGCGGCGTCCTTGCTGGTCTCGCGCGCGTCGAAGCGCACGTTCTCCAGCAGGACGACACCGCCGTCGGTGAGGCCGGCCGTCAGCGCCTTCGCGGACTCGCCGACCACGTCACCGGCCAGCGTGACCTCGGCGCCGAGCAGCTCCGAAAGCCGCTTCGCGACCGGAGCCAGCGTGTACTTCGGGTCCGGCTCGCCCTTCGGACGGCCGAGGTGCGCGGTGACGACGACCTTCGCGCCCGCGCCGGCGAGCTTCTCGATCGTCGGCAGCGCGGCGCGGACCCGGCCGTCGTCGGTGATCCGGGACCCGTCGAGCGGGACGTTCAGGTCGGACCGCACGAGTACGTACCGGCCCTGAACGCCCTCGCTCAGCAGGTTGTCGAGGTTCTTGACGCTCATCCGTTCAGGACAGCTTCGAACCGACGAGCTTGACCAGGTCGGCGAGGCGGTTGGAGTAGCCCCACTCGTTGTCGTACCAGCCGACGACCTTGACCTGGTTGCCGATGACCTTGGTCAGCGGTGCGTCGTAGATGCAGGACGCCGGGTCGGTGACGATGTCGGCCGACACGATCGGGTCCTCGTTGTAGCGCAGGTAGCCCGAGAGCGGGCCCTCGGCGGCGGCCTTGTACGCGGCGTTGACCTCTTCGAGGGTCGCGGCCTTGGTCAGGGTGACCGTGAGGTCGGTGGCCGAGCCTGTCGGCACCGGGACGCGCAGCGCGTAGCCGTCCAGCTTGCCCTGCAGCTCCGGCAGGACCAGGCCGATCGCCTTGGCGGCGCCGGTCGAGGTCGGCACGATGTTCAGCGCGGCGGCGCGGGCGCGGCGCAGGTCCTTGTGCGGCGCGTCCTGCAGGTTCTGGTCCTGCGTGTACGCGTGGATCGTGGTCATCAGGCCCTGCTCGATGCCGAACGCGTCCTGGAGCACCTTGGCCAGCGGGCCGAGGCAGTTGGTGGTGCAGGAAGCGTTCGAGATGATGTTCTGCGAGCCGTCGTACTTGTCGTCGTTGACGCCGAGCACGATGGTGAGGTCCTCGCCCTTGGCGGGCGCGGAGATGATGACCTTCTTGGCGCCGCCGGCGATGTGCGCCTTGGCGGCGTCGGCGTTGGTGAAGAAGCCGGTCGACTCGACGACGACGTCCACGCCCAGGTCGCCCCAGGGCAGGTTGGCCGGGTCGCGCTCGGCGAGGGCCTTGATGGTCTTGCCGTCGACGACGATGCCCTCGTCGCTGACGCTGACCTCACCCGGGAAGCGGCCCAGGATGGAGTCGTACTTCAGCAGGTGGGCCATGGTGGCGACGTCGCCGAGGTCGTTGAACGCGACGACCTCGATGTCGTGGCCGCTGGCCTGCACGGCGCGGAAGAAGTTGCGGCCGATGCGGCCGAAGCCGTTGACACCTACGCGAACGGTCACTGCTGCCACTCCTCTGAGGATCGGCCGGGTGACCCGGCCGTGACTTGCGGGCTCGCGGCCACCCTAGCGTGCGGGCATGCGCGTCCCTGACTGCCCTGACGAGACTTCCACCACTTGGCGAACGGGTCAAGAATCGATTAAGAAGCCGGGGCGCCACCGGGGGTGTTCCCGGGGTGGACCACGGCGGACCGGTGGCAGCCGGAGATCCGGGCGCCGGGACCGGTTCCGGCTGATCGCGAGCGGTGACCGCCGACCGGCGGGACGATCGGCCGCGAACCGGAAACCTGCACTTGACCGATCCAGACACCAGGCAGCCACCGCGGGCGATCGACGGCGGCCCGGCAGCGGGACGTGAGGTCGATGACTCGACCGATCCAGCGACCCGCGGCCGCCCCTCCCGCGGTCTCCTCGGACCGGTACCGCATCGCCCTCCCCCGCGGGGTGGCCCGGGCTCCGATTCGCCGTCAGCCGGTCAGCTCGCGCTCCAGCGGAGTGCGGAACCGCGGCGTCGCCCGGATCTCGCCGAACCACTTCGCGCACTTCTCCGCCTCCGCCTCGACGGCCGCCGCCACCTCCGCGCCGACGTCCTCCAGCAGCCGGAACACCACCTCCCCCGAGGCTCGCTGGGCCCAGCCGCCGACCACCCGCCCGGACGCCCACACCGTCGGGCCGACGTTGCCGCTGCGGTCGAACAGGGCCGCCCGGTGCGGGCCGAGGAACCAGTCGCGGTCCTGCCAGCCCATCGGCGTCGGGTCCAGCGACGGGAGGAACGCCACCCAGGGCGGCGGCGACGGCACCGGATCGAGGTCGTCCGCCGGCACCACTCCCGGCGCGCCGTCGAGGTCGACCTCCACCGGGGACAGCGCCGCCAGCGCCTTCTTCGTCTGGCCCGCCGTCCAGCCCGTCCACCACCTCAGGTCGGACACCGGGGCCGGGCCGTACGCACGCAACCAGCGCCGCGCCAGTTCCACCCGGGCCTCGTCCGCGCTCCACGCCGGCAGCCCGCCCGGGACCCACTCGTCGAGCGGGTGCCACACGTACTGGCTGCTGAGCCAGCTGCCGCGGGGACGGCCACGCGCGATCCGGCCGCCCGCCGCCAGCAGGAACAGCACCCGGCTCGTCACGTTGCCGATCGCCTCGTACGGCTTGCCGGCCGCCATCAGCAGCTGCTGGCGCAAGCGCGGCTCGTCCTCGCTCAGCTGCTGTGCCGTCGCCGAACCGCGGGCGCGCAGGGCCGCCTCGACCGACGCCTCGACGTCGGCCAGCCACGCCGCCGGCTCCGGCACGTTCTCCGGGTGCCCTTGCTGCCCGAGGTGCTGCTGCAGGAGTTTCCGCTGCTTGACCTCGATGTCCGCCGAGCAGCCCGCCTGGACGAGCGCCGCGGTGTCCAGGTCCGTCACGAACACCGTGCGCCGCATGCCCAGCATGCGCAGCAGCGAACGTTCGTCGTACAGCGCGCGCTCGACCTCGGACACCGCCGGGGCGGCGAGCCGGGCGGACGCGGACAGGTGGACGGTCGCCGGGTCGGTGGCGTGCAGGGCGACGACCCCGGCGACGGCGTCGGCCACCGTGGCCGCGGGCGCGGCGAGGTGGTGGCGGACGGCGAGGCGGGCCCGGCGCTGCTGGGTGCTGATCTTCGGAGGCACCCGCTTTTCCTATCAGCCGGCACCGACAAAAACCGCTGGTCGCGTCGGCTGACCTGGGGATAGCCTCGGGAAATGGTCTCCGGCACACACTTGGCGGCCTTCGCCGCACTGACGTTCCTCATGGTCGTGGTCCCCGGGCCGAGCGTGCTGTTCACGATCAGCCGCGCGCTCACGGTCGGACGGCGCGACGCCCTGCTCACCGTCGCGGGCAACGCCGTGGGCGTCTACACCCAGGTCGTCGCGGTCGCGTTCGGCCTCGGCGCGCTGGTGACGACGTCCGCGGCGGTGTTCACCGCGATCAAGGTCGCCGGCGCGATCTACCTGGTGTACCTGGGGATCCAGGCGCTGCGCCACCGCCGGAAGCTGACCGACGCGATGGCCGCGAAGGTGCGCGCCGCACCCGGCCGCGTGCTGACCGTGCTGCGTGACGGCTTCGTCGTCGGCTTCGCGAACCCGAAGTCGATCGTGTTCCTGGCGGCGCTGCTGCCGCAGTTCGTCGACCCCGCCACCGGGTCGGTGACCGCCCAGATGCTGGTCCTCGGGCTCTGCCTGCCCGCGATCGCGCTGGCGACCGACAGCGCGTGGGCGCTGGTCGCCGGGACCGCCCGCGCGTGGTTCGCCCGCTCGCCGAGGCGCCTGGAGCTGGTCGGCGGCACCGGCGGCCTGGTGATGATCGGCCTGGGCACCACCCTGGCCTTCACCGGCCGGGGTGACTGACTCAAGTTCGTGAAGGCCACCTTGAGGAACTTGTAGTTCCTGAAGGTGGCCTTCACGAACTACGGGCCGGCGTGACCGAGCACCAGGTCCAGCAGCCCCGGGAAGGCGGCGTCGAATTCGGGACGCCGCAAGCGGTTCAGCCGCCGCGGGCCTTCGTCGCGCTGTTCGATCAGGCCGGCCGCGCGCAGCACGGCGAAGTGGTGGCTGCGGGTCGCCTTGGCCACCGGCAGGTCGAACGTGCCGCACGCCTTCGTCCACGCCGGCACGGCCGCGAGCTCGCGCAGGATGCTGCGGCGCACTGGGTCGGCGACCGCGGCCAGGGCGTCCTGCAGCGAAACCTGCTCCGGGACCGCGTGCGTGAGGCCGCGCGCCCGCGCAGTGTTCGATGATTGTCGTACACTCATCCGGTCGACCTCCATCGAACACTCTAGAAGGAGCCGCGATGCCCCGGCACCTCGACGCCACCTTCGGTCTCGACGCGCGCAACCGGCTCGACGAAGCCGCCGAGCCCGGCCGCGAGGGTGCGCTGGCCGCGCTCGAATCGTTCTACTACGCCTTCAACCAGCGCGATCTCGAAGCATTCCGCCGGGTCTGGACGCGCGATCCCCTGGCCCAGCTGAACAACCCGCTCGGCGGCATCCTCCGTGGCGGCGAAGCGATCACCGAGCTGTACGACCGCGTCTTCCACGGCCCGGCCCGGGTCACCGTCACCTTCGGCGACATCGTCGAGTACTCCGGCGAGGGCCACGCGGTGTTCGCCGGCCGCGAGACCGGCGAGTACCGCGTGACCGAAACCGTGCCGCTGAGCATCCGCACGACGCGGTTCTTCGCCTACCAGAACGGCCGCTGGGTGCAGGTGCACCACCACGGCAGCATCGACGACGCCGACGCGCTCGCCGCGTACCAACAGGCGATCCGCGGTTAGGCCAGCGCCGTCACCAGCTCCGGCCACCACTCGCGGGGCAGGCCGCCGAGCGGGACGACCACCTGGTCGGCGCCCGCGGCCCGGTACTCCCGCAGCCGCGCGACGACGGCGTCGAAATCACCCCACACGGTGAGGCCGTCGACCAGCCGGTCGGACCGGTCCGCGATGTCCGCGTCGGTGAAGCCCATCCGCCGGAAGTTGGCCGCGTAGCCGGGCATCCCGGCGAGGAAACCCAGCGACCCGCCGCGCACGACCTCGCGCACGCGAGCCGCGTCGGTCTCCGCGACCACGTTGAGCAGCACCGCGAGCTGCCGGTCCGCGCCCAGGATCTCCCGCGCCGACGCGACGTAGTCCGTCGTCACCAGGTACGGGTACGCTCCCGCCGCGCGATCGCGCGCCAGCTCGAGCATCCGCGGCCCGAGCGCCGACAGGATCCGCGCGGACGGCGGCACGACGTCCTCGATCTCGTCGAGGTAGTCGCCGAGCGCGGCCAGCGGACGCGCGCCGTGCGCCCCGCCCAGGCCGACCACGAACCGGCCGGCCGGCAGCTCCGCGTACGCCGACGCGACGGCCGCCGCCGGAACCCGGTCCACCGACAGGATCCCGCTCGCCACCTGGATCCGCGAGGTCCCGCGGACGACCTCGGTGATCCGCGGCAGGTTGTTCCCCTGGCCGCCGGCCAGCCAGAGCGTGTCGTAGCCCAGCTCTTCGAGCTCGGCCGCCACGGCCGTGTCGGTGTCCAGTGCGGTGTGGGTGGCCCCCAGCGGCCCCAGTTTCGTCATGCGCCCGGCAACCCCGGACGACGCCGCGTTGTTCCCGTCAGGCCGGTTGTTCGTCCTCAGCGGAATCAGCGGAATCAGGGGCTTCGGCCGCCCGCGTGAACATCCGGGTCGCCGACAGCCGCGCGACGCCGTCGGGCTCGCCCAGGTTCTCCAGGGAGTTCCGGAGCGTCGAGTCCACGGACAGGTACTTCCGGCCCGCGCGCAGGTCGGCGTCGTTGCGCAGCCGCACGATCAGCGGGAACTCCGACAGCGCGCCCGCGTCGAACAGGCCCGTCGTGTAGATCAGCTGCACGCCCAGCGCCTCGGCCACCGCCCGCTGCAGCTCCAGCAGGTACCCGGCCGACGCACGGCCGATCGGGTTGTCCAGGAACAGCACGCCCGAGTGCCGGTTGCGGGCCTTGCCGCGGTTGTTGGCCCGCAGCGCCGCCAGGGTGCAGTACAGGATGATCGCCGCAGTCAGCTGCTGGCCGCCCGAAAACACGTCGCGGATCTCCGAGACGCGCTGGCGCTCGGTCCGCAGCACCGAGTCCGGCTTGAGCATGTCGACGCGGAACCCCTTGGGCGCCGCGGCCCGGACCCCGCGCAGCACCAGGGAAAGCCCGTCGCGCTTGACGTCGCGGCCGTCCGCCGTCTTGCCGACGGCGGCCTCGTCGACGACCTCGCCGAGCTTCTCGGTGAGCGCGTTGTCCTCCAGCTCGGTGAAGCGGATGCGGAGGAACTCCTGGCCGGACCAGTCGCCCAGGCCGTCCGGCAGCCGGGAGACGCGCTGGGCCGAGCGCAACGTCCGGAGCGCGCCGTCGACCATGCCCTGCAGGCGCGTGATGATGCCGCCGCGGTGCCGGTCGATCTGCGCGAGGTCGTCGGTCAGCGAGCGCAGGCGCGGCCGCAGCGCCTCGGCCCACTCGGCGGCGTGCGCCGGGAGCTGGTCGCGCTTGACCGAGATGACCTGCTGCCGCACCGGCGTGCTCAGCTTCTCGAACCGCTTCTCCGTCGCGTACTGCGCGAGCTGGTCCGCGGCCGCGCGCACCCGCCGGTCGCCGGCGTCGGCGGCCTCCTGCGCCTGCCCCAAGGTGGCGTTCAGCCGCGCGTGCTGGGCGCGCGCGGTGTCGACGTCGCCGTCGTAGGCGGCCGAGTCCGTGTCGGTCACCAGGTGGCCCATCGACTCGGCGAGCAGCGCGAAACCCGAAGCCGACGTGCGCGCCGAGTCCAGGGTCGCTTCCGCCGCCGCCCGGCGTTCCTGCAGCTCTTCCCACTTGCGCGCGGCCGCCGAGGCCTCCAGCCCGGCGGCGTCGATCAGCTCCAGGCCGTGCTCGATGTCCCGTGGCTTCTCGCCGTGGACGCCGTTCTGCAGCGGCAGCGCGTCCAGCTCCGCGCGGCGCGTCGAGACGAGCCCGATCGCTTCGGTGCGCTCGTCCTCGAGGCCGTCGACGGCCCGGCGGGCGCGGGCCAGCGCGGCCGCCCGGGCCGACGCGTCGGAGCCGTCGGGCGTCTCCAGCAGCTCCGCCGCGCGGGCCCGGACGGCCTCGTCCAGGGACTCGACGGCGGTACCCGCGGCGGCTTCGGCGGACTCGGCCTGCTCCAGTTCGCCGCGCAGGTCGCTGCCGACCTCGACCTTCGCGTACGACTCGGACGCCGACAGGTAGGTCCGGCGCAGGGCGTCGACCGGTTCGCCGGTCGACGGCCCTTCGGCAGCGTCGGCCGCTCCTGGCACCTCGGCCAGCTCGGCGCGCGCGGTGGTCGCGGTCCGGCGGTGACCGTCGGCGGTGCGCTGCTCCTCCGCCGCCTGCTCGCGCAGCCGCGCGGCCTTGCCCGCCGCGTCGGAGGCCTGGAGGTCGGCGCGCTCGGCGATCTCGGTCGCCCGCTCGGCTTCTTCGGACCACTGGGCGATCCGGGCGCTGCGGACGCCCAGCTCGCCGAGCCGCCGGGCCTTCTCCTCGGCCTCGGCGGCAGCCGCCCGCAGCTCCGGAACGCGCTCACGCAGCGAAGCGGCTTTTTCGCTCATCCGGGTGAATTCCGCGTCGGCCAGCGCCAGCGCAGTGCGGGCGGTCTCCCCCGCGGCCCGGGCCGACTGGGCCTGCTCGGCCAGGGTCGCGACGGCGCCGGGCGGGTAGTCCTCGCGCCACGTCGTGAGCTTCCACATCAGGGCGCCGTCCGCGGACAGCTTGGCGGACAACGCTTCGAGCCGCCGCTGCCGCTCGGTGTGCCGCCGGGCGACGGCTTCCCGCTCGGCGTCGGCGGCTTCTTCGTCGTACATGGCGGGGTTCGGCGGCACGAGGAACTCGACACCGGGCGCGGACGGCACCTCGGCCTGCAGCGCCTCGGTGGTGCCGACGGCGATGATCGCGCTCGGCAGCAACCGCCGCTTCGTCAGCACCTCGCGGGCGCGATCGGCGTGCGCGGGGTCGTTCAGCAGGACCCCGGACACCAGCTGCGGCAGGCTTTCCAGCACTTCGGCGCGCCGGAAGGCGTCCAGTTTGGACAGATAGCGCCAGCCGGACCACGCGGTGATCCCGGCCCCTTCCAGTGCGTCCAGCGCCGCCTGGACGTCCTCGGGGGGCGGCAGCAGCCCGCCGGACCCCAGCGCGGACAGGGCCCGCTCGTCGGCGGACTCCTCCATCCGCAGCGCGGTCTGCTCCTTTTCGACGGCCGCGCTCGCCTCGCGCAGCCGTTCCAGCAGCACCGGAAGGTCGCTCTCCAGGCTGACGTCGTCGGCGCCGAGCAGCTCGACCAGGCGGCTTTCGGCGGCGAGGGCGTCGGTCCGGCGGTGCGCGCGGTCAAGGTCCTCGGCGGCGCGTTCCAGGCGGTCCTGGGTGGTGCCGGCGAGCTGGTGCGCCTCGTTCACGGCCCGTTGCGCCGCCTGGAGATCCGTGCCGACGCGGTCGAGTTCCTGCTCGCGGCGGGCTAGTTCCGCACCAGCCTGCTCGGCCGCGGAGCGAGCGGCCCGCGACGCTTCGGCGACGTCGGCGCCCGAGGGCAGCAGCCCGGCGCGCACCGCCGTCTGGACCTCTTCGCGCAGTTCGGTGATCCGCACGGTCAGCCCGCGCGCCTCGGCCCGGCGGGCGGCCGCGAGGTTCGCGGCTTCGTCGCGTTCGGTCTGCGCCTTCTCGGCTTCGGCCCGCAACGCGCCCGCGTGCGCTTCGGCCTTGTCGGCCTGCCGCTGGGCGTCCTGGGCGAGGGCGTGCAACCCGCGGGCGAGCGCCGAAGCTGCGTCGTTGCGCGCCTTCAAGGCGGGCCGCGCCTTCTCCTCGCGGCTGCCGACGAGTTCGCGCAGGTCCTTCGCCTTGCGCGCCGCGTTCAGGGAGTTGAGGACGGTCGCCGTCTCACGCCAGGCTTCCGCCTCGGTCTTCGCCGACGCCAGCTCGGCGTCGACGCGCTTGCGGGCCTCCTGGGCTTCGTCCAGCCGCAGCACCGCGACCAGGCGGCGCAGCTCGGTGACGGCCGCGGCGAGCCGCCGGTGGTCACCCTCGGCGAGCTTCTCCGCGGACTTGACCTCGGTGACGTGGTCTTCGAGCCCGGACAGCCGCGCGTTCTCGAGTTCGTTGCGGGCGACGACCCGCCCGGCCAGCTCGGCCATGGCGGCCTTCGCCGATTCAGCGATCTTCCGCGACTCCGCGGCGACGCCTTCCTCGGCGGCCAGAGGGCCCAGCAGGTCCAGGGCACCGGCCACGAAGTCGCGCTCGGAAAGGAGATCTCCGCGCTGCGCGAGGTTGTGCGCGTAGGTGGCGACGACCTCGGCGAGGTCCTTCGGCTCGTCTTCGGAGATGACCGCGCGCAGCAGGAACTCGACGAAGGCGTCGTCGGTGCCGAAGGCGAACGCGTCCGCCGCTTCACCCTCGCCCGCGTTCATCGCACGCTGGTAGCGGAACAGCTCGGTGTCGAGGCCCAGCCCGTCCAGCCGACCGGTCCACTCGTGGTGGCGGCGGGTCCAGGACAGCTCCAGCTCGGGTTCGGCCAGCTGGGCCGCGGCGAGCTTGTCGTGGAAGCCGGACATGGTGAGCAGCCGGCCGTCCTGGGTCATCGGCAGGGAATCGAGGCCCAGCGCGGCGGTCGGGCGGAAGCAGTACCAGGAGTCGACCAGGTTCTCGGAGTCGGCGGACACGACGTGCCCGCGCCACTCCGACACCTTCCCGGTGATGATCCGGTGCCCGCTTTCGACGTGCAGCCACTCCAGCACGACGTGCGAGACGTCCTTGGCGGCGACGAACTTCTCCAGGACCTTGGTGCTGGTGGTGCCCACGACCTGGCGGCGGCCGGGCAGCATCACCGAGAAGATCAGCTTGATGAGCACGGACTTGCCGCCGCCGTTCTCGAGGAACAGCACGCTCGCCGGCGACGGGCGGCGCAGCTCGGCCGGGCCGGTCGCGTGGATGCCGGCGCTGAACAGCGCGTCCTGCTGAGGCGCGGTGATCTTGGCGCCGACGCCGCTGAAGTCGAGCACGACGTCCTGGTAGCGGGCGCCCGCCGGGCCCACCGAGTGCAGGCGGACCCGTGAAAGCTCGTACATCGGTTCCCCTCTTAGAGCGTGTCGGAGGCGGCCGCGCGCAGCGTGCCCCCGGCGGTCGCGACGGCCACGACGTCGAGCGCGAGCAAGTCGTCGAAGGCGGCGTCGGCGGCGAGTTCGCGGACCTGGATCTGGTAGCGCGGCGTGGTCCGGTAGGTGCCGCCCTGCTCGTCGCTCACCGGGACCAGGAAACCCTGGTCGGCGAGGAACCGCAGGGCCCGGCTGACCATGCCGCGGGTGGTGTCGGCGGCGAGCCGGCCGTCCTTGGTGGCGGCCGCGGCCGGACGGCGGGTGTAGGCGCGCCACGCCTGTTCCAGCTCGGGCGCGTCGGCCAAGGGGTCGTTGTTGGCCTCGGCGGCCGCGGCGCGTTCGTCCAGCATCCGCGCGGCTTCGCGGACCATCGCGTCGACCTGCTCGACGCTGACGCGGCCGATGTAGGTGTCGTTGGCGAGGTCGTCGGGACGCGGGTAGCCGAGCGCGGCGGTGGCGAGGTGGATCAGGCCGTGCAGCACCTTCTCGGTCTCGCGGCGCTCGCGAATCTTGGCCTGGCGCGCGTAGGAGTCCATCTTGATCTCGAAGACGGACTCGTCGGTGGCCGCGAGGACCGCGCCGGCCTGCTGGTTGACCTCGAGGACCATGAGGCCGAGCCCGGCGGCGACGGCGTGTGTGAGGGCCTTGAACGCGTTGTCTTCGCCGTAGCGGCGCACGAGGTCGCCGTAGACGACGTCACGCGCGGGCAGCTGCTTCGGCCGCATGCCGAAGGCGACCAGCCGGGCCGCGGCCTCGGCGTCCACGCTGCTGTGGGACAGCGCCATCAGGCGACCTCCTCGTTCTCTTCTTCGTCGGCGCGTTCGACGGCGGCCGTGGACAGCAGCAGGTCGGCGCCGCCGAACTCCGGGTCGTCCAGGAGCGTGCCGTCGTCGACGGCGAGCAGGACCGAGCGGTCCCCCTGGCGGCGGGCCGCGCCGACCCCGGGACTGTAGGCGTGGACCGCGCGCAGCGCGACCAGGGCGGCGAGCCCGGGCTGACGGCTGCTGCGGGCTTCGTCGAGCAGGCCGGACAGGCGTCGTGGCACCTCCGGCAGGTCGAGCAGCTCGTCGGCCCGGCGCCAGACGTCGTCGCCGAACTTGTCGGTGATGTCGGCGGGCATCAGCTCGGGTTCGGGGATTTCTCCGACGAGCTGGTCACGCTCGGGCGCCGGGCGCAGCAGCAGCGAGACGAGGGAAGACAGCGACGGCACGACCGGTGGGGTGATCCCGGCGGCCGCGTGGAAGAAGTGCTCGACGGGGGCGACGGCGTCGGCCAGCGGGAGTCCGAGCGTCGGCACCAGGAGCTGGCCGAACAAGTCCAGGGTCGCGCGCTGGGGCGGGCCGGAGAACTGCTGGCGGTCCTGCTCGGCGCGGAAGACCGCGCCCGCGTCGGCCAGCCGGGACTGCAGGCGGGTGTGGCGGCGGATGCAGTCGCCGACGATGTCGACGAGCTCGGCGGCGCGGCGCTTGCGGTCGAGGTCCTCGGTCTCGTCGCGGGCGGTGGTGATGTTCTTGAGGATGGCGTTCTCGGCGCGGAACCGGGCCTCGATGTGGCTGAGCGCGCTGTCCAGGAGTTCCGGGACCTCGCGTTCCCAGTCGACCGAACGGACGTCGCGGCGGGTCGCGTCGAGCTTCGCCCGGAGTGTCTCGCCGTACTGGACGGTCCGGTAGCGGGCCTGCTCGGCGGCGAGCTTCGCGTCGGCCAGCCGACCCCGCGCAATCAGGTTCTCGAGCTTGACCTCGGCGGCGATCTGCGCGGACTCGACGTCGGTGTCGAGCGCGCCGACCAGGACGTTGATGGCCTCGTCGGTGGCGCGCAGGTAGACCTCGCCGTCCCGCGCGGCCAGCTCGACCAGCAGCTTGAAGTCGAACTGGCGCCGCTGGTAGCCGCCGGGCCCGATCGAGCCGTAGACGCGCCGGAAGCCGCGGTCGGTGGTGCCGACGTTGATCAGGTTGTCCAGCACCCACTTGGCCACCCGGACGTGCTCTTCGGGCATCCGCGACGGCGCCTGCTGCGCGATGAACGGCAGCAGCCGGTCGATGACCTCGTCGTGGCCGGCGCCGGTGTCGAAGTCCATCGCGATGGTGACCTGGTCGATCGTGTGCAGCGCGATCTCGGCCATCTGGTAGACCGTGGCGTCGGCCCAGTCGAGCTTCGCCTTCCGCGCGTCCAGGTCGTGCAGCGGCGCGGTGCAGGCCAGTGCCTTGAGGCGGCGGGTCAGCCCCTCGTCGGCCAAGCCCATGGCGGCCCTGTCGTCGTCTCGCACAGCAGGCCAGGCTAGTCGGCCACCCTCTGCGCACGCGCGGGTGACGGGCTAACGTCCTTCTCATGCGTGAGATGAGCCGTGACGAGTGGTGGAATTTCGCTTCGGAGGGGACCCGGACCGGCAAGCTCGGCCTGGTCCGGGCCGACGGCGCCGCGATCGTGACGCCGATCTGGTTCCTGCTGGACGAGACCCCCGACGGCGACGAGCTGGTCTTCACCACCGGTACCGAGACCCTCAAGGGCAAGGCGATCCGCCGCGACCCGCGGATCTCCCTGGTCGTCGACGACCAGGAGCCGCCGTACTCGTATGTGCAGTTCACCGCCGAGGCGCGGCTGACCCACGACTACGACGAAATGCTCGACTGGGCGACGAAGCTGGGCGGCCGGTACATGGGTGCCGAGCAGGCCGAGGCGTACGGCAAGCGCAACGCCGTGCCCGAGGAATCCCTCGTCCGGGCGAAGATCACCAAGGTGATCGCGCGGGCCGACATCGCCGGCTGACCCCGGTTCGCTGGTAACCTGCTCCCGGGGGTGGGGGAATGCCTTCAGGGGACAGACGCGACGCCGTCAGGGCGATCGTCAGCGCGGGCCAGCGGGAACTGGTGGCCGAGCTGGAACGCCTCGACGGCGGGCGCTTCGGCCGGTCCGGCCGCACGAGGCTGCTCGAGAACGGTGACGTCTTCGAACGAGCCGTCGTCAGCGCGGCCTTCTCGGACGAGTTCTTCGCGGCCGGGCTGTCGGTCGTGCTGCACCCGCGCAACCCGTACGTCCCGGCGTTCCAGGCGCACTTCCGCTACCGCGAAACCGCCGACGCCTGGTGGTTCGGCGGCAGCGTCGACCTGCTCCCCTGCTACGGCTTCGCCGCGGACGCGACGCACTTCCACCGCGTCCTGAAGAACCACTGCGACACGCTCGACCCGGCGTTCCACGCGCAGGCGAAGCGGGCGTGCGACGACCGCTTCCGGCTCCCGCACCGCGACGAGGCCCTCGGCATCGGCGGCATCCTCTTCGACCACCTGAGCCTGCCCGGCCCGGACGGCTGGCGGCGTTCGGCGGCGTTCACGGCGGCGGGCATCGCCGCGATCGCCCCGGCGTACTTCCCGATCGTGCGGCGGCGCAAGGACGTGCCGTACGGCGAACGCGAGCGGCAGTGGCAGCTCTACCGCCGCGGCCGGTACGTCGAGTTCACGCTCGTCCACGACGCGGCTCAAGCCGATGCCGACGCGATCCTGACGGCGCTGCCGCCGTCGGCGCGGTGGCAGCCGGAGTTCACGCCCGAGCCCGGGAGCGCCGAGGCGGAGCTGTCCTCGTTCCTCGTGCCACGCGATTGGGCGGCGGAAGCGCCGGTCACCGCGGGCTGACCCGAGCGCCCCAAGGCGGCCTTGGGTGCGTCTGACGCACCGAAGGCCGCCTTGGTTGCGTCTGACGCACCGAAGGCCACATTGGGGCGCTCGGGGCCTGCGGGACTGGGCCGTCCTGGGCGTGGTGCCCCGGTGAGCGGGAAACCGTTGGCACGCTGGGTGAGCCGTCATGTCGAGTATTGACAGGGCCCGCTTGCAGGGTGTGTGATCTGTCCCATAGATAGGAAACTTTCCTAACTATTGTCGCCGGTGGTCCGCCGACCATTCCGCCCCGGTCACCCCCTGTCCCCCGACCCACGCAGGAGGCTCCCAGTGGCACCCCGTCCACCGTGGCGCGCGGTACTGGCCGGTACCGCCGTCGCGGCGCTCGGCCTCACCGCGCTCAGCCCGGTAACCGCTTTCGCGGCCGATACCGATTACGAGTCCGAGAACGCCACCATCTCCCAAGGCGCGGTCGAATCGAACCACGCCGGCTACTCCGGCACCGGTTTCGTCAACTTCGACAACGTCGTCGGCAGCTACGTCGAATACTCCGTGAACGCGGCCCAGGCGGGCACGCACACCCTGACCTTCCGCTACGCCAACGGAACCGCCGACAACCGGCCGGTCAAGCTGACCGTCGACGGCGGCGACAAGGGCACCGTCGACTTCCCCGCCACCGGCGCGTGGACCACCTGGAAGACGGTCACCGCGACCGTGCAGCTCACCGCCGGCGTCAACAAGGTCCGCACCACCGCGACCACCGCCACCGGCGGCCCGAACGCCGACAAGCTCACCGACACCTTCACCGCGCCGGTCGACCCCGAGCCGCCGTCGCCGCCGTCGAACCTCAAGGCGAGCAACATCCTGCCGACCGCGGCGACCTTCAGCTGGACGGCCGCGACCGACAACGTCGGCGTCGTCCGCTACGAGATCAACCGCGGCGGCAACATCCTCAAGACCGTCGACGGCACCACCACGAGCGCGACCGTCGACAACCTGACCCCGAACACGGCCTACGACATCTCCGTCGGCGCGTACGACGCCGCGGGCAACCCGTCGCAGCAGAGCAACGTGGTCACCTTCACCACGCCGCCGAGCAACGACACGACCCCGCCGAGCGTGCCGGGCAACCTGCGCTCCACCGGCGTCACCGCGAACAGCGTCTCCCTGGCGTGGAACGCTTCCACGGACAACAGCGGCACCATCTCGGGCTACGACGTCTACCAGGGCGCCACGAAGGTGGCGACGACGACGTCCCTGAGCACGACGATCACGAACCTCGACCCGAGCACGTCCTACACGTTCACCGTGAAGGCCCGTGATCCCGACGGCAACACCTCGGCCGCCAGCAATGCCGTCACGGCGAAGACCAGCGCTCCGGGCGGCGCCGGGGGCATCCCGGAGTACGACAAGGACATCGCGAAGGTCGACCTCGCCTGGTCGGTGGACTTCCTGCCGAACGGCAACGCGCTGGCGACCGAGCGGGACCGGTTCGAGATCCTGCTGGTGACGCCGTCCGGCCAGAAGACCACGCTGGGCAAGGTGCCGGGCGCGGTCGGCACCAACGGCGAAGGCGGCCTGCTCGGCCTGGCGATCTCGCCGAACTGGGCGTCCGACCACGCGATCTACCTCTACCACACCGCTTCCGGCGACAACCGGATCGTGAAGATGACCTACGACGGCAGCACGCTGTCGTCGACGTCGACACCGGTGCTGACCGGGATCGCGAAGAACCGCTACCACAACGGCGGCCGGCTCAAGTTCGGCCCGGACGGCAAGCTGTACGCCACCGTCGGCGACGCCAAGAACAGCGACAACGCGCAGAACAAGAGCTCGCTCAACGGGAAGATCCTGCGGCTCAACCCCGACGGCTCGGCACCGAGCGACAACCCGTTCTACGCCACCGGCGGCAACGCGCGGTACGTCTGGAGCTACGGCCACCGCAACCCGCAGGGCCTGGCCTGGGACTCCCGCGGCCAGCTGTGGGCGGCGGAGTTCGGCGAGAGCAGCCAGGACGAGCTCAACCTGATCCAGAAGGGCGGCAACTTCGGCTGGCCGAGCTGCGAAGGCACGCAGGGCAGCTGCAGCGGCTACATCGCCCCGAAGAAGACCTGGTCCACTTCGCAGGCCGGGCCGAGCGGGCTGGAGATCGTCAACGACTGGATCTACATCGCCGGCGTCACCGGTGAGCAGCTGTTCGCCACGCAGATCAACGCGGCGGGCACGGGTGTCGGCACGGTGTCGACGCTGTTCTCCGGCCGCTGGGGCCGGCTGCGCTCGGTCACCAAGACCCCGGACGGCGGGCTCTGGCTGACCTCGACGAACAACGACAAGAACGGCGGCACGCCGTCGGTGCTGGACAACGTGATCGTGCGGCTGAAGTTCCCGGGCGGCAGCACGCCCGGCGGCTTCAAGCTGGCCAGCTCCGCCTTCGCCGACAACGCGACCATCCCGGACAAGTACACCTGCGCCGGGGACGGCACGGCGGGCCAGGACCCGTCGCCGCCGCTCGCGTGGGGCGAGTCCACGGGTGCGAAGGGCTACGCCGTCGTGTTCGCCGACGTCGCCAATAGCGGAAACAAGCTGCACTGGGCGATCTGGGACGTCCCGGCGGCGGCTCGTTCCCTCCCGGAGGGACTCGGGGCGGGCTACACCGTGCCGAACCAGGGTGGCGCGAAGCAGAAGGCGATGGGCAGCGGGGCGAACGCGCAGAAGTTCTTCGGCCCCTGCCCGGGCGGTTCGAGCCACCCGTACACGTTCACGCTCTACGCCCTGAACACCGCGACCGTCCCCGGCCTGACGTCGTCCTCGACGATGGCCCAGATCGAAACGGCGATCAAGGGCGCGTCGACGGCGAACGTCGTGCTGCGCGGCAAGTCCAGCGCGGCCGCCTGAAAGCCGCGGCAGGGGTGACCGGAGCGGCGCCGGTCACCCCTGCCGCCCTTACCGCCGGGCTCGGCCCGGTTCGACTCGGCCCGGTTCTGCTCGGCCCGGTTCTGCTCAGCCCGGTTCGGAGATCCGGCGCAGGTGCGCGTCGACGTCGAAGCCGTGTTCCTCCAGCCGGCGGCGGGCCAGCAGCAGCTCATCGGGGGTGAACAGCTCGGCGTACTCCTCGCGGAGCATCACGGCCTCGGAGCTGCGGCCGAGCTGCTTCTTCTCCCAGAGCACGGTGAACCCGCCCGCGGTGCCGGCCCCGCGCAGCAGCAGCCGGGCCGCTTCGACGCCGCCGTGCTCGCGCACCATGCGCTCGAACTGGGCGGGACGGTAGCCGTAATCCTTGGCCAGGACCCGGCAGCCGTCGAGCAGGTCCTCGGTGAACCGCGCGGCCAGCCGAGGATCGGCCGGGACGGATGCGGCTGGTTCGGGCATGGGGCAACCTCTCGACGGGACGGCTTCCCAGATTAATCGCGAACCGGGCCGGTTTCGCTACGCCATTCGAGCAACGAATTCGCGAAGAGCACTCTCCGTGTCCACAGAAGCGGGCGAATGCGGCAAATCGAAACTGTCGGTGGTCTCTGCCATGCTGACCGCCATGCGAACTGTGGTCCACGGCGACGTTCACGTCCACTATGGACAGATCTACGTCCACGACGAGGCCGGCGAGCCGTTCGAAGGCGACCTGACCGCCTGCTTCGCCGGGCAGCGCAACGGGCTGTGCGGCGCCGCGGTGCCCGGCCACCTCTTCCTCATCACCGGGCTGCACACCGGCGAAGTCGGCTTCACCGCCGAGGTGCACGCGTCCGAGCCGCCGGACGACGACGGGGAGGACGTCGTCGAGGCTTCCTTCCACGCCGGAGGCCGGACAGTGCTGGTCACCTGGGGCGGCGAGGACTGGTGGGACCTCGAGCTGGCTCCCGGCGACTACCGCGTCCGCTACCGCGGCACAGCGATGGACGCGGGCCGCGAGCGCGACACCCGGCTCGGCGGCGAACCCCGGCAGGACAGCTACCTGCTGCAGTTCTGGCCCGCGCCGCCGGCGCCCGACGTCGTCGTCCGCGAAACGAGCGCGATCGCGGCCTATTGGCACGGTTTCGCGCGCGATCTGCCCCCGCCGCCGACCGAAGAGGAGCTCGCCGCGCGGTGGGCGGCGCGCCAACGGGCCGAGGAAGAGGCACGCGCGAAGGCGCGGCACGAGCAACTGCTGCATGAGTGGGGTGGCACGCTGCCGGCCGGGCCGGTCCTGAACCTGCCGCCGGGCTCGCTGCGGGAGTTCGCCAAGGTCGATCGCGAACTGGTGGGCGCCGCGATCGCCGCCGGCCCGGAGATCTGCCGCGCGCTCGCCCGCCGGGTGGCCCACCTCGCGTGCGAGCGGGCCGGGCTCGACGGCGTCGGCTGGATCGCCGACGGCCTGCGTGCGATGGACGAAGGGAAGGCTTTGCCCGCGCCGTTCGACGACTGGACCACGGCGTGGGACCGGCTGTTGTCGGACCTGGACGTCCCGCGGACGCTGGTGCGCACGCCGGACGGCCGCCACGACAACGCCTTGCAGCAGGCCATGGCGTTCCCGGCGATCTTCGCCGCGGTGCACGAGAACGAGCCGGAGGCCTTGGGCGGAGCGATGTCGGCGGCGGAACACACCTACGGCGACGACCGGGCGCGGCTCCTGGCGGAGACGCGGGCGGCGCTGGCCGAGCTGACGGGGAGCGGCTGAGGTCCCCGTCGGTTCCCGCCCGAGCACCCGGCCGGGCGTCACCAGCCGAACAAGCCGCCCATGATCCGGGCGCAGCGGGCCGTCATCGCATCGGCGTCATCCTCGGGCCGGTCGATCCACCAGCTGATCAGCGAGTCGACCACCCCGGTCCACACCTGCGCGACGGCCTCGATGTCCGCCGGGTCGGCCAGGCCGCGGGAGGTCAGCAGTTGCGTCGCGCCGAGCACCGCGAACACGTCGAGGCGGCGGCGGTAGTCCGCGGCTGCCGCGGCGATGTCGCCCGTCGACGGCACCGTCGCGTCGCGCAGGAGACGCCACGCGTAGCGGTCGTGGTCGAACGTCGTGAAGATCGCCGAAAGCACTTTCAGCGGCATCTGGTCGGGCTCGCCACCGGCCGCCATGGTCGTCGCCACGCCGTCGGTCAGACGGCCGCCGGCGCGGTGGAGGCAGGCCAGGTACAGCCCGTCCTTCGAGCCGAAGTACTGGTACAGCAACGGCTTCGTGACCCCGACCCGGCGCGCGATCTCGACCATCGACGCGCCCGCGTACCCCGCCCGGCCGAACTCCTCGGTGCCGGCCACGACGAGCTGGGCCTCGCGCTCTTCGCGGGGCATCCCCTTGGTCCCGACCGCCCTTGACTCCGTCACAGGCGAGAGCCTACCGTGCGTAAAGTGACCCGAGGGTAAGTTACCGCATGGTCAGATCCAAGGAGGCGACGTGGCCGAGTTCCTGGCGCACCTGCGCGACCCCGTGCTGTTCGCGATTCCGGTGTTCCTGCTGTTCGTGACGATCGAAATAGTCGCGTTGCACGTGCTCGGCCACGACGACAACGTCGTCGGCTACAGCGTCGCCGACACCCGGACGAGCATGCTGATGGGCACGGTCTCCGTCGGCGTCAACGCGCTGTTCCGGCTGGTGATGCTGGGCGTGTTCGCGGCCCTGTTCGAGCTGGCACCGGTCAAGCTGGATCCGCGCGACTGGTGGACGTGGGTGCTCATGCTGCTCGGCCAGGAACTCGTGTTCTACGCCTACCACCGGGCCAGCCACCGCGTACGGCTGCTCTGGGCCGGCCACCAGGTGCACCACTCCAGCGAGCACTACAACTTCTCGACGGCGCTGCGCCAGAAGTGGACCCCGTACTTCCAGCTGCCGTTCTGGTCGGTGCTGGCGCTGTGCGGGATCCCGCCGTGGATGATCCTGACGGGGCTGTCGATCGACCTCGTCTACCAGTTCTTCGTGCACACCGAGAAGGTCGGCAAGCTGCCGCGCTGGTTCGAGTACGTCTTCAACACCCCGTCCCACCACCGCGTCCACCACGGCAGCGACGCCGAATACCTCGACGCCAACTACGCCGGCATCCTGATCATCTGGGACCGCCTGTTCGGCAGCTTCGTCCCCGAAGGCAAGCGGCCGACGTACGGGCTGACGAAGAACATCGGGACGTACAACCTGCTGCACGTGGGGTTCCACGAGTACGGCTCGATCCTGCGCGACTTGCGCGCAGCCCGGACGTGGCGCGAGCGCGCGGGTTACCTGTTCGGGCCGCCTGGGTGGCAGCCCGCCGGGGCTCGCGCGCTCGCGCCCGCCGAATACTGTGCCGATAGTTACTAATCCGACCACAGTCACGGCCGAATGACTTTCGCAGCAAAGGTTACGTGCCGCGCGAGGGTCGGCCTGCTTTTGGCCGGATTAGTGACTAGGCGGTGTCCTGCAGGGTCCGCTCGTTCTCCGGGCGCAGCGTCACCGGCAGGCTCGCCAGCGGCGGGCGCTGCCGGGACGTCAGGTCGGTCAGCACCAGTTCCCGCTCGACGCCGTCCGCCGACGCGCCGCGCTGGAACTGCGCCAGCATCGTGGCCGGCGGGATGGCCGTGACCAGCCGGTCGTAGCGCTCCAGACGGTCGAACAGCGTCTGCATGATCTGCCCGGACATCCGGCCGAGCGCCTGCGTGCTCTGGTGCCGGTGCACGCGATGGCCGAGGTCGACCTGGGCCAGCGCGTCGAGGCCACCCAGCTCCACCAGGTCGATGAGGTGCCCGATCTCGACGCCGTAGTTCACCACGAACGGGATGCTCTCCAGCACCTCGCGCCGCCCCGCGTACTCGCCGGCAAGCGGCTGGACGAACCCGGACAGCTCCGGCCAGAACATGTTGAGCAGCGGCCGCGCGACCAGCTCGGTGACGCGGCCGCCGCCTTCGGGCTCGCTGCCCGCCGCGCCGTTGAGGGGGCGGTGGTAGAAGCCCTTGACGTAGGCCACGGACGGGTCGGTGAGCAGCGGGCCGAGCAGCCCGGTGACGTAGCTCGTGGTGAAGTCGTAGAGGTCGCCGTCGACGAAGACGACGAGGTCGCCGGTCGTTGCCGCGACCCCCTTCCACAGGGCCTCACCCTTGCCCTGCAGGCCGTCGAGGGCGGGGAACACGGCGTCCTGCGCGACCACGCGCGCCCCGGCCGCGGCGGCCACCTCGGCGGTGGCGTCGGTCGAGTGACTGTCCACGACGAGGATCTCGTCGACCAGCCGGTGGTGTTCCCGGAGTTCCTCGCGGATGGCGGTGACGATGGCGCCGACCGTGGCTTCCTCGTTCCGGGCCGGGATGACGACGGAAACGGTGGTACCGCGCTTGGCCGCGACCAGATCCTCGGCCGTCCAGTCGCCCGCCTTGCTGCTGCGCCGGGCGAGCCAGGTGCCGACCTCCGGTGACACCTGCAGCCGCGCGTTGCTCGTGCGCATGCCTTCCCCTTCCCTCGTTCGGCGTATCCCTCCCGACCGAGGTTCGAGGGCCCGCGTTTCGGCGGCCACTCCCCGGTGCTACCGGAGTGTTACGAGATCGGCCCGGCGGCACCGATCCCGTTAACACGACGACCGACAGTGAGATCGCGCAGGCCCAGGCGCAAAACCACGTGGAGAATCGCTACTCGGCTCCGCGGAATTCCTGCATCGCGCACCCTGCGATGGCGGGCCGGAGGCCGGCTGTGGCTAGTACTACAGGGACACTTGTGTGCGTGACCTGGGTGAATAGAGTCACCGTCTGCGGTGGCTGGGTGGTCGTGAGTGGTAATTAGGGTTCTAACCCTAAAAAACACTCACGACCAGCCACGGCAGGCCGGCGTCGGGGGTGTCCCGGGCAGGCCGTCTTCGGCCGCACCGAGGCAACGATCTAGCCCTGTAGTACTAGGCCTCTTCCTCTTCCAGCATCTCCGGGGTGACCGCCGACTCGGTGTCCGGGATGTTCAGGTCCTTGGCCCGCTTGTCCGCCATCGCCAGCAGCCGCCGGATGCGGCCCGCGACCGCGTCCTTCGTCATCTGCGGCTCCGACAGCTGGCCCAGTTCCTCCAGGGACGCCTGCCGGTTGGACAGCCGGAGCCGGCCTGCCGCCAGGAGGTGGTCCGGGGCCGTCTCGCCGAGGATCTCCAGTGCGCGCTCCACCCGGGCCGCCGCCGCCACCGCCGCGCGGGCCGACCGGCGCAGGTTCGCGTCGTCGAAGTTCGCCAGGCGGTTGGCCGTCGCGCGGACCTCGCGGCGCATCCGCCGCTCTTCCCACTGCAGCACGCTCGTGTGCGCGCCCAGGCGGGTCAGCAGCGCGCCGATCGCGTCGCCGTCGCGGACCACCACCCGGTCGGCGCCCCGGACCTCGCGGGACTTCGCCTGGATGCCCATCCGGCGCGCCGCGCCCACCAGGGCCAGGGCCGCTTCCGGGCCCGGGCAGGTCACCTCGAGCGACGACGAGCGGCCCGGCTCGGTCAGGGATCCGTGCGCGAGGAACGCGCCCCGCCACGCCGCTTCCGCGTCGGCCACGCCGCCGGACACCACGGCCGCGGGCAGCCCGCGCACCGGGCGGCCGCGCTGGTCGATCAGCCCGGTCTGGCGGGCCAGGCCTTCGCCGTCCTTCACCACGCGCACGACGTAGCGGGTGCCCTTGCGCAGGCCGCCGCTGGCGGTGATCACGTGGACGTCCGAATGGTGGCCGTACAGCTCGTGGATTTCCTTGCGCAGCCGTCGCGCGACCGAGCCGGTGTCCAGCTCCGCCTCCACGACCACCCGGCCGGCCACGATGTGCAGCCCGCCGGCGAAGCGCAGCAGCGACGCGACCTCCGCCCGGCGCGGCCCGATCTTCGTGATCTCCAGCCGGCTCAGTTCGTCCTTCACCGCGGCGGTCATCGCCATTACTGCCCCTCCCTGCCTTTCGCTCCTCCCCCGTGCTCCCCGCCGAGACCGAGAGCCTCCCGCATGCACAACGCGAGCGCATCAGGATCATGCCGTCCCGCCACTTCGGGGTCGGCCACCGCCCCCAGGTGCGCCCGGCCGCCCAGCCGTTCCGCCGCGCGCCGGAGATTCGCCGGGTCGGGCACGGAATCGCGGTCCGCGATCACCGCGTCGACCCGCAGATCGGGCGCGTGCTCGAAGAGTACGTCGAGATGCCGCTCCGGCGAGAATCCCGCGGTTTCCCCCGGCTGGGGGACAAGGTTGAGCACGAGCACCTTCGTCGCGGCCGTCTGCACGAGCGCGTCGTGCAGCCCCGGCACGAGCAGGTGCGGCAGCACGCTGGTGAACCACGAGCCGGGCCCGAGGAACACGACGTCGGCGGCGAGCACGGCGTCGACGGCCTCCGCGCACGCCTGCGGCGGGCGCCCCGACCGGCCCGGCGCGTGCAGGCTGACGCGCTGCACCTGCCCCGGCGTCGACGCCACCGCGACCTGGCCGCGGATCGTGCGCACCGCCGCCGGGTCCTCGCTGTCGAGGCCGCTGACCTGACCCACGATCTCCAGCGGCTCCGGCGACATCGGCAGCACGCGGCCCGAGACGCCCATCAGGCGGCAGGCCTCGTCGAGCGCGGCGACCGGGTCGCCGAGGACCTCGAACAGCCCGGCCAGCAGCAGGTTTCCCACCGCGTGCCCGGCCAGTGCGCCGTCGCCGCCGAAGCGGTGCTGGAACACCTCGGCCCAGAGCGTGCCGCCGTCCTCCGCGGCGAAGGCGGCGAACGCCTGCCGCAGGTCGCCCGGCGGCAGGAGCCCGAGTTCGCGCCGCAGCCTGCCGGACGATCCGCCGTCGTCGGCCACGGTCACGACCGCGGTGACGTCGGGGGTGACCCGCCGCACCGCGGACAGCGTGGCGTGCAGTCCGTGGCCGCCCCCGAGGGCGACCGCGCGCACGTTATTCACGACCAAGGTCGCGGTGCACCACCTTCACGGCCATGCCGTCCTCTTTGGACAGACGCTGGGCGAGCTCGACCGACAGCGCGACGCTGCGGTGCTTGCCGCCGGTGCAGCCGACGGCGAGCGTCAGGTACCGCTTGCCTTCGCGCTTGTAGCCGGCGCCGATCAGCCGCAGCAGCTGGTGGTAGCGGTCGAGGAACTCCTCGGCGCCCTCCTGCGAGAGGACGTAGTTGCGCACTTCACCGTCGAGCCCGGTGTGCTCGCGCAGCTCCGGGATCCAGAACGGGTTCGGCAGGAACCGGACGTCCATCACCAGGTCGGCGTCCATCGGCAGGCCGTACTTATAGCCGAAGGACAGCACGGTGACCCGGGTCTGGGTGCTCGCCTCCGAGCCGAACGCGTCCTCGATCTTGGCCCGCAGGTCGTGCACGGACAGCGACGACGTGTCGAGCACCAGGTCGGCCTCTTCGCGCAGCGGCTCCAGCAGCGTCCGCTCCGCGGTGATGCCGTCGGCGAGCCGGCCGTCGCCCTGCATCGGGTGGCCCCGGCGGACGGCCTCGAAGCGCCGCACCAGCACGGCGTCGGTCGCCTCCAGGAACAGCACCCGCGGCTTGTAGCCCCGCGCGTCGAGGTCCTTGATGACCGAGGCCAGGTCGTCGGTGAACGCGCGCGAACGCACGTCCATGACGACGGCCACCTTGGTGATCGCGCCGCGTGCCTGCGCACCCAGCTCGACCATGGTGGCGATCAGCTCCGGGGGCAGGTTGTCGACGACGAACCAGCCCAGGTCCTCCAGGCACTTGGCCGCGGTGCTGCGGCCCGCACCGGACAACCCGGACACGACGGCGACCTCCATGCCGGAGCCGCGGATCTCCTCTTGCGCACTCACTCTGTTTCCCTACTCCCCTGCTTCTGTGCCGTTGCTCGCGCCGGACTCCCCGGCCAGCGCGGCGACCACGGCCTCCGCGGTGCGCCTGCCGAAGCCGGGCACCGCCTCGATCTCTTCGATCCTGGCCTGCTTGAGCTTCTTCACCGAGCCGAAGTGCTTGATCAGCGCGGTGCGGCGAGCCTGCCCCAGCCCGGGCACACTGTCCAATTCGGACGTCACCAGGCGCTTGGACCGCTTCTCGCGGTGGTAGGCGATGGCGAAGCGGTGGGCTTCGTCACGCAGCCGTTGCAGCAGATACAGCCCCTCCGACGTCCGGGGCAGGATCACCGGATCGGGGTCGGCGGGCAGCCAGACCTCTTCGAGCCGCTTGGCCAGCCCGATCACCGAGATGTCGGTGATGCCGAGCTCGGCCAGCACGTCCGCGGCCGCGGTGGCCTGCGGGCCCGCACCGTCGACCACCAGGAGGTTCGGCGGGTAGGCGAACTTCTTCGGCCGCCCGGTCTCCGGGTCGAGACCGGGCGTGCTCGACTCCTCCGCGGTTTCCTTCAGGTAGCGGTAGAACCGCCTTCGCACGACTTCGGCGATCGAAGCGACGTCACCCTCCGTGGCCGCCTCCCGCAGCGCGAAGCGCCGGTACTCGGACTTGCGCGCCAGCCCGTCCTCGAAGACCACGAGCGACGCGACGACGTCGCTGCCCTGGATGTGGCTGATGTCGATGCACTCGATGCGCAGCGGCGCGGTGTCGAGGGCGAGAAACTCCTGCAGCTCGGTGAGCGCCGCCGAGCGGGCCGTGAGGTCGCCGGCGCGGCGCAGCTTGTGCTGGGTGAACGCCTCCCCCGCGTTGCGCTGCACCGTCTCGGCCAGGGCCTTCTTGTCGCCGCGCTGGGGCACCCGCAGCTGGACCCGCGAGCCGCGCAGCCCGGTGAGCCACTCCGCGACCGCGTCGGCGTCCGCGGGCAGCTCCGGGACCAGGACCTCGCGCGGGACGACCGGCCCGGCGTCGACGTCGTCGCGGGCGTCGAGCTCGGCCTCGTCGCCGTAGAACTGGGTGAGGAAGTGGTCGACCAGGGCCGGGACGTCCATCTCCTCGGCCTTGTCGATCACCCAGCCGCGCTGGCCGCGGACCCGGCCGCCGCGGACGTGGAAGACCTGGACGGCGGCCTCGAGGTCGTCGTGGGCGAACGCCACGACGTCGGCGTCCGTGCCGTCGCCGAGGACCACGGCCTGCTTCTCCATGGCGCGGCGCAGCGCACCGAGGTCGTCGCGCAGCCGGGCGGCCCGCTCGAACTCGAGTTCTCCGGAGGCGGCGGCCATCTCGTTCTCGAGCCGCTTGATCATGACGTCGGTCTTGCCCGCCAGGAAGTCGCAGAAGTCCTCGACGATGTCGCGGTGCTCGCCCGCCGAAACGCGGCCCACGCAGGGCGCCGAGCACTTGTCGATGTAGCCGAGCAGGCAGGGCCGGCCGATCTGGCCGTGGCGCCGGAACACCCCGGCCGAGCAGGTGCGGGCCGGGAAGACGCGCAGCAGCAGGTCGAGCGTTTCCCGGATGGCCCACGCGTGCGCGTACGGGCCGAAGTACCGGACGCCCTTCTTGCGCGCGCCGCGGTAGACGTGCAGGCGGGGGAACTCCTCGTTCAGCGTCACCGCGAGCATCGGGTAGCTCTTGTCGTCGCGGTAGCGGACGTTGAACCGCGGGTCGAACTCCTTGATCCAGTTGTACTCGAGCTGGAGCGCCTCGACCTCGGTGGTGACGACGGTCCATTCGACGCCCGCGGCCGTGGTGACCATCTGCCGGGTGCGCGGGTGCAGGCCGGAGAGGTCGGCGAAGTAGGAGTTCAGCCTGCTGCGGAGGCTTTTGGCCTTGCCGACGTAGATGACCCGCTTGGTCGCGTCGCGGAATTTGTACACGCCAGGGGCATCCGGGATGCTCCCCGGCGAGGGACGGTAGGTGGTCGGGTCAGCCACGTTGTCAAGACTATGGGGCGGCACCGACAGTTTTCGCACACCCCCGGACTGCCCCACCGGAAGTAGGGTGATCGTCGGCTTCCGACCTTCGTCGGTGTCCGCACCTGTGACGCGGTGGTTACTTTCCGACCGGCCGATCCGGTCCCCCTCCGAAAGGATCACCGCCGTGACCTCTCTCCGTCTCCTCGGTGCCGCCTCCGTGATCTCCACAGCCGCTGTCGCGCTGACCCTGGCCGGCGGCGCGGTCGCCGCCGCGGGCGTCCAGCCGAACATCGTCGGCGGCACCACCGCTTCGACGGTCTCCTGGGGTGCCCAGGTGTACGTGAACACGCCTGGGCGTGACTACCAGGGCTTCAACTGCTCGGGCACGGTCATCGCGTCGCGCTGGGTGCTGACCGCGGTGCACTGCCTCGACCAGGACGGCTCGGGCATGTACGTCCGGGTCGGCAGCAACACGCTGCTGTCGGGCACGAAGATCGCCGTCGACAACGAGTACGAGTCCCCGAACGGCGACATCGCGCTGCTGCACCTGGCGTCGGCGACCAGCGCGTCGCCGATCTCGCTGGGCAGTGCGGACCCGGCGACCGGCAGCACCAACCAGATCTACGGCTGGGGCCGCACCACCCCGACCGGCCCGCCGGCGACGGCGCTGAAGACGGCGAACGTCCAGGTGACCGGCCGGTCCACGGACGCCTACGGCGGCCGCGCGATCCAGAGCGTCGGCGTCAACGGCTCGGCGTGGAAGGGCGACTCGGGCGGGCCGCAGGTCTCCGGCGGGGTCCAGGTCGGCGTCGCGTCGACGGTCCAGAACCAGAGCGGCTCGACCACGCGCGGCACGAACAACTACGCGAGCGTCGCGGCGAGCCGGTCCTGGATCCGGACGACCGCGGGCGTCTGACATTTCTCCGACGGGGCGGTGCTGTCGGCGCCGCCCCGTTCCGGCCGGTGCTGTGTGGGATGCTCGCGGGCATGCGGATCGCCACCTGGAACGTGAACTCCATCGTCCCCCGCCTGCCCCGCGTGCTGGGTTTCCTGGAGGAGACGGCGCCGGACGTGCTGTGCCTGCAGGAGCTGAAGAACACGACCGAGGCGTTCCCGGCGGCCGAGATCGAAGCGCTCGGCTACGAGGTCGCGGCCTACGGACTGGGGCGCTGGAACGGCGTCGGCATCGTGTCGCGCGTGGGGTTGACCGACGTCGTCCGCGGGCTGCCGGGCGAGCCGCGGTTCGAAGGTGCCGCGGAGGCTCGCGCGGTGGGCGCCACGTGTGGGGGCGTGCGGGTGTGGTCGGTGTACGTGCCCAACGGGCGTGAGCCGGACAACCCGCACTACGCGTACAAGCTGGAGTGGCTTTCGTCGCTGCACTCGCTGGTGGCTTCGGAGCTTTCGTCCGGGCCGTTCGCGGTGCTCGGGGACTTCAACGTGGCCCCGACGGACGCGGACGTCTGGGACATCGCGCTGTTCGCGGAGTCGACCCACGTGACGAAGCCGGAGCGCGACGCCCTGGCCCGCCTGCGGGACCTCGGCCTGTCGGACGTCTTCCCGCGGCCGCTGAAGTACGACCACCCGTTCACGTACTGGGACTACCAGGCGGGGAATTTCCCGAACAACAAGGGCATGCGGATCGACCTGGTCTACGGGAACGAGGCTTTCACCTCCGCCGTCACGGATTCCTATGTGGACCGCAACGCGCGGAAGGGCAAGGGGCCGTCGGACCACGCACCGATCGTGGTCGACCTGGACCTCTGACGCACCTTGTCGTGAGTGGTATTTAGGGTTCTAACCCGAATTACCACTCACGAGAGCCGCGGCAGACTGCTCAGCCGCCGGTGGCCGCGCGGTGCAGCTTGCGCAGCGCCCGCACCGCTTCCACCGCGCGGTCCCGGTCGACGGCCTGGACCGCCATCACCGCGTGGTACTCGTCGTCCGGCAGCTCCAGCCGCGCCCACGACGCCCCGTCGGGGAAACTCACCGACAGCACGTCGCTCCACGCGAAGCGGCGGGTGATCAGCACGTTCCGGACCTCGATGCCCTCCGCGTCCGCCCGGACCCGCGCGATCGCGAACAGCATCACGCCGCACGCCAGCAGGATCCCGATGCCCACCATCGCCGCCTGGTCGGAGCGCTGGAAGCGGACACCCGTGTCGCCGGTGCGCAGCAGGATCGCCACCACGACGAACACCGCGAGCAGCGCCACCGCCAGCACGCTGCACATGATCATCGCGCGCCGGGGACGGATCACCAGGAGAGTCTGCACGCTCACACGAAACCCCGCTCGGTCCACGGCTGGCGCAGGCTCCGCAGCACGTGCGCGGAGTCCAGGGCCGCCACCGTCGCCTCGTAGCCCTTGTCCTCCTTCGCGCCCGGACGGCCCGACCGGTCGACCGCCTGCTCGTGCGTGTCGCACGTCAGGACGCCGTTGCCGACCGGGGTGCTCTCGTCGAGCGCCACCCGGGTCAGACCTGCCGTCACCGCGTCGCACACGTACTCGAAGTGCGGGGTGCCGCCGCGGATGACCACGCCGAGCGCGACCACCGCGTCGTGGTTGCGGGCCAGCGCCTGCGCCACCACCGGGAGCTCGACCGCGCCGGCGACATGGACCACCGTCGGGTCGTCCTCGAGCTCGGCTTCGCGGGCCGCGACCAGCGCCCGCTCCAGCAGGACGTCGGTGATGTCCGCGTTCCAGCGGGTGGCGACGATGCCGAGCTTCAGCGACTTGCAGTCGGAGAGGTCCAGTTTGGCCTCAGGTCGGCCGTCGCCGCTCACAGTGCTCCTCCGTCGGGGTGCTCGGTCCCCGCGCCGACCTGGTCGTAGTGCTCCAGCTGGGCCAGGTCGTGGCCCATCCGGTCGCGCTTGGTCCGCAGGTAGCGCAGGTTCTCCGGGTTCGGCGAGATCGGCAGCGGCACCCGCCCGGTGACGCGCAGCCCGTAGCCCTCCAGGCCGATCCGCTTGGCCGGGTTGTTGGACAGCAGCCGCATGGTGCGGACGCCGAGGTCGCACAGGATCTGCGCGCCGGTGCCGTAGTCGCGGGCGTCGGCCGGGACGCCGAGCGCGAGGTTCGCGTCGACGGTGTCCGCGCCGTCGTCCTGCAGCTGGTAGGCCTGCAGCTTGTGCAAGAGGCCGATGCCGCGGCCCTCGTGGCCGCGGATGTAAAGCACGACGCCACGGCCTTCGGTGGCCACCGCTTCCAGGGCCGCCTCCAGCTGCGGGCCGCAGTCGCAGCGCAGCGAGCCGAAGACGTCGCCGGTGAGGCACTCGGAGTGCACCCGCACCAGGATGTCCTGGCCGTCGCCGATCTCGCCGTAGACGAACGCGACGTGCTCGATGCCGTCGAGGAGCGAGTCGTAGCCGACCGCGCGGAACGTGCCCGCGGCCAGCGGGATGCGGGCTTCCGCGACCCGCTCGACCTGCTTCTCGGTGCGACGGCGGTAGGCGATCAGGTCGGCGATGGTGATGATCGCCAGGGCGTGGTCGGCGGCGAACACCTCGAGCTCGTCGCGGCGCGCCATGTCGCCCTCGTCCTTCTGCGACACGATCTCGCAGAGGACACCGGCGGGGGCGAGCCCGGCCATCCGGGCCAGGTCGACCGACGCCTCGGTGTGCCCGGGGCGGCGCAGCACGCCGCCTTCCTTCGCGCGCAGCGGCACGACGTGCCCGGGGCGGCGGAAGTCCTTCGCGGTGGACGAAGGGGCGGCGAGCAGCCGGATCGTGTGCGCACGGTCGGCGGCGGAGATGCCGGTGCTGATGCCCTCGGCGGCGTCGACCGTGACGCTGTACGCGGTCCCGCGCGCGTCCTGGTTCGTGTGGTACATCGGGGGCAGGTCCAGCCGGTCCGCTTCGGACTCGGTCAGCGCCACGCAGACGTAGCCCGAGGTGTAGCGGACCATGAAGGCCAGCAGCTCCGGCGTCGCCTTCTCGGCGGCGAAGATGAGGTCACCCTCGTTCTCGCGGTCCTCGTCGTCGACCACGACGACCGGACGGCCCGCCGCGATGTCCGAGATCGCCCGCTCGATGGCGTCGGCGTCGAACACTGCCCCGCTGCCGCACGGGGTCCAGCCCGCTTCGGGCGTGGGTGCACTCGTCTCACTCATGACCGCTCCTCCGTGCCGCCGCCGCTGTCCCGATTCTGCACCTGGTCGCGGATGTGGGCCTCGGCCAGCTTTTCCACGTACTTCGCGACCACGTCGACCTCGAGGTTGACCAGGTCGCCGGCTTCCCGGCGGCCGAGGGTCGTCACTTCGAGGGTGGTCGGGATCAGCGCCACCTTGAACCGGTCGGCGGTCACCGCGGCCACCGTCAGGGAGATGCCGTCGACCGCGATCGAGCCCTTCTCGACCACGTACCGGGCCAGGTGCGCCGGCAGCGCGAACGTCGTGACGCCGTTCTCGTCGCGGCCGAGGAACACGCCGGTCCCGTCGACGTGGCCCTGCATGATGTGCCCGCCGAGCCGGCCGCCGGCCGGGGTGGCGCGCTCGAGGTTGACCCGGTCGCCGACCGCGACCTTGGCCAGGCTGGAGCGCTGCAACGTCTCGTGGACGACGTCGACGGTGAACTCGCCGCCCGCCACCTCGACGACGGTCAGGCAGACGCCGCTGACCGCGATCGAGTCGCCGTGCCCGGCGTCGCTGGTGACCAGCGGGCCGCGGACGCGCAGCCGGGCCGCGTTCGTCAGCTGCTCGACCGCGGTGACTTCGCCGATCTCCTCGACTATGCCGGTGAACACGTGCGCTGCCTCCTCGTGAGCCGGTCTGTGAGCCGGTCTGTGAGCCGGTCCTTCCATCCAACACCCGCCGCGGCCCGGTGGCTTCTCCGGTGCCGCTGCGGAGTCAGCCGGCCCGGCCGCGAGCCGCCTGTTCGCGCAGTGCGGCGACCGCCTTGCCCGGGTCGCCGGCGCCGTAGACGGCGGACCCGGCGACGAAGCAGTCGACGCCCGCCTCGGCGGCCTGCTCGATGGTGTCGGTGTTGATGCCGCCGTCGATCTCGACGATCAGCTTCAGGTGCCCGGTGTCGACCAGCCGCCGCGCGGTGCGGACCTTGTCGAGGACGTCGGCGATGAAGGACTGCCCGCCGAAGCCCGGCTCGACGGACATGACCAGCAGCGTGTCGTAGTGCTTGAGCGCGTCGAGCCACGGTTCGAGCGCGGTGCCCGGCTTGAGCGAAAGGCCGGCCTTCGCGCCCGCGGCCCGCAGGTTCTTCGCCAGCGCGACCGGGTCCTTCGCGGCTTCGGCGTGCACCGTGACGTTGTAGGCACCGGCCTCGGCGTACCCGATCGCCCAGCGGTCCGGATCGTCGATCATCAGGTGGCAGTCGATCGGCAGGTCGGTGCTGGCGATCAGAGCCTTGGCGACGGGCAGGCCGAGGGTCAGGTTGGGCACGAAGTGCGCGTCCATGACGTCGACGTGGACCCAGTCGGCGCGGTACTCCCCGCGGCCGGCGACGGCGGCGATCTCTTCGCCGAGCCGGGCGAAGTCCGCCGCGAGGATGCTGGGTGCGATCAAAGGTCGGTCTGCCACGTCCCGAGTGTAGGAGGGCGGCGCTGCTGCCTGCTAACCGGTTGTGACGGGTCTCGCCGCGCGATCTGGCTCCTCGGGGGGAAGCCCGCGGGCGCCCGCTTCCATAATCTCGACGTCATGTCCGGTTTCCCGCGTTCCCTCCTGCGTCTCGGCAGCTACCGCAGCGTGCCCTACGCCCTGCTCGGGATGGCGCTGGCGCTGCCCGCGTTCCCGTTCGCCCTCGTCGCCGCGCTGTTCCCCGGTACGCCCCGGCTGCTGTTCTTCCTCGCGCTGCTGGTGGTCGCCGCGGTGCTGGCGCTCGCCGGGCTGAGCGGGCCCGTGCGGCGCTTCGGCGTCGCCGTCGCCAACGCGGTGCTCGGTACCGACCTGCCCTCGCCCGGCCGGACCCGGCCCGCCTGGCCGGACCGGGCGCGCTCGGCCGCGTGGCTGGTGCTGCACGCCGGGCTGAGCGGGCTGCTGCTCGCGATCGGCAGCATCCTGCTGCTCGGCGTGCTGACCCCGGTGATGTGGCTGGCCGGCGACGGGGCGCAGTTCTCGTTCTTCGGCGCCACCGCCGTCGCCGGCTCGTGGACGGTGCCGGTCGCCCTCGCCATGCTGGCGCTCGCGCTGCTGCTCGCCGCGGCCGCCACCCCCGTGTTCCGGGCCGGTGCCACGGCACTGCTGGGCCCGTCCGCGGCCGAGCGCGCGGCGCTCGCCGAACGGCGGGCGGCGTTGCTGGCCCAGCGCAACCGGCTGGCCCGCGAGCTGCACGACTCGATCGGGCACACGCTGACGACGTCGACGATCCAGGCGGCCGCCGCGGCCGATCTGGTCGAGGCGGACCCGGCCCAGGTCCGGCGCGCACTCGGGACGATCGAAGAAGCGTCCCGAAGCGCGCTCGAGGACCTCGACCACGTCCTGGGCCTGCTGCGGGAGGAGCCGGCCGCGAAAGCGCCGACGCGCACGCTGGCCGAAGTCGACGTCCTCGCCGTGCGCGCCCGCGAAGCCGGGCTCGACGTCCGGCTGGCCGTCACCGGGCCGGTCGCCGCGCTGCCCGCCACGGTGTCGCGCGAGGGCTACCGCATCGTCCAGGAGGGCCTGACCAACGCGCTGCGCCACGCCGGTCCGGGCGCGGTCGACGTCCGGGTCGAGGCCGGCCCGGAGCGCCTCGGCATCGCGGTCGTCAACGCGCTGCCCGGTGCGGGGCCGCGGACCGGGCGGCGCGGGCTGGCCGGGCTCGCCGAGCGCGTCGAAGCCCTGCGCGGTGAGCTCGACGCCGGGCCGGACGGGCAGCAGTGGCGGCTGAGCGCGTCCATCCCGCTGCGGGCGGGCGCGTGACGCCCACGGTGCTGCTCGCCGACGACGAGCCGCTGGTCCGCACCGGGCTGCGGGCGCTGCTGGAGCAGCAGGGCCTGCCGGTGGTCGGCGAGGCGGCCGACGGCGGCGAGGTCCTGGACGCGGTGCGGCGGACCCGGCCGGACGTCGTGCTGATGGACGTCCGGATGCCCGGGACGGACGGCATCGAGGCCACCCGGCAGGTGCTCGCGGCGCTCGCGGAACCCCCGAAAATCCTGGTCGTCACGACGTTCGACAACGACGACTACGTGCACGAGGCGCTGCTGGCCGGGGCCAGCGGGTTCCTGCTGAAGCGGGCGCGCAAGGAGGAGATCGCGCACGCCGTGCGGACGGTCGCCGCCGGTGAATCCCTGCTGTTCCCGGAGGCGATCCGGCGGCTGGTCGGCAGCCGTCCCGCGGGCGGGAAGCACGCGCGTGCGGCGAAGACGCTGACCCGCCGCGAAGCCGAGGTGCTCCGGCTCATCGCCACCGGACTGTCCAATCAGGACATCGCGGCGGCGCTGGTGATCAGCCTGGAGACGGTGAAGACCCACGTGGGCAACATCTTCGGCAAGCTCGGCGCCGGAAACCGCAGCCAGGCCGTGGTGATCGCGTACGAAGCCGGGGTCGTGCAGCCCGGCCACGTCGGCCGCCGTTGACCCGAACGGGGGTGAGGTTTACCGCAGGAAGATCCTGCGGTTGTCCCCATCCCGCCGGCGTCCCGGATTCCCTAGTGTGCTTGGAGACCGAGACACCAAGGGGGCTCATCCATGCGGAAGTCATTGCACGGCAGACGGATCGTGGCGGCGGGCATGCTCGTCGTGCTGCTCGCCGCCACCACGGCGGCACCCGCGCTCGCCGCCACGAGCCCGGTCAAGGCCGGCCTGGACGTGCTGACCGCCCAGGACGGCGTGCCCGGCGCCGAGGTGGTGATCCAGGACGGCCGCCGGACGCGGGTCGTGCGCAGCGGCACCGGCGATCTCGCCACCGGGAAGCCGTTTCCGCGCGACGGCTCGTTCCGCGCGGGCAGCGTCACGAAGACGTTCGTCGCCACCGTCGTCCTGCAGCTCGTCGGCGAGGGACGGGTGCGGCTGGACGCACCCGTCGAGCGGTACCTGCCCGGGCTCCTGCCGGACACCCGGATCACCGTGCGCCGGCTGCTGCAGCACACGAGCGGGCTCTACAACTACACGCAGGACTTCGCCGGGCTCGACCCGGAAACGCTGCGCCACCGCGGCGCCGAACCCGCCGAGCTGGTGGCGATCGCGCTGAAGCACCCGCCGTTGTTCGAGCCCGGCGCGAAGTGGTCGTACTCGAACACCAACTACATCGTGGCCGGGATGATCGTCGAACGCGTGACCCGGCACGACCTGAGCGGCGAGATCGCCCGGCGGATCACCCGCCCGCTGGGCCTGCACGGCACCTACCTGCCCCGCCGCGGCGACGAGCGGCTGCCGTCACCGCACGCGGTCGGCTACACGCCGGTCGGCGGGAAACTCGCGGACTTCAGCGACTTCGACGCCACCATCGCCTGGGCCGGCGGCGGGCTGGTCACGACGCCGTCCGACCTCGACCGGTTCTACGGCGCGTTGCTGGGCGGGCGGCTGCTGCGCCCGGCCGAGCTGACGGAGATGAAGCGCACCGTCCCGGCCGACCTGGGCGGCATCCCGGGCGCGGGTTACGGCCTCGGGCTCGGCGGCATCCCGCTGTCCTGCGGCGGGGTGGCCTGGGGGCACGGCGGGTCGATCCCCGGCTTCACGACGATGTCCGGGGTCGCCGCGCACGACCACCGGGTGACGCTCGTGGCGAACCAGGACCCGGTGCCGAAGGGCACCTCCCAGCACGTGGCGGCCGCTTTCGACGCCGCCGCCTGCTCAGGGCAGTAGGTCCAGGGCCTCGGTCCACGGCCGCCGGACGTCCAGGCGGTGCAGCGTCACCCCGGCGCCCGCGAGGGTGTCGAGGTGGCGCTGCCACGCCGGGTGGTGCACCCGGGTGTCCTGGATCTGGTACGCCACGACGATCGTGATCCCCGGTGCGCCCAGCACGTCGCTGAGCACGGTCAGGGCCTGGTTGTCCGCGATGCCGAGCGCGAGCTTGGCGACCGAGTTGGCCGACGCCGGGGCGAAGAGGAACACCTCCGGGTCGGGGTGCGGCCGCGGCTCGCCGGGCAGCCGGGACACGCTGCGGACCGGCAGGTCGGTGCACGCGGCGACGTCGGCGAGCGCACCGGTCGCCTCGAGCCAGCGGTGGGCGGTCGGCGTCAGGGTGATCGCCGGCCGCCAGCCGCGGGCCGCGGCGGGTTTCGCCAGCTCGGCGGCGAACCGGACGTCCAGTCCGCCGCACGAGCCGGCGATCAGCCCGAGGTCCCTCACGGTTTGCGGAGCACCGCGCAGAACATCGCGTCCGTGCCGTGGCGGTGCGGCCACAGCTGGACGTACGGCCCGTCGCCGAGCTCCGGCACGCCGGGGAAGAACCCGCGCGCGTCCAGCACTTCGGCCTTGAGCCGCCGCGCCGTCTCCGCGAAGACGCCTTCGGTCTCGGCCAGGTGCGGCGAGCAGACGACGTAGGTGAGCGCGCCGCCGGGCCGCAGCAGGTCGTAGGCTGCGGTGATCAGCTCGCCCTGCAGCTTCGTCAGGTCCGCGACGTCGGACGGCTGGCGGCGCCAGCGCGCCTCCGGCCGCCGCCGCAGCGCGCCGAGCCCGCTGCACGGCGCGTCGACGAGGATCCGGTCGTAGCCCGGCTCCAGCCCGCTTTCGCGGCCGTCGCCGACGTGCACCTTCACCGGCAGGCCGGTCGTGGCCTTCTCGACGAGCTTCGCGCGGTGCGGCGCCTTCTCGACGGCGTCGACGCGCGCCCCGCTCATCGCGGCCAGCGCGCCGAGCAGCGCGGCCTTGCCGCCGGGGCCGGCGCAGAGGTCGAGCCAGCGCTGGTCGGAGCCTTCGAGCGGCACCTTCGTCGCGGCGATCGCGCAGAGCTGGCTGCCCTCGTCCTGGACCGCGGCCAGCCGCTCGCGGACCGGCTCGACGTCGGCCGGGTCGCCGGCGCCGGCGGGCAGGTGCACGCCGTAGGGCGAGTAGGGCGCCGGGTCGCCGCCGGTGATCGCGGCGAGCTCGTCGGCACTGATCTCGCCGGGGCGCGCGACGAGGTGCACCTCGGGGCGGGCGTCGTCGGCTTCGAGAGCGGCCTTGAGGCCGGCGCCCTTGTCACCCAGCGCTTCGGCGAACGAGCGGGCGATCCAGCGCGGGTGCGCGGTGCGCAGCGCGTAGGCCCCGATCGGGTCGGCCGCCTCGTCCGGCGCCAGCTCGTCCAGCCAGGTCTGCTCGTCCTTTTCGGACACCTTGCGCAGGATGGCGTTCGCGAAACCCGTGGCCCACGAACCGGCTTCCGCACGCACGAGGTCCACAGTGGATGTCACGGCGGCGTGCTCGGGGATGCGCGTGCGCAGCAGCTGGTAGACGCCGAGGCGCAGCGCGTCGAGCACCGCCGGGTCGGTCTGCTTGAGCGGACGCTCGGCGCAGGACTCGATGATCGCGTCGAGCAGGCCCTGGGCCCGCGACGTGCCGTACGTCAGCTCGGTGGCCAGCGCCGCGTCCCGGCCGGTGATCCGCCGCTCGCGCAGCAGGTCCGGCAGGACCAGGTTGGCGTAGGCGTCCTTCGTCCGGACGGCCGCGAGGACGTCGAACGCGGCCTGCCGGGCCGGGTCGACCTCCGGCGGGCGGCGCGGCCCCTCCTTGCGCGGTGCCGGCCGGCCCCGCTGCGGCCGTGACGGACGTCGTTCCCTGTGGTCGTTCACCGGAGGCGCTCTCCCTGGTCGATCCTCGTGCCGCGCGCCCAGTCGGTGGCCGCCATCCGTTTCTTGCCGGGTGCCTGGACTTCGCCGAGCCGCAACGGCTTCGTCGCCGTCCCGACCAGGACCCGTTTGCGTTCGACCACGATCTCGCCCGGCGGCGGGCCGGGTTCGTCGAGCACCGTGACCGGGCCGAGCTTGATGCGTTCCCCGCGGAACTCCGCCCACGCGCCCGGGTCCGGGCTGACCGACCGGATCTGCCGGTCGACGGCCGACGCCGGATCGGCGAAGGACACCCGCGCGTCCTCGACGGTCACCTTCGGCGCGTAGCTGAGGCCCTCGGCGGGCTGCTCCCGCGCGACGAGGCTGCCGTCGGCCAGACCGTCCATGGTGGACAGCAGCAGCTTGGCCCCGGACTCCGCGAGCCGCCCGAGCAGTCCGCCGGCGGTGTCGGTGGCCTTGATCGCCTCGGTGACGACGCCGTAGACGGGACCGGCGTCGAGTTCCTTGACGATCCGGAAGGTCGAGGCGCCGGTGATCTCGTCGCCGGCGCGGATCGCGGCCTGCACGGGCGCGGCCCCCCGCCACGCGGGCAGCAGCGAGAAGTGCAGGTTCACCCAGCCCAGCCGCGGGATGTCGAGGGCGGCCTGCGGCAGCAGCGCCCCGTAGGCGACGACGGGGCAGGCGTCCGGCGCGAGCTCGGCCAGCCGCGCGAGGAAGGCCGGATCACCGGCGCGCGCGGGCGTGAGGACCTCGATGCCGTGGTCGTCGGCGAGCGCGCCGACGGGCGACCGCACGACCCGCCGGCCGCGCCCGGCCTGCGCATCGGGCCGCGTGACGACGGCGACGACCTCGTGCCGCCCGGAATCGAGCAGGGCACGCAGGGCGGGGACCGCCGGGTCGGGAGTGCCGGCGAAGACGAGCTTCATCGGCCCACCCCCGGCGGAAGCAGGGTTTCAGGTGGCTGGAACATCGGAGCCGAGTCTAGAAGGCGGCCGCCGGCCGGGCGCGCCCGTGCCCCGATGTGCCGATCAGCAGGTCAGGCGGGGTTGTCCACAGACCGGTCGCGATGGGGACAACAGGGGCCGCGGCAGCGGCTTTCCCGGCTTTCCGTCGGCCGCGCTCGATACGCTGGACCCGGGGGGCGCCCCGGGGCCACCGGGGCCACCGAGTCCACCGACACAGCCGCGTCCGAGGTCTTGAATGACTCATTCAGGACCTCGGACGTCTTGAATGAGTCATTCAAGACACCACAGCGGGTCGGGCGAACCCGCGCCCTATCAGTTCGCCGGCCACACCACCTGCGCCGCACCCTGGCCGCGCCGCACCGGTTCCGCCGCCGCCAGCCACCGGCCGTCTCGCAGCCGCTCCACTCCCGTGGCCGCGCCGATCTCCGCCGGGGCCGTCGAGAAGCCCTGGCCACGGGTCTTCAGGTCCGCCGTCTCCGGCTGGTCCAGGAAGGCCTGCTCCACCTGGGCCGCCGCCGAGTTGCGCTGCGAGGCCCGCGGGGCCGCGATGGCGTCCTCCAGGGACAAGCCGCGGTCGAGGCGGCCGAGGATCACCTGGAGCACCGTCGTGATGATCGACGCGCCGCCCGGCGAGCCCGTCGCGAAGAACGGGCGGCCGTGGTCGAGGACGATCGTCGGGGCCATCGACGAGCGCGGCCGCTTGCCCGGGCCCGGCAGGTTCGGGTCCGGCACGCCCGGCGTCACCGGCGTGAACGAGAAGTCCGTCAGCTCGTTGTTCAGCAGGAACCCGCGGCCCGGCACGACGATGCCGCTGCCACCCTCCTGCTCGATCGTCAGCGTGTAGGCGACGACGTTGCCCCACTTGTCCGCCACCGTCAGGTGCGTGGTGTTCTCGCCCTCGTACGGCGTCGGCGCGGCGGTCGTGCCCGCGGCGCACGGCGCCGGGTGCTTCGGGTCGGCCGGGGCGACCGGGCTGGTCGCCGCCTTGTCCTTCGAGATCAGGCACGCTCGCGAGTCGGCGAAGCGCTGGCTCAGCAGTTCGCGCGCCGGGACGTCGACGAACGCCGGGTCGCCGATCCAGCGGTTGCGGTCGGCGAAGGCGAAGCGGGTCGACTCGAGGAAGTACTGCAGGTAGTCGGCCTTGCTCGCGTGCTTGAGGTCGAAGTTCTCGAGGATGTTGAGCGCCTCGCCGACCGTCAGCCCGCCGGACGACGGCGCCGGCATGCCGTAGACGTCGAGGCCGTGGTAGGTCGCGTGGGTCGGGCGGCGCTCGATCACGTCGTACGCGGCGAGGTCACCCGTGGTCAGCTTCCCGGGCCGGACGTTCAGCGTCGACGCCGGGTCGACCGGCGGTTTCTGCACCGTCTTGGCGATGTCCGCGCCGATCGGGCCGCGGTACAGCGCGTCGACGCCGGAACGCTCGAGCTGCGCGTACGTGGCGGCCAGGTCGGGGTTCTTGAACACCGTCCCGGGCGCCGGTGGCGCGCCGCCCGGCAGGTACAGCGACCGGGTCGACGGGAAGGCCGAGAACCGGGCCGCGTTGTTCGCGATCTGCGTCTGGAACGTCGGGTCGACGACGAAGCCGTCGCGCGCGAGCTTCTCCGCGGGCTTCAGCGTCTTCGCCAGCGAGCGCGTCCCCCACTTGCGCAGCGCCTCGGCCCAGGTCGCGGGCGTGCCGGGCACGCCGACGCCCAGGCCGCTGGTGACGGCGTCGGCGAACGGGAGCGGCTTGCCGTTTTCGACGAAGAGGTTCTCGTCGGCGGTCTTCGGGGCGATCTCGCGGCCGTCCAGGGTGTGGACGCGGCGGGTCTTGGCGTCGTAGTAGACGAAGAACCCGCCGCCGCCGACCCCGGCGGAGAACGGGTCGGTGACACCGAGCGCGGCGGCGACCGCGACGGCCGCGTCGACGGCGTTCCCGCCGTCGCGCAGGACCTGCGTGCCGATCGCGGTGGCGTCGGCGTCGATGCTGGCCACGGCACCCCCGAAGCCGACGGCGACCGGCGACTTCGGCGTGGGTGTGGCGGCGGTGGCGGGCGCGGCGACCCCGGCGGTGAGCACGGCGGCGACGGCCAGGACGAGCGTGGTGCGACTCCGATGCGCGGGCATGCGGGCGAGTCTGCCCCTTGCACCGGACGGCTTCAAGACACAGCCGACTTATGCCGCTATGCGGACCCCTCCCGGTCCGGAAGACTGGACCGCGGAGATCGCTCAGCGACGTGGAGGGAAACCCCGTGCGCCTGTCCGCCCTGCTCCCCCTGCTCACCGCCGTGCCGCTGTTCGTGCTGCCCGGCGTCGCCGCGGCCACGCCGGCGCGGAACTGCTTCGACGCGACCGTCCCGCTGACCGTGGAGGAGCAGCGGCTGACCGCGACGATGCCGGCCGGCGGGCCCGCCGTCGGCCCCGAGCTGGTCCGGCTGGCCGGGTTCGCCCCGTTCGTCGCCGAGGTCGGGCACGATCTCTGCGCCGCGCGCACACCGCGCCGGGCCGAACGGGTGGTCACCCAGGCCGGTGAGCGGCTGTGGCGGACGGCGGTCGACCGCGCCCAGGGCCGCCGGCCCGGCCTCGGCACGCTCGACCGCTTCGACGACCGGCCGCTGTACTGGGCCCGGCTGCAGCTCAGCAGCGCGATCCGGCAATGGCGGCCGTCCTTCCCGCTGCCGGCTGCGCAGCGGGCGTCGCTGCTCGCGGCGTTCGACCGCGGATCGCGCGGCCTCGACGACACCCGGTTCCCCCTCGGCACGGCGCGGCGGGTGATGGTGAGCGGCTTCGACCCGTTCCAGCTCGACGGCGCGGGCGTCCGGATCTCGAACCCGGCCGGGGCGTCGGCCCTGCAGCTGGACGGCCGGATCCTGACCACGCCGTCGGGCCCGGCCGTGGTGCAGGCGGTGACCTTCCCGGTCGTGTGGGGCTACTTCGACGCGGGCATCGTCGAAGCGGCCTACGGCACGGCGTTGCGCGACCGCGCGCGGCGGCCGGACGTGATCATGACCATCAGCCAAGGCCGCCCCGGCCGGTTCGACATCGAACGCTGGGCCGGCGCCTGGCGCGGCGGCTTCCCCGACAACAACAACGTCCCGGTGACCGGCGGCGTGCCACCGGCCGCGGGCTGGCCGCAGCCGGACGTCCAGTTCATCGAGACGACGCTGCCGTACGACCGGATGCTGGCCGCGCCGGCCGGTACCTACCCGGTGAACTTCAACCAGGCGTTCTGCGTCTGGCCGGACGCGTCCCACCCGGGCACCGGCACCCCGGTGTGCCGCTCGGACGCTCCGGCCGCGGGCGAGATCGCCGCCTCCGGCGGGGGCGGCAACTACCTGTCCAATGAATCCATGTTCCGCAGCAACCGCGTCCGCCTCGGCCTGGGCCTGGCGTCGGTGGCGGGCGGGCACCTGCACACACCGGTGCTGGGCCAGCCGGCGGCCCCGGAAGCCCTGACGGACGCGGACTTCGAGGCCCGCCGCCAGGCGATCGCGGCGCAGGTGGTCACGTTGACCACGGCGGCCGCGAGCGGCTCCGGCACCGCTGCGCCGCCGGCGGTCACGGAATCACCGCGTGCGGCGGTGGAGTCGTTGCCCGGCACGGTCCTGCCGGGCTGAACGGCGGAATTGCCTGCCGGGGGATCGAAACCGCGCGCCCCGGCGCTTCCTCACCGCCCACGGCGACAATGCGTGATACACCCACCCGAAATCGGATCCATCACGGAATTCCGTTCACATTCTTGCCGCCGGAATCCGGTCGTACACTGGCCGGATGGGTAGCCAGGAGCAGCGTGCACTCGATTCCCTCTACGCGATCGACAATGTGGTGTCGATCGATATCACGATGCCGCCCGGGGACTGGGATGCCGTGCGCAATGAGCAGCCCGCCGGTGGGGTGTGCAACTTCGACTGGACCGGCGGCAGCCGTTACACCTGGCGGAAGGCGACCTCGGTCGAGGTGTCCGGGACGAAGTTCCCCGCGCGGACGGCGTTCGCCGACGTCGGGATCAAGAAGAAGTCCTTCTGCGGCTCGCTCAGCAGCAGCAAACCCTGCCTGCACATCGACTTCGGGAAGTTCTCCGACGCGAACAAGGATCCGGTCCGGAAGCTGATCGGGTCGCGGTACCTGACGCTCAACAACTCCGTCCAGGATCTCTCCTACCTCCGGCAGCTGCTCGGCTACAAACTGTTCGAGCTCGCCGGTCTCCCCCATTCGCGCGGCAATTACGCCCAGGTGCGGGTGAACGGCGTGCCGATCGGGCAGGGGCTGGCCGAGGTCAACAGCCCCGGGGTGTTCGTGAACGTCGAGCCGATCATGCCGCGGTACATCGAGCGCAACTTCGGCAACCTGAACGGCAACCTCTACGAGCTGGAGCACAAGGATGACTTCGTCGCCGCGCGGCTGCCGTTCATCGGGGTCGAATCGCTGTCGAAGTTCGACGACAAGGCCGACCTGCGGTTCGCCATCGACCACATCGCCGCGCACGGGCTGGCCGGGGCGAGCGAAGTCTTCGACCTCGACCAGTTCGTCAAGATCTACGCGATGGAGTTCTTCCTCAAGCACTGGGACGGCTACTCCCGCAACACCAACAACACCTACGTCTACAACGACGTGGACGCCGTCGCCCAGCCGGGGGTCGACGACATCGACTTCAAGCTGATCCCGTGGGGCCTCGACCAGACCCTCCAGCCCGCCCGGCACTTCCGGCTCGACACGGCCGGGCTGCTCGCCCAGCTCGTGCGCGACGACGCGGGACGGCGGGCGCAGGTGCTCGACCAGGTCCGTCAGTACCGCGACACCGTCTTCGGCTTCCGGACCCACCGAGAGGTGCTGCAGCCGCTGCTCGACGGGATGGCGACGCTGCTGGCCGGCCTCGGCGTGCCGGACGTGCCCACGCAGCTCACCGCCGTGCGCAAGCAGCTGCGGCTGGCCACCTCCGCCGGCTACCTCTGCGGTGGCCTGCCCGGTGCCGCCGGGGCCTACATCCGCGACGACGTCACCAACGAATGCCTGCACGCCAGCGGCAGCGAGGCCATCCCGGCCACGGCGGCGGAGCCCGGCGGCGGCGAGGTCGACCACCGGTGGCGGCCGGCGAACGTCGACGACACGGACCTGTGGTGCCTCGCCCCGCTCGGCGGCGGGCAGTCGGTGGCGAGCAAGGCGTCCGGCCGGTTCCTCCACGCGACCACGACGACGTCGAGCCAGGGCCACCAGCTGCTCTGCACGCGCGCGGCGGACAACGCGGCCCACGCCGAGGAGTTCGCGGTGACCCCCGTCGACCCGGTCGGCGACCCCTTCACGTCCAGCGGCTATTTCACGGTGACGAGCGTCCGGACCGGGCTGGGTGCGGCGTTCGGCACGGATCCCACGGCGGCCGGGAAACCGCGGGTCCACCAGGACCCCACCCCGTCGAAACTGTACTTTTCCTGACTGTACTTTTTCCTGACTCAGAGAACCGCGTAGCCACCGGCGTCGTCGACGATCAGGATCCGCTGCCTGCCGCCGATCGTGAACGTCGTGACGCCTTCGGGCTTCGCGGTCCGGTGGAAGGTGACGTCGAGCAGCGCGGCATGATCGTCGGCGCGGTTCCAGGTGGCGAGCCGGAACGGCGTGTCGCCGTGGCTGGTCGAACGCCCGAGCAGGAGCAGGAAATCGCCGGTTCCCGCGGCACCGGAAATGTCGCGGACCCCGCGGGTCACCGCCGGCTCGGGCAACCGAACGTCGATCGATTCCGGCTGTCCGAGCGACGCGGTCGTCCACCTCGCCCCGCCGACGTCGGCGGGCACCCGGACCAGCGTGACGTGGCCGGGGCGTGCCGGCCCCCGCAAGCCGAACAGCAACGCGTTTCCGTCCCAGGCCAGGCCTTCCACGTTGAGGCCGTCCGCGTCCGGTTCCCGCCGCCCGGCCGCGGCGAGCGCGGGGACGCGATCGAGCAGCCAGTCCCGGAACCCGGTCATCGGTTCGGCGGGCAGCTCGCCATCGAGGGCGTACCGGACGCGCACGAGCCCGTCGCAGATCCGGTTCCCGTCCGCGACGCACAGCGAAGAAGCGACGACGAGAAAGATTTCCCCGTTCACGTCGACCCGGGTGAGGCCTTCGGGATCACGCAGCATTCCCTTGGCCACCCCGGCCAGCGGGCGCCGGTGAATCCGCCGGACCGCGACGACGTCGGGATCGAACGTCATTTCGAACAAAGCGGTGGGGTCTTTGTTGTCGACGAAGACGAACCGGCGGGAACCCACCCGCACCACCCCGGAAGCGTTGAACGGCGCGTTGCGGTTCTGCTCCGGGAAAGGTGTCGGCCGGACTTTCGTCATGAACCCAAAATACCGCGAGGCGGGGATCCGGGAATCAGATCAGGTCCAGCGGGTCGAGCTGGATGCGGATCGGTTCCGTGGCCTTCTTCATGTCCCGCCGGGCCGCCGCCGCCTGGATGGCCGAGGCCAGCGGCTTCCCCTCCGCCCGGGACACCCGCACCAAGGCCCGCTCACGCTCGGCGTTGCCCTCTTCGTCCACCTCGCCCAGCGGGACCGGCCCCAGGATCTCCCCCGACGACGGCAACGGCAGGTCCGCGAGGAACCCGGCCACCGCGTCCGGGCTGCCCTCGACGCTCGCCATCCGCATCGCCGGAGGGAAGCCCAGCTCCTGCCGCTCCCCCAGCTCCTGGCCCGCGTGCCAGGCCGGGTCCCAGCGGACCAGGGCCTGGACCACCGCCAGGCCCGCCTCGGCGCCGACGATCACCCGGCCGCCCGAAGCCGCCGGGCGGACCAGGGCCGCCGCCGCCATCCAGCGACGCAGGGTCTCTTCGCCCGCCCGCAGGTCCTGGCGGCCCAGCAGCGCCCAGCCGTCCAGGAGCAGGGCCGCGCCGTAGCCGCCCTCCGCCACCGGCTCCGCGCCCGGCGTGCACACCACCAGCGCCGGTTTGCCCGGCACCGACTCCAGGACCTCCGCCGCCCCGGACGTGCGGACCGGGATGCCCGGGAACGCCCGGCCGAGCTCCTCCGCCGTCCGCTTCGCGCCGACGATCACCGCGCGCAGCCGGACCGAACCGCACGCCGTGCAGCGGAACGCCGTTTCGGGGACGCCGCACCAGCGGCACGCCGGGGGTTTCGGTTGCCCGTCGAGCGATCCGCCGGGCAGCGCCAGCGGCCCCGCGCACCGGCGGCAGTGGGCCGGTGTCCGGCAGTTCCCGCAGGCCAGACCGGGAACATACCCGCGCCGCGGCACCTGGACCAGCGCCGGGAGGTCGGCCGCGAACGCCTGGCGCGCCGCCTCGAACGCCACCGCCGGCAGGCGCGCGACCCGGGCGGCCTCGTCGCGGGCGACGTCGAAGTCCTCGCCGACCGGCGTGACACGCGGGGCGGCGGAACGCAGCGTCGCGCGGTCCGCCAGCACCGGCGCGGCCCAGCCGGACTCGACGAGCAACTGGGCTTCGGCCGTCCGGGCGAAGCCGCCGACCAGCAGCGACGCCTTCGCCGCGTGCGCGCGGTCCATCAGGACGTCGCGGACGTGCGGGTACGGCGCGTGCTGGTCGAGGTGCAGGTCGTCGCCGTCGTCCCAGACGGCGAACAGGCCGGGGTCGTGGACCGGCGCGAACATCGCCGCCCGCGTCCCGACGACCACCCGGACCGCGCCGCGCAGCACGGCGAGCCAGCGCCGGTACCGCTCGGCGGGCCCGAGCCCGGCGATCAGCGCCACCACTCCGCCGTCTCCCACGACCGCCGCGCAGGCCGCGTGCACCCGGGTCAGGTCGCGGTGGTCCGGCACCACCAGCACCGCCCCCCGCCCCGCGGCGGCCACGACACCGGCGGCCTCGGCGAGCCGGCGTGGCCAGTCCTCGCCCGGCAGGGCCTGCCAGACGGCGTTCGCGGGCTTGCCCTCGCCGAGTGCCTCCAGGAACGCCGGGCCACGCTGGTAGCGCGCCCAGGCCGCGGTGTCCGGCGCCTCCGGAGCGGCCGCGGGCGGATGCGGCGGCTCGCCTTCGGCCTTGGCGTGCCGCGGCGGGAGCGCGAGCCGCAGGACGTCGGACAGCGTGCCGCCGTAGCGGTCGGCGACCGACCGGCACAAGGCGTGCAGCGACGGCGGCAGCACCGGCTCCGGCGAGGTCACGCGGTCGAGGAAGGCCAGCTTGCTGCCGTAGTCGCTGGTCTCGCCGCGTTCGATCAGGTAGCCGTCGACCAGCTGCCCGGCGAACCGGACGCGGACGCGGCAGCCGGGCACGGCGGTCTCGTGCAGCTTCTCCGGGACGAGGTAGTCGAAGGTGCGGTCCAGGTGGGCCAGCGGGATGTCGACGACGATCCGCGCGACCGGCCGCTCGGGCGCCGGCGACTGGGCACCCTTCGCCTTCTCTCCCGGCTTCGGCGCCTTCTTCCGGGCGCGCGAGGGTGCCGCCTGGGGTGCAGGCGGCTTCTCCGGGAGCTCCCAGAGGGCAGCGGGCTCGGAACTGCTCACGCCGTGATCTCTACCAGACCCCTCCGACAACCCGGACACCAGAACGCCGTGAAGGCCACCTTCAGGAACTACAAGTTCCTCAAGGTGGCCTTCACGAACTCGGGGATCAGGCTCCCGCGGCCGACTTCAGCGCTTCGGCGCGGGCCGTGCTCTCCCAGGGGAGGTTCAGCTCGGGCCGGCCGAAGTGGCCGTAGGCGGCGGTGGGGGCGTAGATCGGGCGCAGCAGGTCGAGGTCGCGGATGATCGCCGCCGGCCGGAGGTCGAAGACCTCGGTGATGGCCTGCTGGATCTTCGACGGGTCGACCGTCTCGGTGCCGAACGTCTCGACGAACAGGCCGACCGGGGCCGCCTTGCCGATCGCGTAGGCGACCTGGACCTCGGTGCGGGAGGCCAGGCCCGCGGCGACGACGTTCTTGGCCACCCAGCGCATCGCGTACGCGGCGGAGCGGTCGACCTTGGACGGGTCCTTGCCGGAGAACGCGCCACCGCCGTGGCGGGCCATGCCGCCGTAGGTGTCGACGATGATCTTGCGGCCGGTCAGGCCGGCGTCGCCCATCGGGCCGCCGATGACGAACCGGCCGGTCGGGTTGACCAGCAGGCGCGCGTTCGACGTGTCGATGCCCAGGCCCTCGAGCTCGGGGCCGACGACGTGCTCCTTGACGTCGACGCTGAGCATCCGGTCCAGGTCGATGCCGTCGGCGTGCTGCGAGGACACGACGACCGTGTCGAGGCGGACCGGCTGGTCGCCGGCGTACTCGATGGTCACCTGGGTCTTGCCGTCCGGGCGCAGGTACGGCAGCACGCCGTCCTTGCGGACCGCGGTCAGGCGCTTCGAGAGCCGGTGGGCCAGCGCGATCGGCAGCGGCATCAGCTCGGGGGTGTCCGAGCAGGCGTAGCCGAACATCAGGCCCTGGTCGCCGGCGCCCTGGCGGTTGATCTCGTCCTCGTCGGACTCGACGCGCGACTCGTACGCGGTGTCGACACCCTGGGCGATGTCGGGCGACTGCGACCCGATCGCGACGTTGACGCCGCACGAGTTGCCGTCGAACCCCTTGGCGGAGGAGTCGTAGCCGATCTTGAGGATGACGTCGCGGACGATCGTCGGGATGTCGGCGTACGCCTCGGTGGTCACCTCACCGGCCACGTGCACCTGGCCGGTGGTGATCAGGGTTTCGACGGCGACGCGGCTGCGCGGGTCCTTCGACAGCAGGCCGTCGAGGATCGAATCGCTGATGGCGTCGCAAATCTTGTCGGGGTGCCCTTCGGTCACCGACTCCGAGGTGAACAATCTGCTGCTAGACGCGGTCACGGTGGCCGTCACTTCCTCACCTTGTCGTCGGATGCCCGGAAAGTTAGGCACCCCTTACCTGTGCAAGCGTACTGACTATCGCTCGGGGGACGGTCAACGCTTCATGAAGCTCACCACAGCGTCCCACAACGTGGACGCCAGTTCGGCTTTCTGCGCGAGAGGTAGGGGTTTTTCCGTGGCATCGGCCCCTAGCAGCCAGCCCGAATTGTCCTCGGTGCCGAATGCCTTGCCGTCCCCGACGGCGTTGACGACCAGCAGGTCGGCGCCCTTGCGTTTGAGCTTCGCGCGGGCGTGCTCGAGCACGCTTCCGTGCTCGTCGCCGGTTTCCGCGGCGAATCCCACGACAACCTGTCCCGGACGCCGGTTTTGCACCAATTCCGCAAGAATGTCGGCATTGCGGTCGAGGGTGATCACCGGATCCGGCCGGCCGTCGGCCTTCTTGATCTTATGCTCGGCCCGGTTCGCCGGCCGGAAGTCGGCGACCGCGGCGGCCATCACGACGACGTCCGCGGACTGGGACGCGGCGTGCACCGCCTGCCGCATCTCCTCCGCCGTCGAGACGTGCTCGACCACCGCACCTGCCGGATCCGGCAGGGCGACCGTGTGGGCGGCGACCAGGGTGACCTCGGCGCCGCGCTGGGCGGCGACGCGGGCCAGCGCGTAGCCCTGCTTACCGGACGAGCGGTTGCCCAGGTAGCGGACCGGGTCGAGGGGCTCGCGGGTGCCGCCCGCCGAGATCACCACGCGGACGCCTTCGAGGTCGCGCGGGAGGGCGTCGGGGCGGGCCAGCAGCAGCCGGGCCAGGTCGACGATCTCGGCCGGGTTCGCCAGGCGGCCCTTGCCGGTGTCGGCCCCGGTCAACCGGCCCGAGTCGGGCTCGGTGACGACCAGGCCGCGCGAGCGCAGCAGGGCGACGTTGTCGCGGGTCGCGGGGTGCTCCCACATCTCGGTGTGCATCGCCGGGAAGAAGGCGACCGGGCACCGGGCGGTGAGCAGGGTGTTCGTCAGCAGGTCGTCCGCGAGGCCGTGGGCGGCCTTGGCGAGCAGGTTCGCCGTGGCCGGGACGACCAGGACGAGGTCGGCTTCCTTGCCGACGCGGACGTGCTGGACCTCGGGCACCTCGGTGAACACGCCCGTGTGCACCGGGTGCCCGGAGAGGGCTTCGAAGGTGGCCGCGCCGACGAAGTTCAACGCGGCTTCGGTCGGTACCACGCGGACATCGTGACCGGACTCGGTCAGCCCCCGCAGGACCTCACAGGCCTTGTAGGCGGCGATGCCGCCACCCACGCCCAGGACGACGCGGGGTTTACTCACCCTCGGTGTGCTCGAGCAGGCCGCCGTGGATCTCGCGCAGCGCGATCGAAAGCGGCTTCTCGCGCGGGCCCGGCTCGACGAGCGGGCCGACGTACTCGAGCAGGCCCTCGCCCAGCTGGGCGTAGTAGTCGTTGATCTGGCGGGCCCGCTTGGCCGAGTAGATCGCCAGCGCGTACTTCGAGCTGACCTTTTCGAGCAGGTCGTCGATCGGCGGGTTGGTGATGCCCTCGAGCTCTTCGGTCAGGGGTACCTGGTTGGTCACTCGTGGTGCTCCGCTTCTTCGGAAAACTGATCAGCTGCAATCAAGTTTAGCAAGTGCCCGGCGGCCTCCCGCACGTCGGCGTTGACGAGGCGGTGGTCGAACTCCCCCGCCGCCGCCAGCTCGCGCTCCGCTTCGGCCAGCCGGGCCTTCACGGCAGCCTGGTTTTCGGTGCCGCGTCCGGTGAGCCGGCCGACCAGTTCCTCCCACGACGGCGGCATCAGCATCACCAGCCGAGCCTCCGGCATCGCCGCGCGGACCTGGCGGGCGCCCTGCAGCTCGATCTCCAGGACGGCCGGGCGGCCCTCGGCGAGGGCCTTCTCGACCGGCTCGCGCGGGGTGCCGTAGCAGTTGCCGGCGAACTCGGCCCATTCCAGCAGCCGGCCGTCGGCGACCATCGCGTCGAACTCCGCGCGGTCGACGAAGTGGTAGTGCGCCCCGTCGACTTCGCCGGGACGCGGCTTGCGCGTGGTGACCGAAACGCTGAACCAGACATCGGGCTCCAGCTTCCGCAGCTCGCCCACCACGCTCGACTTCCCGACTCCCGAAGGCCCCGATACGACGGTGAGCCGGTGCCGGGGGATGTCCCCCGGCACCGGCTCACTGCCGCGGTCGGTGCCCCGGCTCACCGGGTAGTCACGACCGGCGCCGTTCACTCGCCGCTGAACTCGGCCAGCAGCGCCTTGCGCTGCCGGTCGCCGAGGCCGCGAAGGCGACGGCTGGGGGCGATCTCCAGTCGTTCCATGGTCTGCTGCGCGCGGACCTTGCCGACGCCCGGGAGGGCCTCGAGCAGAGCCGAAACCTTCATCTTGCCGAGAACTTCGTTCTCCTCGGCCTGCTTCAGCACGTCGACCAGAGTGGTACCGCCCCGCTTCAGCCGCTCCTTCAGCTCAGCACGGATCTTGCGAGCGGCGGCGGCCTTCTCCAGCGCCGCAGCGCGCTGTTCCTCTGTCAGCTGGGGAAGTGCCACGTTTTCCTCCGGTAGTTCTCAAAACTGGGTGGGTGACGCGACGGTACCCACCCGTGAGCACCGGCCACAATGCGGGGGTGCCTGGTGGGGGCCTGTTCCGCGCCCTGCTATTGGTCGTTTTCCTGCGGGTCGGCCAGCACTTCGGCGACTCGTTCGACCGCTTGGCGCAAAGCCGGTTGCTCCGGACCGTGCTTCAGGATGTCCCGGGACGACGCGGGCAGCACGCCCGGGAGACCAGCGCCGAACAGGGCCCGCAAATCGGCCACAGTGGCTCCCTGAGCGCCGAAACCGGGCGCCAGCACCGGACCGTTCAACCGCGAAAGATCAAGCTCTCCCGGCGGAACGGTGGCCCCGACGACGACACCCACATCGCCGAGCGGTTCCGCCTCTGCGTTGAGTGCCGCCACCGAATCGACGATCGCCTGCGCCACGGTGCGTCCGTCAGGCAGCTTCGCGTTCTGCACTTCGGCCGCTTCCGGGTTCGACGTCCGGGCGAGCACGAAGACGCCGCGCCCCGCCGAGACGGCCGTTTCGGCGCATTGGGCCAAAGAGCCGAACCCGAGGTACGGCGAAACGGTGATCGCGTCGGCGGCGATCGCCGCACCCTCGGCGACGTACGCGGCGGTGTAGGCGCCCATCGTGGACCCGATGTCGCCGCGCTTGACGTCCAAGAGCACCAGCGCCCCGGCTTCGCGGGCGGTCTCGACGACCCGTTCCAGCACCCGGACGCCGTCCGGTCCGAAACTTTCGAAGAACGCCGACTGCGGCTTCACGATCGCCGCGCGCGCCGCCAGGACCTCCGTGGCGGACAGCGCGAACCGTTCCAGGCCCGAGACGTCCGCCGGGAGCCCCCAGGCCTCGATCAGGCCCGGGTGGGGGTCGATCCCGGCGCACAGCGGGCCGCGGGCCGCGACGGCCTTGGCCAGCCGCGCCCCGAACCGCTCCCGCCCGCTCACGACTTCGCCTTCAGCGCCGCCTGGAGCTCCTGCAGCGACTTGACCCCGATGTCGCCCCGGATCAGCGCCTCGATGCCGTGCACGGCCGCCGCGGCGCCCTGCACGGTGGTCACGCACGGGATGTCGCGGGACACCGCCGCGGTGCGGATTTCGTAGCCGTCGACGCGCGGACCGCTGTTCCCGTAGGGAGTGTTGATCACCATGTCGACGTCGCCGTTCAGGATGACGTCCACGATGTTCGGCTCGGCTTCGGTCGAGCCCTCGTAGTGCTTGCGCACCACGGTGCACGCGACTCCGTTGCGCCGCAGCACTTCCGCGGTCCCGGACGTGGCGAGGATCTCGAACCCGAGGTCCGCCAGCCGCTTCACCGGGAACACCAGGGAGCGCTTGTCGCGGTTGGCGACCGAGACGAACACGCGCCCGGACGTCGGCAGCGAGCCGTACGCGCCGCTCTGCGACTTGGCGAACGCCTTGCCGAAGTCGACGTCGACACCCATCACCTCGCCGGTGGACTTCATCTCCGGGCCCAGCAGCGAGTCGACGCCGTGGCCTTCGGGGGTGCGGAAGCGGTGGAAGGGCAGCACGGCTTCCTTCACCGCGACCGGCGAGTCGGCCGGCATCCGCCCGCCGTCGCCCTCGGCCGGCAGGACCCCGCTCCCGCGCAGGTCCTTGATCGTCGAGCCGGTCATGATCAGCGCGGCGGCCTTGGCCAGCGGCACCGCCGTCGCCTTGGACACGAACGGCACCGTGCGCGACGCACGCGGGTTGGCCTCCAGGACGTACAGGACGTCGTCCTTGAGCGCGTACTGGACGTTCAGGAGCCCGCGGACGCCCACGCCCCGCGCGATCGCCTCGGTGGAGCGGCGGACGGCCTGCAGGTCGGTGTGCCCGAGCGTGATCGGCGGCAGCGCGCACGAAGAGTCACCGGAGTGGATCCCGGCCTCTTCGATGTGCTCCATCACACCGCCGAGGTAGAGCTCCTCGCCGTCGAACAGCGCGTCGACGTCGATTTCGATGGCGTCGTCGAGGAAGCGGTCCACCAGCACCGGGTGCTCGGGGTTGATCTCCGTGGCGCGGCTGATGTACCCGGCGAGGGTCTCCTCGTCGTAGACGATCTCCATGCCGCGGCCGCCGAGCACGTAGGACGGGCGGACGAGGACCGGGTAGCCGATCTCGTCGGCGATCCGCTTGGCGCCTTCGAACGACGTCGCCGTGCCGTAGCGCGGGGCGGGCAGCCCGGCGTGGGTGAGGACTTCGCCGAACGCGCCGCGGTCCTCGGCAAGGTGGATCGCCTCCGGCGGCGTGCCGACCACCGGGACACCGGCGTCCGCGAGCCGCTTCGCCAGGCCCAGCGGGGTCTGGCCGCCGAGCTGGACGATCACGCCGGCGACGGTGCCGGACGCCTGCTCGGCGTGCACGACCTCGAGGACGTCCTCGAAGGACAGCGGCTCGAAGTACAGCCGGTCGGAGGTGTCGTAGTCGGTGGACACGGTTTCCGGGTTGCAGTTGACCATGACGGCCTCGAACCCGGCCTCCCGCAACGCGATCGCCGCGTGCACGCAGGAGTAGTCGAACTCGATGCCCTGCCCGATCCGGTTCGGGCCGGAGCCCAGGATGAGCACCTTCGGCTTGTCCGGCTGGGCGGCCACTTCGGACTGCGCGTCAGGGTCGGACTCGTACGCCGAGTAGTGGTACGGCGTCGTGGCCGCGAACTCGGCCGCGCAGGTGTCCACGGTCTTGAACACCGGCCGCACGCCGAGGCGGTGGCGCAGCGTGCGGACGCCGTCCTCGCCGGCCAGTTCCGGCCGCAGCGCGGCGATCTGGCGGTCCGACAGGCCCGTGCGCTTGGCCCGGCGCAGCAGATCGCCGTCCAGGACCGGCGCGTCACGGACCTCGGCGCCGACCTCGCCGATGTAGGCGATCTGGTCGATGAACCACGGGTCGATGCCGGAGGCCTCGTGCACCTGCTCGACGGTGGCGCCGAGCCGCAGCGCACGCTCCACTTCGTACAGCCGGCCCTCCTTCGGCGTGCGCAGCGAGTCCAAAGTGGACTCCAGCGTGACGCCTTCCGGGTCGGGCAGCGTCCAGAAGCCGGTCGCCTTGGTCTCGATCGACCGCATCACCTTGCCGAGCGCCTCGGGGAAGCTGCGGCCGAACGACATCGCCTCGCCGACGCTCTTCATCGTCGTGGTCAGCGTCGGGTCCGCGCCCGGGAACTTCTCGAAGGCGAACCGCGGCATCTTGACGACGACGTAGTCCAAAGTGGGCTCGAACGCCGCCGGCGTCTCACCGGTGATGTCGTTCTGGATTTCGTCGAGGGTGTAGCCGATGGCGAGCTTCGCGGCGATCTTGGCGATCGGGAACCCGGTGGCCTTGGAGGCCAGCGCGCTGCTCCGGGACACGCGCGGGTTCATCTCGATGACGACCATCCGGCCGTCGGCCGGGTTGATCGCGAACTGGATGTTGCAGCCACCGGTGTCGACGCCGACCTCGCGCAGCACCGCGATGCCGACGTCCCGCATCACCTGGTACTCACGGTCGGTGAGCGTCATCGTCGGCGCGACGGTGACCGAGTCGCCGGTGTGCACGCCCATCGCGTCGATGTTCTCGATCGAGCAGACGACCACGACGTTGTCGTGCTTGTCGCGCATCAGCTCGAGCTCGTACTCCTTCCAGCCGAGCACGCTCTCCTCGATGAGCACCTCGGTGACCGGAGATTCGGTGAGCCCGGTGGAGGCGAGCCGCTCCAGGTCCTCGGGCGTGTGCGCCATGCCGGAGCCGAGCCCGCCCATGGTGAAGGACGGCCGGATGACGACCGGCAGGCCGAGTTCCTTGACGGTGTCGCGGACTTCGTCCATGTCGTGGCAGACGCGGGAGCGCGGAACTTCGGCGCCGATGGAGCGCACGATGTCCTTGAACTTCTGCCGGTCCTCACCGCGCTGGATGGCGTCGATGTCGGCGCCGATCAGCTCGACACCGTACTTGTCGAGCACCCCACGTTCGTGCAGCGCGACGGCGCAGTTGAGTGCGGTCTGCCCGCCGAGGGTGGCGAGCAGCGCGTCGGGGCGCTCTTCGGCGATGACCTTCTCGACGAAGTCGGGGGTGACCGGCTCGATGTAGGTGGCGTCGGCGAACTCGGGGTCGGTCATGATGGTGGCCGGGTTCGAGTTCACCAGGGACACGCGCAGGCCTTCGCTGCGCAGCACCCGGCAGGCCTGGGTACCGGAGTAGTCGAACTCCGCGGCCTGCCCGATCACGATCGGCCCGGAGCCGATCACCAGCACGTGCTGGATGTCCGTCCTCTTCGGCATCAGTTTCCTTCTTTCACCAGGCGCCGCAAGCCGTCGCGGAAGACCTGAAAGCTTTTGGAGCGGTTGTTCTCGATGTCCGCTTCTGCGCCAGGCGGATTGCAGAGCGAGATGGGCGTCTTGAATGAGTCATTCAAGACCTCCGCGGTCCTGAATGACTCATTCAAGACGCTTCCTGGCCTGGATGCGCTCGATGCCGGTCGTGAGTGTCACGACCGCTTCTCCATGAGCGAAACGAAATCGTCGAACAGGGGCGCCGCGTCGTGCGGGCCGGCCGCGGCTTCGGGGTGGTACTGGACCGAGAACGCCGGGACGTCCAGCGCCCGCACGCCCTCGACCGTGTCGTCGTTGGGGCAGTAGTGGCTGATCTGCGCCGCCCCGAACGGGGACTCGAAGCGCTGCCCCGGCTCGCCTTCCAAAGCGAACCCGTGGTTCTGCGCCGTGATCGCCACGGACCGGGTCGCCACGTCGATCACCGGGATGTTGATGCCGCGGTGGCCGTAGCGCATCTTGTACGTCCCCAAGCCCAGCGCGCGGCCGAGGACCTGGTTGCCGAAGCAGATGCCGAACAGCGGGATCTCGCGGCCGAGGACCTGCTTGGTCAGCTCGGTCGCGTGCACCGTGGTGGCCGGGTCGCCCGGGCCGTTCGACAGGAACACGCCGTCCGGCTCGATCGCCAGCACGTCTTCCAAAGAAGCGGAAGAGGGCAGCACGTGCACCTCGATGCCGCGCTGGATCATCTGGCGCGGGGTGTTGGACTTGATGCCCAGGTCCAGTGCGGCCACCCGGAAGCGCACCTCACCGTCAGGCGAGACCACGTACGGCGCACGCGTCGACACCTGGCCGGCCAGGTCCGCGCCCTCCATCTTCGGGCTGGCGAGCACCGAAGCGACCATGTCGTCCACCGTGCCGAGTGCGTCGCCGGAGAAGACCCCGGCGCGCATGGCGCCGCGCTCGCGCAGGTAGCGCGTCAGCGAGCGGGTGTCGACCTCGGCGATGCCGACGATCCCCTGGCGCACCAGCTCCTCGTCCAGCGTCCGGCGCGAGCGCCAGTTGGACGGCGTGCGCGCGGGGTCGCGCACCACGTAGCCGTTGACCCAGATCTTCGAGGACTCGTCGTCCTCGTCGTTCCAGCCGGTGTTGCCGATCTGCGGCGCCGTCTGCACCACGATCTGCCCGTGGTAGGACGGGTCGGTCAGCGTCTCCTGGTAGCCGGTCATGCCGGTGCAGAACACCGCCTCGCCGAGGGTTCGCCCCTGCGCGCCGTAGGCAGCGCCGCGGAACACCCGGCCGTCTTCGAGTACCAGTGCGGCCTGAGCGCGCGCGTTCACTGGGCACCTCCCTTGATCTTGAGCTGTTCGATCCACTGTGGATAGTCGTCGAGGTCGTCGCCGCGGAAGCCGGTGTCGAGCTCGGTTTCGCCGAGGCGCCACGTAAGCACCAGCAGCGCGTCCGTGCCCATCACCTTCCCGGCGATCTTCGTGTCGCGCCGGACGCCGGTGACGGCCTCCCGCGGGATCCAGAAGTCGGGCGCGCCGCCGCGTTCGATGGCGACGCCGCCGTCGTGGAGCCGCCAGGAAGCAGAACTCCGCAGCCCCGCGCCGCGGGTGACGATCCGGTTCTGCCACTCCCCCGCGATCGTCGTCGACAGGTAGACGCCGGTCGACTCCAGCAGGACGTCTCCCAAAGCAGCGGGGATGGCGGGGAACGGCGGCACCTGGGCGCTCTGCGAGCGGGACTTGCGCCGCCAGCCGACGTACATGCCCCACAGGCAGAGCAGGAAGAAGGCGAAGATCGCCAGCACCAGCCAGAAGCGCTCCATCAGCAGATCTTCCCGTCCCGCGCGGTGATCCGCCCGCGCAGCAGCGTCGCGGTCACCACGCCGGGCAGCCGCATTCCCTCGTACGGGGTGTTGGCCGCGATGCTGGCCAGCTCCACGCCCCGGACGGTCCACTCGGCGTCCGGGTCGACCAGGGCCAGGTTCGCCGGCTCGCCGACGGCGATCGGACGGCCCTGGTCGGCCAGGTTGCCGATCTCGGCGGGCCGCTCGCTCAGCACCCGGGCGACGCCGCGCCAGTCGAGCAGGCCGGTGCGGACCATCGTCTCCGTGACGATCGAGAGCGCCGTCTGCAGGCCGAGCATGCCCGGCCGGGCCGCGCTCCACTCGGTGTCCTTGTCCTGGACCGCGTGCGGCGCGTGGTCGGTGGCGACGCAGTCGATGGTCCCGTCGGCCAGCGCGGTCCGCAGCTTCTCCGCGTCGGACTCGGTGCGCAGCGGCGGGTTCACCTTGTTCACCGGGTCGTAGGTGGCCAGGCGCTCGTCGGTGAGCAGCAGGTGGTGCGGGGTGACCTCGGCCGACACCTTCGTGCCGCGGTCCTTGGCCCAGCGCAGCACATCCGCCGTGCCCGAGGTGGAGACGTGGCAGACGTGCAGCCGCGCGTTCGCGTGCCGGGCCAGGAGGCAGTCGCGGGCCACAATGGACTCCTCCGCGGCGGCCGGCCAGCCGGTGTAGCCGAGCCGGGCCGCGCGCTCGCCCTCGTGCGCCTGGGCGCCGACGGTCAGCCGCGGCTCTTCGGCGTGCTGCGCGATGACGACGTCGAGGGCGGTCGAGTACTCCAGTGCGCGGCGCATCAGCAGCGGGTCGGCGACGCAGAGGCCGTCGTCGGAGAACACCTTCACCTGGGCCTGCGACTTCGCCATCGTGCCCAGCTCGGCGAGCTTCTCGCCCTTGAGCCCGACGGTGACCGCGCCGACCGGGTGGACGTCGACCAGGCCGACCTCCTGCCCGCGCCGCCAGACGTGCTCGACGATCACGGCGTTGTCGGCGACCGGGTCGGTGTTGGCCATGGCGAACACCGCGGTGTAGCCGCCGAGCGCCGCCGCGGCCGAGCCGGAGTCGATCGTCTCGGTGTCCTCGCGGCCAGGTTCGCGCAGGTGGGTGTGCAGATCGACGAAGCCAGGAAGCAGGACCTGGCCGCTCGCGTCGATCACTTCGGCGTCTTCGGGGACATCGACGGCGCCGATCGCGGTGATCACGCCGTCTTCGATCAGGACGTCGACGGGATCGCCTTCGCCGTAGGGCCGGGCGCCCTTGATCAGGGTGCTCACGCGGCGGCTCCTTCGCTGGCCAGGAGGTGGTAGAGGACCGCCATGCGCACGTGGACGCCGTTGCGGACCTGTTCGGTGATGGCCGAGGCCGGGGAGTCGGCGACCGCCGAAGCGATCTCCATCCCGCGCAGCATCGGGCCGGGGTGCAGCACGACCGCGTGGTCCGGCAGCAGCTTGTGCCGCTTTTCCGAGAGGCCGTACGCGATCGAGTACTCCCGTGCGCTCGGGAAGAACCCGCCGTGCATGCGTTCCGCCTGGACACGCAACATCATGACGGCGTCGACCGCGGGCAACTCGGCGTCCAGGTCGTGCGAAACGGTCACTGGAAGGCTTTCGACGCCGTAAGGCAGCAACGTCGGCGGCGCGACGAGGACCACCTCGGCGCCGAGCGCGGAGAGCAGATGGATGTTCGAGCGGGCAACCCGGCTGTGCAGGACGTCCCCGACGATCGCGACGCGCCGGTCCTTCAGCGAACCCAGGCGCTCGCGCAGGGTCGCCGCGTCGAGCAGCGCCTGCGTGGGGTGCTCGTGGGTGCCGTCGCCGGCGTTGACCACGGACGTGCCGGGCTCGGCGAGCCACTCCGAGAGCCGCTGGGCCGCGCCGCTGGCGGGGTGCCGGACGATCACGCAGTCGGCGCCCGCGGCGGCCAGCGTCAGCGCGGTGTCCCGCAGGGACTCGCCCTTGTTCACCGACGAACTGGACGCGGAGACGTTGATCACGTCGGCGCTCATCCACTTCCCGGCGATCTCGAACGACACCCGGGTGCGCGTCGAGTTCTCGTAGAACAGGGTGATCACCGTGCGGCCGCGCAGCGTCGGCAGCTTCTTGACCTCGCGGCCGAGCAGGGTGTGCTTCAGCTCGTCGGCGGTGTCGAGCACGGCCGTGGCCAGTGCCGGGTCCAGGCCGTCGGTGGCGAGCAGGTGCTTCACGAGTCCTCTCCAGCAGGTTCGGACGGACGCAGCAGAACGGCGTCGCGGCCGTCGATTTCGGCCAGCAGGACGGACACACCCTCGGTGCGGGCGGTCGGCACGTTCTTGCCCACGTAGTCGGCGCGGATCGGCAGCTCACGGTGACCTCGGTCGACGAGGACCGCCAGCTGCACCGCGCGGGGGCGGCCATGATCACGGAGGGCATCGAGCGCGGCCCGGATCGTGCGGCCGGAGAAGAGGACGTCGTCGACCAGGATCACGACGCGGTCGTCGATGCCGTCGGTGGGCAGCTGCGTCTGTTCGAGCGCGCGCGGCGGGCGGCGGCGGAGGTCGTCCCGGTAGAGGGTGACGTCGAGGGCGCCGGTGGGCGGGCGGACCCCGGAGAATTCGCCGATCTTGTCGGCCAGGCGGACGGCGAGCGGCGTACCCCGGGACGGGATGCCGAGCAACACGGGCGGGGTAGTGCTCTCCGCACCGTTCGCGGTCTTTTCGATGACCTGATGGGCCATTCGGGCGATCGTGCGCGCGACATCGCCGGCCGTCAGGAGCTCGCGCTCCCCGGCCGAACCAGCCGCGTCACGCGGGCGTGACGACAAACCGGACTCCTTCCCCGCCTCACCGGACGGGTCCTTAAAGGACGTCTGTTCCCCTGCTGGTCGGGGCTTTCGCACCGACAGTAGCAGGCACTTTGCTCAGTCTTCCGGGTGGTGTGGCGTGATTCGCGGCAAGCTTCTGCTTGACCTGGTGACAACAATGCGTAACCATTACTCAGAGTATTCGACTCAGTGAGTCCCCCGGCCCGGTCACCCCGACCGGGAGGGGGTGAAGAACGGAGAACGACCAGATGGGCGATTACGCCAAGGCGCTCGGGGCCAAGCTCCGCGGGATCCGCCAGCAGCAGGGCCTGTCCCTGCACGGGGTCGAGCAGAAGTCCGGTGGGCGCTGGAAGGCCGTCGTCGTGGGCTCGTACGAGCGTGGCGACCGCGCCGTCACCGTGCAGAAGCTGGCCGAGCTGGCCGACTTCTACGGTGTCCCGGTGGTCGAGCTGCTGCCCGAGGGCCGGGTCCCCTCCGGCGCCGAGCCCGCCACCAAGATCGTGATCAACCTGGAGCGCCTCCAGCAGCTGCCGGCCGAAAAGGTGGGCCCGCTCGCCCGCTACGCGGCGACGATCCAGAGCCAGCGCGGCGACTACAACGGCAAGGTGCTCTCGATCCGCACCGAGGACCTGCGCTCCCTGGCCATCATCTACGACATGACCCCGGGCGAGCTGACCGAGCAGCTCATCGACTGGGGCGTCCTGCCGCCGGAGGCGCGTCCTTCCAAGGAGGACTGATCCGGATCCGGGAGTGCGCGAAACCGACGCAGTGAGCGTCCCTCGGTGGGGCACCGGAGACGCTCACTGATTCGTCGGGGGGCCCGCAGCACTCAGAGCACGGCGCGCAGGCGGTCGGCGATCGTGCCGATCCGGCCCAGGACGCCGTTGACGAACCGCGGCGAGTCGTCCGTGGACAGTTCCTTCGCCAGGCCGACGGCCTCGTCGATCGCGACCGGGTCCGGAACGTCCTCGGCCCAGAGCAGCTCGTAGACCCCGATCCGCAGCACCGCGAGGTCGACCTTCGGCATCCGCTCCAGGGTCCAGCCCTGCGCGTGCTCGGCCAGCAGCTCGTCGATCTGCGTCTTCCGGCCGGTCACGCCCTCGACCAGGCTGATCGTGTAGTCCGCGATCGGGTCGACCTCGGTCGCGCCGACCCGGTCGGCCAGCAGCGTCACCGCGTCGGTGTCGCGCTGCGAGGCCTCGTACAACATTTCCACCGCACGGCGGCGCGCCTGCCGGCGGCTGATCGCGCCGCCGCGGTTCGGGTGGGGTTTCGACGTCGGCATCAGCTGGAGACGCGGCCCAGGTAACGGCCGTCGCGGGTGTCGACCTTGATCTTCTCGCCGGTGGACAGGAACAGCGGGACCTGGATCTCCGCGCCGGTCTCCAGCGTCGCCGGCTTGGTGCCACCGGTCGAGCGGTCGCCCTGCAGGCCCGGGTCGGTGTGCTGGATGATGATCTCGACCGAGGTCGGGAGCTCGACGTAGAGCGCCTCGTTCTCGTGCACCGCGACCTGGACCTCGGTGTTCTCGAGCATGTAGTTGGCGTTGTCGCCGACGACCGCGGCCTGGACCGTGATCTGGTCGTAGGTGTCGCCGTCCATGAACACGAAGTCGGCGCCGTCCTTGTACAGGTAGGTCATGTTCCGGCGGTCCACCGTGGCCGTCTCGACCTTCGTGCCCGCGTTGAACGTCTTGTCGACCACCTTGCCGGTCAGCACGTGCTTGAGCGTCGTGCGCACGAAGGCGCCGCCCTTGCCCGGCTTGACGTGCTGGAACGCGGTGACGGTCCACAGCTGGCCCTCGAGGTTGAGGACGAGCCCGTTCTTCAGGTCGTTGGTCGTGGCCACGAGCTTGCAGTCTCCTGTGTCGGATCTTCGGGTTCGGGGCCGCTGTCAGACGACCACGAGGTTCTTGGTGCTCAGGGTGAGGAGTTCGGGTTCCCCGGCCCGCACGACGAGCGTGTCCTCGATGCGCACGCCACCGCGGCCCGCGAGGTACACGCCGGGCTCGACGGTGACCGCCATACCGGCGGCCAGTGTACCGACGCCCGTCGCGGCGAAGCTGGGCGCCTCGTGGATCTGCAGGCCGACGCCGTGCCCGAGACCGTGCGCGAAGTGCTCGCCGTGACCCGCGTCCGCGATCACCCTCCGCGCGGCGGCGTCCACATCGGACACCTCGGTGCCCGGCACGACGGCGGCGACCCCGGCCGCCTGGGCGGCGTGGACGAGGTCGTAGACCTCCCGCTGCCAGTCCGCGGGCTCGCCGAGGACGAAGGTGCGGGTCATGTCGGAGTGGTAGCCGTCGACGGTGGCGCCGAAGTCCAGCTTGACGAAGTCGCCGCGCTTCAGCTCGGCGTGCGTCGGCTGGTGGTGCGGGATGGCGGAGTGCGCGCCGGCGGCGACGATGGAGGCGAAGCTGGGCGCGGACGAGCCGTGCTCCAGCATCCGGTGCTCCAGGTCACGGGCGATGTCCAGCTCGGTCCGCCCGGGCCGCAGCCCCCCGGCGGCGACGAGGTCGTCCAGCGCCCGGTCGGCGGCGGCGCACGCCTGGCGCAGCGCTTCGATCTCGGCTTCGTCCTTGACCTCGCGCAGCCGCTCGACGAGGCCGGGGGCCCGCTTCAGCGGCACCTGCTCGTTCAGCGCCTCGTACTGCTCGACGCTGACGTGCTGGCTCTCGAACCCGACCTGCCCGTAGGTCCGGCCGTCCTTGGCGGCGCGGGCCACGAGAGCGGCGGCGCTGGCCCGGTCGACGACGGTCTCCAGATCGGGCACCTCGGCGGCCGACTGCGTGGTGTAGCGGCCGTCGGTGCAGAAGAGCGTCTTGTCGTCGCCGCCGGCGTGCAGCAGGACGGCGGCGTTCGAGCCGGTGAACCCGGTCAGGTAGCGGATGTTCAGCAGATCGGTGACCAGCAGCGCATCGACACCGGCACCGGTCAGGAGCCCGCGCAGCGCGCCGCGTCGTCGTCCATGGGTTTCAGGCACCCGTCCACCCTAGTGCGCGCGCTTCCCGGGGGAAGCGACTCGCCAGTAGGCCGCCTACACTCCGCAGGATGAGCGCCTGGGTGATTCGCGGACTGGTGATGGCGGTGCTGCACGGCGTCGCCCTCACGGTGCTGGCCAAGTACGCCGTGTACCACCCCACGGACCAGGCGCTGGTGATTTCCCTGACCCTGGCGGTGCTGGTCGGGGCCGCGGCCTTGTGGAGCGCGCTGGACGCCTGGCGCGACGTGCCGGAGCGCGGGCGCGTGTGGTTCATTTCCGCGCTGATCGCGGGACCGGTGGCGGGGATCCTGTACGTGATCGGCCGGGCGGTGTTCGTGGACCAGACCGGGGTCTCGGAGCTGGGTGGGGCGTTGACCGGCGGGGCGGCGTTCTCGGCGTTGCTGGTGCTGGTCCCGGCCGGGCTGGGCTTGTTCGTGGGTGGCCGGATCGGCCGGTCGCCGAACGCCGACCGCGAGAACCACGCCGGCTAAGTGCCCTGCCGCGGCCGGCCGTGACCTACGTTGTCAGTCGAGGCAGGAACGGCCAACTCACCGCCCAGAACGGCCAATTCATGAACCGGAACGGCCAACTCGCCGGCGGTGTGGGTGAGTTGGCCGTTCCCGTGGGTGAGTTGGCCGTTCCCGCGGGTGAGTTGGCCGCCGGGGGGCCGGGTGGAGGAAGCCAGTGGCGGGTCCGGATGCACCCGATGGGGTCCTGGGTGCGTTCCCGGCCGGCGCAGACGCCCCCGCGCCGTAGGTAGTCAAGTGATCGTCGGCCCTTACCCGACTTACCACTCACGACGGGCGGGGGCGGGACAGCTTCAGCCCACCAGGGACGCACCCGGCGGGAAGCCGTCCCACTGGGCCGTCGTCACCGGGCGTGCCGTCGAGCCGTTGTTGCCCACCGCCGCGGCGTCGGTGACCGGCCAGCGGCGGCCGTCCAGCACGAAGGCGTAGCCGCGGCCCGGCGCCTGCACCGCGTCCGCGCCCGAGGGCAGCCGCGTCGTCAAAGGGAGCGCCGCCAGCGCCGGCGGGGCCTTCTCGAGGACCTCGCCCGCCAGCGCCACCGCCACCGCGCGGCGGTCCACGCGGACTCGCCCGCCCGCCCGGACCAGGTCCATCGTCCGCTCCGGGGAGGGCGCCGTCACGCCGTCGAACGTCGCCGCCACCCGGCCCGGGGTCGCGCAGGCCTGGCTGCCCAGCAGGTCCAGCCCGAAGTGCCGCAGGTCGCTCGGGGCGCCGGCACCGCCGAGCGACGTCGCGCGCACGAGGTCGAACGGCACCCGGTCGCACGGGTCGGCCGGCGACAGCGGCGCGTGCCCGTCCGCGCGGCGCACCAGGCCCGGCCCTTCCCGCCACGGCCCGGGAACCAGCACGGGCCGGAACGGGTGCTCGGTGAAGTCCGCGGTCCAGAACGTCAGCGTGGTCCCGCCGTCGGTCTCGTGCGCGACGACGAACGCGGCGAGCGCGCCCACCCACATCAGGTCCGCGCTGAACCCGTCGACGACCGACCGGGCGCGCGGCGCCGAAGTCGACGCCACCGGCACGAACCCGCCGACGTCCAGGGCCTGCACCCCGGCCCCGAACGCCGGGTCGCGCGAGCGGAGCACGAACTGCCCGGCGCCGTTGGTGCCCGCGGCGCGGCCGGTGGTGTCGGTGAACATCAGGTAGAACCAGCCGTCGAGGTAGACGGCCGACGGCTGGCCGGCGCCGTAGACGTTCGCGCGGTGCACGTCGTGCGACGGCCCGAGGATCGGCCGCCCGCCGGCCGCGCGGGTCCAGTGGATCCCGTCGGGGCTGGTCGCGAGCCCGATCGAGTTGCCGAGCGCGTGGTCCCCGGCGGCGCCGGTGTAGTACAGGTAGTACGTCGAGCCGACGCGCAGCACGGACGGGTCGCAGGTGTGCATGCCGTCGAACTGCCCGGGCGCACCGGAGAACACGGCGGCCGGGATCCCGCCACCCGGTCCGGTGAACGGCCCGTCGAAGGAGCGGGCCTGCGCGTACAGAATGTCGTCCCCGGCCGGGCCGGCGCCGCCGTACTGGCTGCACCACCACATCCGGGTCTGCCCCCGATCGAGCATCACCGACGGTCCGTAGTTGTAGACGGCATCGGCCCCACCGGCGGCGATGACGCCACCACTCTGCCGGGGGTCACCCGAAGCGAGCTTGACGTCGCTGGGCCGCGGCGCGGTCTTCCCGCCCGCGATGGCGGGCTGCTCCCCCGCCGCCTGCGGCTGGGCGTAACCCTCGGTGCACCCCGCGACCAGGAGGCCCGCCAGGAGGCTGGCGAGCAAGGCACGAGCGGGTCGCCGACCCCCACGACGAAACGGGTGCACGGCATCGGAGTGTAGCGAGCGACCTCACCCGTCCGAGCGACCGCGCTCCTGTTCGGGGGTCTGCGGGGTCGAACGTCTTGAATGACTCATTCATGACGTCCGGCGCCAGGAATGAGTCATTCAAGACGTCGGAGACTCGAGCCGGCCGCCTCAGGTGCCTGCGAGCGGCCCTTCCGCCGCGACCAGCTCGACCTCGAACCCGGCCTCGTTCTCCAGGTACGCCGCGTAGTGAGCGTCGCCGCCCGCGTGCGGGTACCGGTCCGCGAACAGCGGCTGCCAGCCGTGGCCGGTCGCGCGGGCCGCCAGGTCGTCGACCTGCTCCCGCGTGCCCACGTGCAGCGCCAGGTGGTTCAAGCCCGGCCGGGTGCGCTCGTGGTCCGCCGCGCTCCGCGCCGGTGACGCCTCCACCACCAGGTACGTCCCGCCGAACCGCCAGCTGACGCCCGCCGGCCAGCGCTGGAACTCCCGCCAGCCGAGCTCGCCGAGCAGCCAGCCCCAGCTCCGCTCGGCTTCGGCGAGGTCGGGCACCCACAGCTCGATGTGGTGCGGCCGCCCGTGCGCCGCCGGCAGCGCGACCAGCACGCGGTGCAGGTCGCCGTAGTGCACGCCGCTGCCGACGTCGAGGAACCCCAGGCGCCCGGCCACCTTCAGGCTCGCCGCGTTCCGCTCGTGGACCAGCGCCCACACCGCCCGGAGCCCAAGCGTGCCGAGGCCGTGGTCCAGCAGTGCGCGGGCGGCCTCGGTGGCCAGGCCCTGCCCGGCGTGCGCGCTCGCGACGTAGTAGCCCAGCTCGGGCACCTCGCCCGGCAGCTCCGACGACGGCCGCAGGTGCGCGACACCGATCACCTCGCCGGCGCGCTCGATCACCCAGTGGCCCTGGCCGGCCGGGCCGCGGTAGGCCAGGCGGCGATCCACCATCGCGCTCGCCGTGGCCGGGTCGGAGAAGTCCGCCGCGAAGAACCGGCTCATCTCCGGGTCGGCGAACACCTTCACCACGGCCTCGCGGTCGGCCTCGGTCAGCGGCCGCAGCGTCAGCCGTGGCGTCGCCAGCCGGGTCATCCCGGGTGCGCGGCGAGCCAGCGCAGGGCGAGCGGGTAGCCGTCGACGCCGAGGCCCGCGATCACCGCCGTCGCGATGTCCGACAGCACGCTGTGGTGCCGGAACGCCTCCCGCTGGTGGACGTTCGAGATGTGCAGTTCGATCAGCGGCGCGGTCAGCTGCGCCGCGGCGTCGCGCACCGCGATCGAGTAGTGCGTCCACGCGCCGGCGTTGAGGACCACCGGGTGCCCGCCGTCGGCCGCTTCGTGCAGCCAGCCGACCAGCTCCCCCTCGTGGTCGGTCTGCCGGACCTCGACCTCGATGCCCAGCTCGTCGCCGGTCTTCACGCACAGCGCCGCGAGGTCGTCGTGCGTGGTCGAGCCGTAGACCGACGGCTCGCGCTTGCCGAGCCGGCCGAGGTTGGGGCCGTTGAACACGAACGCCTTCACAGCAGCACGCTCCCGCTGCCGCGAGACGGCTCCGCCGCGATCGCCGAGTACGCGGCCGCGAGCAGCGCCGGGTCCGGGCCCTCCAGCCGCCCGGGCTTGGCGAGCGCGTCGAGGACGACGAACCGCAGCGCACCGGAGCGGGTCTTCTTGTCGCCCTTCATGGTTTCCAGCAGCTGCGGCAGCGCGTCGGCGTCGTACGTCGTCGGCAGGCCGATCAGCTTCAGCACGGCGGCGTGGCGCTCGGCCGTGGCGTCGTCAAGCCGCCCGGCCAGCCGCGCCAGCTCGGCGGCGAACACCAGGCCGACGCTGACCGCGGCGCCGTGGCGCCACCGGTACCGCTCGCGGCGCTCGATGGCGTGGCCGAGGGTGTGGCCGTAGTTGAGGATCTCCCGCAGGTCGGACTCGCGCAGGTCCGCGGCGACGATGTCGGCCTTGACCCGGATGGACCGGCGCACCAGCTCGGCCAGGACGTCGCCGGCCGGGTCGAGCGCGGCGGCGGGGTCGGCCTCGATCAGCTCGAGGATCCGCGGGTCGGCGATGAAGCCGGCCTTGACGACCTCGGCCATCCCGGCGACGAGCTCGTTCTTCGGGAGCGTCTCCAGCGTCGCGAGGTCGACGAACACCGCGCTCGGCTCGTGGAACACCCCGACGAGGTTCTTGCCGGCCTCGGTGTTGATGCCGGTCTTGCCGCCGACCGAGGCGTCGACCATGCCGAGGAGCGTCGTCGGCACGTTGACCAGCCGGACGCCGCGCATCCACGTGCCCGCGACGAACCCGGCGAGGTCGGTGACGGCACCGCCGCCGAGGCCGACCACGGCACCGCGGCGGTCCAGCCCGATCCGGCCGAGCACCTCCCAGCAGAAGCCCGCGACGGACAGCGCCTTGCCGTCCTCGGCGTCCGGGATCTCGACGCTGTGGGCGTCGAGGCCCGCCGCGATCAGCTCGTCGCGGATGGCCTCGGCCGTGGTGGCCAGCGTCGGCGGGTGGATCAGCGCGATCTTCGAAGCATCGGCCAGGTGCTCGACGAGGTCGCCGAGCAGGCCGCGCCCGACCACGACGTCGTAGGGCTGGGCGGTGGCGACCGGGATGCGCACCGGATCAGACTGCGCCGGATCAGACACGGGGGTGACTCACTCCTTGGCTTCGGCGGGAGCGGCGAGCTCCGCCACGAGGTGCGCGACGATCTCGGAGGGCGTCCGGTCGTCGGTGACGATCTCGACGGTGGCGACCTCGCGGTAGACGGGCACCCGCTCGTCGAGCAGTTTCTTGAAGGTGGCGCGGGGGTTCACCCCGGCCAGCAGCGGCCGCGCACTCGACAAGCCGGTGCGCTGCACCCCCGCCGCCAGGCCGACGTTGAGGAACACCACGGCGTGCCGGGCCAGCCGGGCCCGGGTGCCCGGGGTGAGCGGCGCGCCGCCGCCGAGGGAGAGCACGCCCTCGTGCTCCGCCAGCGCCGTCGCCACCGCTTCTTCTTCCAGCGCGCGGAAAGCGGGTTCGCCGTCTTCCGCGAAGATGTCGGAGATGCTGCGCCCGGTGCGCGCGACGATGTCGTCGTCACTGTCCCGGAAGGTGACGCCGAGCGCGGTCGCCAGCAGCGGGCCGACCGTGCTCTTGCCCGAGCCGGGCGGGCCGACGACCACCGCGCGAGGACTCACCACCGCTCCTCGAGGGCCTTGAGGTACGCGTCGGCGTTGCGCTTGCTCTCGATGAGCGAGTCGCCGCCGAACTTCTCGAGCGCGGCGTCGGCGAGGACGAGCGCCACCACCGACTCCAGCACGACCCCGGCGCGGGGCACCGCGCAGACGTCCGATCGCTGGTGGATGGCGACGGCCGGTTCGCCGGTCCTGACGTCTACTGTGGACAGTGCTTTGGGGACGGTCGAGATCGGCTTCATGGCCACGCGGACGCGCAGCGGCTCGCCGTTGGTGATGCCGCCTTCCAGGCCGCCCGCGCGGTTCGACCGGCGGGTGACACCGACCGGGCCGGTGCCGCGGTCGATCTCGTCGTGCGCCTGGCTGCCCCAGCGACGGGCGGTCGTGAAGCCGTCGCCGACCTCGACGCCCTTCATCGCCTGGACGCCCATCAGCGCACCGGCGAGCCGAGCGTCGAGCCGGCGGTCCCAGTGGACGTGGGAGCCGAGGCCCGGCGGGAGGCCGTAGGCGAGGACCTCGATCACGCCGCCGACGGTGTCGCCCGCCTTCCGGACGGCGTCGACCTCGGCGACCATCGCGTCGGTGCCCTCCTGGCTGAAGGCGCGCACCGGGCTCTCGTCGATGGCCGCGAGGTCGGCGGCCACGGGCAGCGGGCCCTCGGGCGCGTCGGCACCGCCGATCGAGACGACGTGGCTGAGGATCTCGACGCCGAGCAGCTGCTGGAGGTAGTTGCGCGCGACGGTGCCGAGCGCGGTCCGCGACGCCGTCTCCCGGGCGCTCGCGCGCTCCAGGACGGGACGGGCCTCGTCGAAGCCGTACTTCTGCATGCCGGGCAGGTCCGCGTGGCCGGGGCGGGGCCGGGTGAGCGGTTCGTTGCGCGCGAGGCCGTCGAGGATCTGGGGGTCGACCGGGTCGGCCGCCATGACCTGCTCCCACTTGGGCCACTCGGCGTTCTCGATCTGCACGGCGACCGGGCCGCCCTGGGTGAGGCCGTGCCGGACGCCGCCGAGGAACTCGATGTGGTCGGTCTCGAAGCCCATCCGCGGGCTGCGGCCGAAGCCGAGGCGGCGCCGGGCCAGCTGCTCGGTGACGTCGGCGGTGGTGACGGCGACGCCCGCGGGCATGCCTTCGAGCACGGCGGCCAGCGCGGGTCCGTGCGATTCACCTGCGGTGATCCAGCGCAACATGGGCTCAATCCTGTCACGGGCGCGACGCGGGCCGGGAAATGCCTCCGGTCATCCCGCACCGGAGAAGAGCCGGGACGGTCGGCGCGTACCCAGAGGGACGACACGCGTGATCGAAGCGTCGACTCGCGTGATTGGAAGGTCGACACGCGTGATCAGGGGGTCGACACGACGGCCATGCCCGTGTCGGCTCCTCAATCACGGGTGGGTGGTGGCTCATCCGGGACCCCCTGCGGCCCGGATGAGCCACCGGCTCAGAGGGTCAGCCGGAGCAGGGCGGGCCCGTCCGTCAGGCGGATCTCGAGGGCCGCGAGGTCCGGTGTCTTCAGGGCCGTGCCGATCGAAAGGCGGGCCGTGTTGTCCGGGAGGGCCTTCCAGGTCGCGAGCTGGGTCTCCACCCCGGTGCGGGAGATCGCCATCAGGACGTACTCGCCGCCGCTGCGGCCGCCCGTGTAGCTGCACGACATGTCGACCTGGGTGCCCCAGTCGAACGCCGCCAGGCGGGCGTCGGCGCGGACCGGGAACTGGCCCAGCGCCGTCATCGCGACCGACGGGGGCGGAGCAGGCGGAGCCGGGGCCGGCCAAGCCACCACGCCCAGTGCGACGCAGGCCGCCACCGCGACCGCCGCCGACCCCGTGGTCACCGCGAAGCGGATCCGGCGGCCGCGCCGGACGCGGCGGAGCACCGCCGGCAGCAGGTCCGGCGGTGGTGGACCGGCGTCGGGCATTGAAGCCGGCGTGTCCACCCGGGCCAGCAGCCCGGGCAGCCCCGCCAGCTCGCGGACCGAGGCCGCGCACCGGTCGCACGTGCGCAGGTGCTCCTCGAAGCGCTGCCGGTCCTCGGGGGCGAGCGCCCCGAGCACGTACGCGGCGTCGAACGTCGCGAACGGGTCTTCGCTCACTGGGTCACTCCCCTCTCCTCGAGCACCAGGCGGAGCGCGCGCAACGCGTAGTGCGTGCGCGACTTGACCGTCCCTTCGGCCACCCCCAGCTTCAGCGCCGCGTCAGCGACCGAATAGCCCTGGAAGTAGCACAGCAGCAGCACCTCGCGGTGCCGTTCCGACAGCTCGGCCAGCGCCTCGGCGACCAGCCAGCCCTGCACCGCACGGTCGGTGCCGTCGGCCACCACGCGGTCCGGTGGCCGGTCGGTCATCACCTCCGACCGCGCCGCCGCCGACCGCCAGCCGTCGATCGCGATCCGCCGGGCGACCGTGAACAGCCACGCCCGCGCCGAACCCTGCGACTGGTCCAGCACCGCCGGCGACCGCCAGGCCCGCAGCAGCGTCTCCTGGACGACGTCCTCGGCCCGGATCCGGTCACCGGAGGTCAGGTGCAGGGCGTAGGACCACAGCGCGGCCGCGTGGTCCTCGTGCAGCGCGCGCATCAGCGCCTCTTCGGCCACGTCCTTCACCGGCAATGCCTCAGACCGCGGTGCGGCGCCGGTCCTTCACGAATATCAGCGCGAGACCACCCACGATGCAGATCGCCTCGGTGATGACACCCCAGTACTCCGGCTGGCTGTTGAACTGGTCGTGGTTCCCCATGAACCCGACCGTCGCGGCCAGCACGTACGCGCCGAGCGTCAGCGCCCCGAACCCGGCCGCACCCAGCGCGGGCAGCCAGTGCCGCCAGGCCAGGACGGCGATCGCGAGCACCAGCCCGGCGATCGCGTCGAGCAGGAACAGCGTCCCGGTGATGCCCGAGTAGCCCTGCGTCCACAAGAAGTAGTGCACGCCCGCCGAGCCGAGCAGCGCGGCCGCCACGACGATGCGTAGAACCCAACTCACCATGATCGTTCCTCCACTCCACACCCACTCCGGTACATACACGGAACAGGGGGCGATCCGGTTCACCGGGAATTGAACCGAACGGGTGGCGCTCTCGTTCTTTAGGTCATGACAGCCGAACTGCACTCCCGCCGCACCGTCCTCTCCACCGGTGCCGCCGTCGCCGGTGCCGCCGTCGGCGCCGTCGCACTCACCGCCTGCTCGTCGGAATCGAACGGCAAATCGGGCACCGCGCAGGCCCCGATCGCCGCCGGGACGCCGCTGGTCGCGCTCGCCGAGGTCCCGGTCGGGCAGGCGAAGGCGGCGAAGGCCCCGGACGGCTCCGACGTGATCGTGGCCCGGACGTCCGAGTCGGCCTGCGCCGCGTTCAGCGCCGTGTGCACGCACCAGGGCTGCACCGTCACCCCGAAGGGCGCCGACCTGGTCTGCCCGTGCCACGGTTCGGTGTTCAACGCGCTCACCGGCGAGGTCAAGCAGGGCCCGGCGAACAAGCCGCTGCCGTCGGTGCCGGTCAAGGTCGAGAACGGGAAGGTCGTCACCGGCTGACGAGCCGGACGCGCGAACGGGCCCTGGTGGATCATCCGCCCACCAGGGCCCGTTCGCGTGTGCCGGAGAAAGCTCAGGCGTCCCAGGCGAACAGCCGGTCGCCGGCGGCGACCTCGCGTTCGGTGTCCAAACCGGACAAAATCTCCGCCGAGGCGTCGAGCGCGACGACCGGGACGATAGCCGAGTAGCCCGCCGCGGTCACCGCCTCCGGGTCCCAGCTGACGATCGGCTGGCCGGCCCGCACCTGCTCGCCCTTGACGACGTGCAGCGTGAAGCCCTCGCCCTTTTCCTTGACCGTGTCGATCCCGAGGTGGACCAGCACGGCCTTGCCGTCGTCGGTCGCGATGACGTAGGCGTGCGGGTGCAGCGTCGCCACCGTGCCGTCGACCGGCGCGACCGCGTCCGAGCGCCCGCCCGACGGCTGGACCGCGATGCCCGGGCCCACCATGGCCTGCGCGAACACCGGGTCGGGGACCTCGGTGATCGGCACCACGCGCCCGGCGACCGGGCTGAGGATGTCGGACGTCACAGCAGGTCCTCGATGTCGCTGGCGATGGTGTCCGCCTCCGGCCCGACGATCACCTGCAGGGCCGTCGACCCCATCTTGACCACGCCCATCGCGCCGGCCTTCTTGAGCGCGCCCTCGTCGACGAGGCTCATGTCCTCGACCTCGCAGCGCAGCCGCGTGATGCAGCCCTCGATCTCGGTGAGGTTCTCCGTGCCGCCGAGTGCGGCGAGGATCTTTTCGGGCCTGTCATCCGCCATCGCGGTCTCCTTGATCACTGTTTGTTGCCAACCTGACGCGAACCGCGTGTCCACCTGTACTACGCCGTTCGCCCGCATGCACCCCGCCGCGGGCCACGAACGGATAACGGTGGTTGACACCCGTCCGCGCGGCGGAGCATCCTGCCCCATCAGATCATTGGTCTAGACCGGAACGTACCAATGTTCCGGGCCGGACGCGAGCACCGGTCCCCCGGTGAAGCGAGAACGAGGAGGGTGACGCCGATGAGCGCGGCAGCGCACGTCCCGCCACCCGACCGGGTCGTCAACGGGCCCACGCCCAAGCACGCCCAGCTGCGGGAAATCCTCCGCCGCACGGTGGAGCGCGAGCTCCCGCCGGGTGCGCCGATCCCGTCGGAACGCGAGCTGGCCCAGCGCTACGGCGTGTCGCGGCTCACGGTCCGGTCGGCGATCGGCAAGCTGGTCGAGGAGGGCCTGCTCGCCCGGGTCCGCGGCAAAGGCACGTTCACCGCGGCCCGGCGGATGGAGCTGCAGCTCTACCTGATGTCGTTCACCGACGACATGCGGAGGCGGGGGCTGACCCCGACGACCGAGGTGGTCTCGGCGACCACCTCGGTGCCGCCCACCGCCTCGGCGCACGCCCTCGGCCTGACCGAGGGCACGTCCGCGCACCACCTGGTGCGGTTGCGCCACGCCGACGGTGTGCCACTGGCCGTCGAGCGTGGTTGGTACCACGCGGGCCGGGCCCCCGGCCTGCTCGGGCTCGACCTGACCCAGTCCATTTACGCGCAGCTGGCCGAGACGTACGGTGTGCGTCCCGATCAGGCGTGGCAGACGGTCTGGGCCGAAGGCGCGGACCGCGAGACGGCCCGGCTGCTGGGCATGCGTGCCGGCAGCCCGCTGCTCGTGTTCCGGCGGGTCTCCAGCGCCAAGGGCGACCCGATCGAAGACATCACGTCCTGGTACCGGGGAGATCACTACCAGGTGACCATGCAGTTGGACCGGAACACCCCGGAACCCGGTCAACCACCCCACTATGGAGGATCCAGATGAGCTCCACCACCGCGGAAGGGGCGACCAAGAAGGGCGGCGGAGGCCTCGCCGGTCTTCAGCGCTTCGGCCGTAGCCTCATGCTGCCCATCGCCACGCTCCCGGCGGCAGGCATCCTGCTGCGCCTCGGGCAAGAAGATCTGCTCGGTCCGAAGGGGCTGGGCTGGAACAAGGTCGCGGACGTCCTCGGCGCCGCCGGCGGCACGCTGTTCAACTGGCTGCCGCTGCTCTTCGCCGTCGGCATCGCGGTCGGTTTCGCCCGCAAGGGCGACGGCTCGACGGGGGTGGCCGCGGTCGTCGGCTTCTTCGTGTTCACCAGCGTGATCCAGGCGATCTTCCCCCTGAAGGACGTGCCGGGCTACAAGGCGGGCTCGACCGAGCTCAACCCCATCAACTGGCCGTACAGCGTCCTGGCCGGTGTCGTGGTCGGTCTCGTGACCGCCGTACTGTGGCAGCGGTTCCACCGGATCAAGCTGCCTGCCTACCTCGCCTTCTTCGGTGGCCGCCGGTTCGTGCCGATCATCAACGCCGTGGTCCTGCTCATCCTGGGCGTCATCTTCGGCCTCCTGTTCAAGTACGTGAACAGCGGCATCCAGGCGGTCGGCGAGGCGGTCACCAGCAACACCATCGTCGGCGGCGGCATCTACGGCCTGCTGAACCGGCTGCTCATCCCGGTCGGCCTGCACCAGCTCATCAACGTGCCGGTGTGGTTCATCTTCGACGGCGGTGACATCAACAACTTCTTCAAGCTGGGCGACCCGCACGCGGGCGGCTTCACCACCGGGTTCTTCCCGATTTTCATGTTCGCCCTGCCCGCGGCGGCTCTCGCGATCTGGCAGACCGCCCGGCCCGCACAGAAGAAGGTCGTCGGCGGTGTCATGATCGCCGCGGCGCTGACCTCGTTCCTGACCGGGATCACCGAGCCGATCGAGTTCTCGTTCATGTTCGTGGCGTGGCCGCTGTACATCTTCCACGCGATCATGACCGGCTTGTCGCTGGCGATCTGCAACGCGCTGGACATCCATCTGAGCTTCTTCTTCTCGGCCGGGGCGACGGACTTCGCCTTGAACTCGAGCGCCGCGGCGGCGTCCAAGACCTGGTTGCTCATCCCCATCGGACTCGTGTACGCCCTGATCTACTACGTGGTGTTCCGCTTCGTGATCACCAAGTGGAACCTGCGCACACCGGGCCGCGAGGACGACGCGGTCGAGTCGGACCTCGAAGCAACCGCCGCGAAGTAACATCGCACCCGACGAAACCCCGTAGCGAGAGGACGAACATGCCGGAGAAACGCGTCGCCGTGGCCAGCAAGGTGGGGCTGCACGCCCGGCCGGCCGCGCTGGTGGCGAAGGCGGCCGCGGCGCAGCCCGTCGCGGTGCAGATCGCCAAGGCCGGCGGGAACCCGGTGGCCGCCGGCAGCGTGCTCAACCTGATGACACTGGCCGCCGGCTACGGCGACGAGGTCGTCATCAGCGCCGAGGGCGAGGGTGCCGAGGAGGCCGTGGAAGCGGTCGCCCAGCTGGTCGCCACCGACCTCGACGCGTAGGCCGCGCAGGGTAACCACAAGAGCCGTGCGGGGTGTCTCTTCACGACACCCCGCACGGCTCTTGTGCCGCAACACGGTTCCTACCGAAGTCTCAGATTCGAACACTCGAAGATCTCGTCGGTCCAGGGCGCACACAATTCCCGGTAACGTTGAGCGTCCGACGCGCTCTTGAACCGGTCGAGCAGAGCCGCGATCAGCGCATCGAGATGTCGCCCCGATCTGTCCACAGCGCTGTTCGAGATCAGTTCCTCGTCACGGCGGATTCGTATCGTCCGCAACAAGACGGAGCCGGTCAGCGCGTCGCCGATCAGGCCGGCGACCGAGCGAAAATAGTGGGCGTCCGGGCTGTCGCACCGATCGACGCGATCCAGTTCGTCGCAGTAGACGTGCAACGTCGCCCAGTCGCCCATCACCACGAGACCCTGACAGGCGATGCAGAGCGCCCGGCGGTAGTAGTGGCGGGCTTTCAGGCGGTCGCCCGTTTCGGGATCACGCTCGACCAGATCCTTCAACGTGCCGCACAGGTCCAGGATGCGCGCCCGATCAAGGACGGGGAGCCCGTCCCGAACCATGAAGTACGGCCACCGAGGGTTGTCCGGGTCGGCTTTCCCCGCCACGTTCAGCAACCGGAGATTGCGGCTTCTCTTGTCCTTTTCGGCGAGTACCGCTTCCTCGTACCCGTCATGGTGGAACAAGAGGTTCAAGCTGACCATGCCGACCGGCTCGTCCACAGGTCCGGCACACACCGGGTATTCGTGCACCGGTCCTCTATAACGAATGCGGCTGTCCGCCCTGAAAATGCGGGGAACATCCTCCATGACCTGGTCGCGGCCGACGTGCTGAATAATCGGCGCGAAAACCAAATGGTCCAGGCCTTGCAGAACGTTCAACGATGCCAGACAGGAGAGCAACTGTCCGGCGGAGCGCCTGTCGATCCATTCATCAGCGTCGAGGAAAACCACCCAGCCCGTGCCGACGGCCTCAATGGCGAAGTTGCGAACCTCGGAGAAAGAATCCGCCCACGGCACCCGGGCCAACTGGACGCCATGCCGCCGGTACTCCTCCACGATGGCCGTGGTCTTGTCCACAGAACCGGTGTCCACGACCAGGACTTTGTCCAATCCCAGGCCCACCAAGCTATCCAGGCAACGCGCGACGCACCTTTCCTCGTCCTTGGCGAGAACCACAACACTCACCGGGCACGTCACCGGCGCGCCAATGACGGCAAGCGGGGCGAGCGGCGGAAAGAGCCGCTGGATCCATCGGCTCGGATGTACCTGGCCGTCGTTCACGTCCATCCCCCCATGGGATCACCGTAGGTGCCTACCCCGCACAAGACGGGAGATCGGCACCTACGGTCATCGATCACCTTCTACCGGGCCAGCCCGTCTTACTCACATGCCGTGGTAGCACGGCCGGGATCGTGGCCGCACCCCAGATCGCGAAGCTGACTGAGGAACTTGTAGCAGTTCCTCTCATTGGGACCGGTACCGACCGTGTACGAACCCCGATACCAGTGATAGTAGCCGTTGGATCCGCACCCTTTGAAATGATCGCGCGGGATCGGATCCGGCTGCCCACAATTGCTGTTCACCGACCGAGGCGCGGCAGCAACCGTACCGGCGGACGCAGTGGACGCGAACAATGCGGAAAAAGAAAGGCACACCGCGAGCGTGGCGCCGACCATGCCCGCCCCTCGAGCAAACCTGGAGCCCCGCACCCGTCCCGAGCCGGACTCGCCGACACTGCAGGATTTTACGGCTTCCAGATCAGCTTCCATGTCGTCCAGAAACGCCAAATGCTCACCGTTCATGCAGATTTCCCTCCTGAAATATCCGGAATCAGTGACAAAATTGGTGGTCGAGTGCGGTTTTCGTTTTCGCACGCGGCCGGGCCGAGGCTCAGCCCTTGGCGCTTCACCAATGCCGACGGGAACACCGATGGCCGCCCGCGGCGTGCTCAACCTGACGACGCCCAGCCGAACTGATTACTTCACCCTGAACGACGCGTCACATCGAAAACAATGAAACGCGCGACTACAAAATCGATGAAATAGGCCGTTCATCGCCCACACCCGCTGCGGCCGGCTAATCGGAACGGGTCACCTGCCCGTCGCGGCACCCGGCTCGACGTACCAGCCTCGCAACTGCGGCGCGGACCTGATCGCGTTCTCACACAGCGATTTCCCGGCGAGCGCGCCCGACCGCGCATCCGCCGCCACGGAGAAAACCACCAGGCGGATGCGACCCGGCCCCGTGACCACGCGCAGGTGCTGGATGCCCCACTCCGGCACGGCCAGCGCCCATAGCAGATCGACCACGAGGTTCGAGTCGAGCCGGCGCCGCGGGGCGCCCTCCGTCGCGGCCAGCGCAACGGTGGTCATGTACATGCGGCGCCCTCGCCTTCCCGGCCGGCTTACCTCCCGGGCACCGGAACCGTCGCATCCCAGTCGAAGCCGCCCGGGCCGTTTACCGCAACCGTCCCATTGTTCGGGCAATGAGTTTTTTTCATCCGTCCCCCTATTTCATCGCTGTCGAGCTTGAACAGAGCTTTGCGCACGGACACGGCGTACGGAAGGGATCGGGGATGGCACGAACCACCCGCGCACCTTCGTGCCAGGACGGGACTTCCCCACGCGATCATGATTTCGTTGACAACCCCCGCCGTCGCGGAGGTATGATCACCATGGGCGCAACAGTCCGACTACCGGGGAGGGTAGCTCGATTGATGTTGAAGCCATTCGGGGTCGACAGCACCGCCGAGACGGTTTACCGGACCATGATCGTCCACCGTGACTGGAATGTCGGCGAGATAGCCGGCGCCTTGGAGCTGCCCGAGTCGGACGTCCGCGCCGCGCTGGACAGGCTGGCCGATCTCGCCCTCGTGCGGCAGTCGCTGGAGAATCCCGGGTCACTGCGCCCGGTCGACCCGGAATTCGGGCTGTTGTCGCTGATTCGGGGCCGTCAGGTGGAACTGCACCGCAGCCAGCAAGAACTCACCGAAAGTCACGCGGCGGTGTCCGAACTGATCGCCACCCTGCAGACCACTGCGCCACGCATGGAAATCGACCAGCTGATCGGCATCGACGAGATCCAGAGCCGGATCGAGGTGCTGGCCCACCAGGCGACCACCGAATGTCTCTCGTTCATCCCCGCCGGCGCCCAGACACCCGAGAGCATCGCCGCCGGCGGCCCGTTGAACGACGCCGCGCTCGACCGCGGCGTGGCCGTCCGGACGATCTACCTGGACAGCCTTCGCAACGACCCACCGACGTGCAGGTACGCGAACTGGCTCACCAGCCGCGGCGGAGAGGTCCGGACCAGACCGACACTGCCCGCGCGGCTGCTCGTGGTCGACCGGGAAGTCGCGCTGCTCCCGCTGGATACTGGGCACAGCCGGGCCGGCGCCATCGAGCTCACGACGCGCAGCGTGGTCCAGATGCTCACGGCCTTCTTCGAACACCTGTGGCTGAGCGCCATCCCGTTCGGCACGGAACCACCGCGAGACGACGCGGGGGTGACCGGTCAGGAGCGGGAACTGCTGGCGCTGCTCTCACAAGGACTGACCGATGAAATGGCCGGCCGCCGGCTCGGTGTTTCGCTGCGCACCGTCCGCCGGACCATGGCCGGTCTCATGGAACGTCTCAGCGCCAAGAGCCGTTTCGAGGCCGGAATGCGCGCAGCCGAGCGGGGTTGGCTCGCCTGAAGGAGTGAGCCGGGCGCCGAACCCGGCCTACCTCGGGGCCGGAGGCCGGCGCGGGACGGCGTTTCGTAGGGTGGGCGCATGGAGAGCGTGCGCCTGATCGACGAGTGGCCGGTGGACAACGCCGCGACGGCCGTGGTGACGACGGACGGCACCGTGGCAGGCAGCCACGGCGACACCGCGCGGAGGTTCCGGCTGGCCTCGGTGTCCAAGCCGCTGACCGCCTACGCCGCGCTCATCGCGATCGAAGAGGGCGTCGTCGAGCTCGACACGCCGGCCGGGCCCGAGGGCTCGACCGTGCGGCACCTGCTCGCCCACACCTCCGGGCTCGCTTTCGACGCGCACCAGGCGATGGCCGCGCCGGGCACGCGGCGGCTGTACTCCAACGCCGGGTTCGAGCAGCTGGCCGACGCGCTGGCCGAGCACTCCGGCATCCCGTTCGCGCAGTACCAGGCCGAGGCGCTGTTCGCCCCGCTCGGCATGACGTCGACCGCGCTGGACGGGTCGCCCGCCTCCGGCGCGGTGTCTACTGTGGACGACCTGGTGGCCTTCGCCGCCGAGCTGCAGGCACCGAAGCTGCTGGATCCGGCCACCGTTGCGGAAGCGACGAACGTCGTGTTCCCCGGGCTTTCCGGCGTGCTGCCCGGTTTCGGGCACCAGAAGCCCAACGACTGGGGCCTCGGCTTCGAAATCCGCGACCACAAGAGCCCGCACTGGACGGGCGCGACCAGCTCGCCGCGGACGTTCGGCCACTTCGGCCAGTCGGGCACGTTCCTGTGGGTCGACCCGGACGCGGGCGCGGCCTGCGTCGCACTGACCGACCGCGCGTTCGGCCCGTGGGCCGCCGAGGTCTGGCCGCGCTACACCGACGCCGTCCTGGCGGACCTGGGCGCGGTCAAGTAGAAGTTCGTGAAGGCCACCTTGAGGAAGTTGAAGTTCCTCAAGGTGGCCTTCACGAACTTCGGGCGGCCGGGCCGCACACCTTCTTCAGTCCATGACGCGGATCGGCGATCCCGCCTGGTAGGCCGCGATGTCCTCGACCGCGTCGCCGTAGAAGATCTCGTAGACCTCCCGGGTGACGAAGCCGATGTGCGGCGTCAGGACCGCGTTGTCGAGTGTCCTCAGCGGATGGTCGGCGGGGAACGGCTCGGTGTCGTAGACGTCCAGCGCGGCGGCGCGGATCTCCTTGCGCCGCAACGCGTCCACCAGCGCGGCTTCGTCGACGATCGGGCCGCGCGAGGTGTTCACCAGCAGCGCGCTCGGCTTCATCGCGGCGAGCTCGGCCGCGCCGACCAGGCCGCGGGTGCGCTCGCCGAGCACCAGGTGGACGGACAGCACGTCCGACCGCGCGAACAGCTCGTCCTTGGTCACCGCGGTGACACCGTGCGGGTCCGCCTTCTCCTGCGTCAGGTTCTGGCTCCAGGCGATGGTCTCCATCCCGAAGACCTGGCCGATCTTGGCCGCGCCCGCGCCGAGCCTGCCCAGGCCGAGCAGGCCGAGCGTCTTGCCGTGCAGCATGGTGCCGACACCGGTCTGCCAGCCGCCCTCGCGCATGGACCGGAACTCCTGCGGCAGGTTCCGCGACGCGGCCAGGATCAGCGCCCAGGTGTGCTCGGCGGTCGGCTCCCCGAGGTAGCCGGTGGCGGACACCACGACGCCGGTGCGCCGCGCGGCCGGCACGTCGATGGCCGCGTTCCGCTTGCCCGTGCTGACCAGCAGCTTCAGGTCCGGGAGGGCGTCGAGCACCTCGGCGGGGAACCGGGTGCGCTCGCGCATCGCGACCACCGCTTCGAAGCCCTGCAGCTGCTTCACGACGTCGGTCAGGGGCTCGGTGAAGACCGTGATGTCGGCCTTCAGCGAGTCCCAGTCACCGAAGGTGAGGGCGACGTTCTGGTAGTCGTCGAGAATCGCGATCCGCATGGCCTCACCGTAGTGGGGCTCAGCCAGGGTCGGCAGCGGGTGGCTCGCCGGGGAAGAGGATCGGGCTGAGCAGGTACCGCGTGCGGTCGGGGCCGGCCGGGTTGGCCAGTCGCGGGAGGATCGCGGCACGCAGCTCGCCGACCATCGCGACGAGTTCGTCCCGGCTCAGCCAGATCGCGTGCTGCCGGTAGGCGACGGGGTCGGCCGACGGGTCGGTGCCGTCGCGGTCGAGGTAGGCGTTGAACTCGGCGACCAGGGCCGCGACCGCCACGGCGAACCCGCGCCGGTGATCCTCGGCCGACATCGACGCGGCCGTGTCGGAGTCGATGGACGCCCGGTCCCGGCGCAACCGGTAGTGGCGCTCGACCGCGCCGCGGACCCGGCGTTCGCCGGCCACCTCCAGGACTCCACCGGCGGCGAGCAGGTCGACGTGCCGGTAGAGCATCGCTTTCGAGACGTCCGGCAGCAGCGCGCCGAGCTGGGCGGTGGTGAGCGTCCGTTCGCCACGCATGGCGTGCACGATCCGCAGCCGCACCGGATGCCCCAGCAGTTCCAAGGTGTCCACTACTCAATGATCTCATGGCGTGATACCGTTCGCAAAATCCGAGAACGGTGGGGGTGGGGATGATGGCGGGCACGGATCCGGCGGCGGTCGCTCTGGCGGTCGTCGACATGGTGACAGCGGGACGTTTTGCGGACGCCGAGGAGCGGTTCGCGCCGCGGCTGCGGGCGGCGGCGTCGGCCGCGACGCTCCGGGTCGGCTGGGAGACGGAGATCGCCAAGGCCGGGCCGGTCCGGGCGGTCGGCGGCCCGGTGCGCGAGCCTGCCAAGGCGGGGCTGATCCGGGTGAGCGTCCCGGTGACCTGCGAGCGCGGGGGCCTCACGGTGATCATGTCGATCGACGACGCCGGCCTGCTGCACGGTCTCCGGCTCGCGCCGCCGACCGGCACGTCGTGGGAGCCGCCGCCCTACGCCGAGCCGGACCGGTGCACCGAGCAGGAGGTCACCGTCGGCTCCGGCCCGCTCTCGGTGCCGGGCACGATCACCCTTCCCCGGGGGTCCGGCCCGTGGCCGGGACTGGTGCTGCTCACGTCGGGGCCGGCGGACCGCGACTTGACGACCGGGCCCAACAAGCCGTTCAAGGACCTGGCGTGGGGGCTGGCCTCCCACGGCGTGGCGGTGGCCCGGTTCGACAAGGTGACCCACGTCCACCCCGGGGCCGGTTCCGAACCCGGCTTCACGATGGTCGACGAGTACGTGCCCCACGCGGTCGCTGCCGTCCGCCTGCTCCAGCAGCAGCCGGACGTGGACCCGGCACGGGTGTTCGTCCTGGGACTCAGCGGTGGCGGCAAGGCGGCTCCCCGGGTCGCGACCGCCGAGCCGTCGGTCGCCGGCGTGGTGAGCTTGGCCGGCGACACGGTGCCGCTGAGCCGGGCGGCCGTCCGGGTCGCCCGCTACCTGGCCGAACTGGACCCCGGACCGGCCACCACGGCGGCCGCCGAGTCGATCGCGCGACAGGCGGCGCTCGTCGAGAACCCCGGCCTGTCACCCGCGACCCCGGCGGCGGACCTGCTGTTCGGCTGGCCGGCCTCGTACTGGCTGGACCTGCGTGACTACGACCCGGTCGCGACCGCCGCCGCGCTGGACAAGCCGATGCTCATCCTGCAGGGCGGCCGCGACTACCAGGTGACCGTGGCCGACGATCTCGCGCGCTGGCAGGCGAGCCTGGCACAGCGGCCCGACGTCACGATCCGCGTCCACGACGCCGCCGACCACCTGTTCTTCCGCGGCGAAGGACCCTCCACGCCCGCGGCGTACGAGTCACCGCAGCACGTCGACCCGGCCGTGGTCACCGACATCGCGGACTGGATTTCGAGGCCGCGCTAGGGGACGAGCACGTCCACCCGGACCAGGTGGTGGTCGGAGGCGTCGTTCAGCCGGGACAGCGGGTCGGACGGCACCGGCCAGAACACCTCGGCACACCACGGCAGCAGCCCCTTGGACGGCAGCACGTAATCCGTCCGCAGGTTGCCCGGCGCGACGTCGTTGAAGTCGCCGGTGTCGAAGTACGGGTCGCTCTTCTGGCCGACGTTCGCGCCGCCCTGGGCCTGGGCGGCGAGCACCGCGCCCTGGCTGCCCGGGTACGTCTCGATGACGCGCCGGGCGTGCAGCAGCCGGTCGATGGCGCCGGGGACGCTGTCACCATCCAGGGGGTCGGAGTTGTTGTCGCCCGCGATCACGAACCGCTCGGCCGCGCCCAGGCCGCCGCGGTGGCCACGGTCGTCGTAGAGGTAGCCGCCCTTGCCGGGCGTCACGTAGTCGGCCCAGAACCGGATCTCGTCGTTGTTGCGGGTGCCGTTGCGGTCCTCCGGGCCGTCGAAGCTCGGCGGCGTCGGGTGCGAGACCAGGAAGTGCACGGTCGAGCGGCCGATCTGCAGCGGCAGGTCCCAGTGCGACTTCGACGACAGCCGCAGCACGTTCAGCTCCGCGGGGCTGTACCAGTCGTGCGGCGCCGGCGTGGCCGGGTCATCGGGCAGCAGCGCGCCCGGCATGTCCTTCCACCGGAAGTGCTGGAACGTCCGCACGTGCGCGAGGTCGATCGGGTACTTCGACAGCACGAGCAGCCCGTACTGGCCTTCGAAGACACCGAAGCCCTGGGCGTCGTTGCCGCCGCCGACCGTGCCGCTGCGGTCGAGGTCGAAGCCGGTCGGCACGCCCGTGTTGACCGGCGCGGTGTAGGCGTACGGGTAGTCGATGGGCTGCGCGCCGCGTTGGCCGATCGCCAGGTAGTTCTTCCGGAACAGGTCGGCGGCCGCGTTGCCGGGCGCGTAGTCGAACTCGTTGATCAGCTGGACGTCCGCGCGGTTGCGCTGGATCACCTCGGCGACCTCCTGCGCCTGGGCGTTGGCCGGCGTGGACAGGTCGGTGACGAGCTGCCCGGCGGTGGCGCGGTTCAGCGAGGCGTTGAAGGTGGCGAAGCGGACGCTGCGGCCGTAACCGGCGTCGGCGGTGGCGGGCACGAAGAGCGCTACGAGCGCGGCAGCCGTCAGCCCGGCGGCGATGCGTTTCACGGCGGTCACCCTATTCCGGATTCCGCCCGTCCGGGTGAGCACCAGGTGAACGTCCGACGTGACGCAGCCCTCTTGAACACGTTCAAAAACAGCGCTACCGTCCTTCTTGAACACGTTCAAAACAAGGAGGAACCATGGACCGGATAGTCCTCGCCTACGCCCTCTACCTGCTGATCAGCATCCCGCTGACGGTGCTCGTCGCCCGGACGCTGAGCAAGCACGGCCGCACCTTCCTCACCGAGGTCTTCACCGAGAGCCCCGGCCTGGCCAACGCCGTCAACCAGCTGCTGGTCGTCGGCTTCTACCTGATCAGCCTCGGCTTCGTGACGCTCTTCCTGACCAGCAACAGCTACGTCGTCACCGCCCGCGACGTGTTCGAGATGCTGTCGGTCAAGATCGGCACGGTGGCGCTCGTCCTCGGCGTGATGCACCTGTTCAACGTCCTGGTCTTCAACGGCATCCGGCGCCGCCACCTGGCCCCGAAGCCCATGCCGCTGCCGGTTCCCTACCCCGGCGTGCCGCAGGCCCCGCCCTTCCCGCAGCCCTGACGCCGCTAACGTGCAGCGCGTGGCCAAGAGCGAGGAAACGCGGTCCCTGATCGTCACGACCGCGATGCGGCTGTTCACCGAGAACGGCTACGACCGCACGACGATGCGCGCGATCGCCGCCGAAGCGGGTGTCTCCGTCGGGAACGCCTACTACTACTTCTCGTCGAAGGAACAGCTGGTCCAGGGCTTCTACGACGAGATGTCGGGGCAGCACCTGGCGGCGGCCAGGCCGCTGCTGGCCGGCGAGACCGGCTTCGCGGCCCGCCTCAAGGCGGTGCTGCTGTGCTGGCTCGACGTCGCCGAGCCCTACCACCGCTTCGGCACGCAGTTCTTCGTCAACGCGGCCGACCCGGAGTCGCCGCTGAGCCCGTTCAGCGACGACTCCTCGGCCGCCCGCGAGGCGTCGATCGGCCTCATGCGCGAGGTCGTCGAAGGCTCCGACGTCAAGCTCGACCCGGAGCTGCGCGAACAACTGCCGGAGCTGCTCTGGCTCTACCAGATGGGCGTGGTGCTGTTCTGGGTCCACGACCGCTCGGCCGGCACGAAACGCAGCCGGCTGCTGGTCGAGCGCAGCGTGCCGCTGCTGGCCCGGCTGGCCGCGCTCTCCCGGCTGCGGGTGTTCCGCCCGGTCAGCCGGGAGATCGTCGACCTGATCCAGGAGCTGGCTAGGCGGGACTGACCGCCCGGAAGTACAGGAACCGCGGCTTGGTCCGCAGGTTCGCCGCCCACTTCGGATCGGCGGCCTCGGCCTCCGGGACCGGCATCGGCTCCACCAGGCGGTCCACCGCGAAGCCCGCGTCGCGGACCGCCTGGAACGTCCAGCTCAGCGGGCGCCGGTGGAAGCGCACCACGGTGCCGGGCGGGAACTCGTCCTCCAGCAGCTCGAGCTCGAAGTAGTTCTCCTTGCCGAACCACCGCCAGTCCTCGCCCGGGTGGTGCACCGAGAACACCAGCGCCCCACCGGGTTTGAGCACCCGGCGGAACTCCGCCAGCGCCGGTCCCCAGTCCGCCAGGTAGTGCAGCACGAGCGACGCCGTGATGACGTCGATCGAGCCGTCCGGCAGGTCCAGGGGCCGGGCGATGTCGGCGACCTCGAAGCGGGCGACGTCGCCGAACTTGCGGCGCGCGACGGCGATCATCCCCGCGCTGGAGTCGACGCCGAGGACGTCGGCACCGCGCTCGGCCAGCAGCGCGCTCAGGTGCCCGGCCGCGCAGCCGACGTCCAGCACGCTCAGCCCGTCGACGGCCCCGGCCAGCTCGAGGATCGCCGGCCGGTCGTAGAGGGCGTTGGTGACGGACTTCTCCGCGTGCTCGGCGTAGGCCTCGCTGTGGGCGTCGTACTGCTCGGCCCGCGCGCGGCCGAGGATCTCCTCGACCACCTCCGTCTTGGCGTCGGCGTAGTTCTGGATGTACTTCCACGTCTTCCCGGCGAGTTCACGCTTCTTCGCCGCGTACAGCTCCAGCTCCTCCGGGTGCGAACGCAGGCGGTCGCGGAAGAGGCGGTACCGCGGGGTCTGGCCGTTGCCCGGCGAGTAGACGTGCAGGTTGATGTCCGTGTCCGGGCCCTTGAAGCAGCGGTGCTTCTCCCAGTCCGGCTCGCGGATGACGAGCCGGTAGCCCGCCGCCTCCAGCGCCGGGACGTAGGCGTCCTCGTCGTCGGAGTCCGGGACTTCCAGGAGGATGTCGACGATCGGCTTGGCGCACAGGCCGGGTACCGACGTCGAGCCGACGTGCTCGAGCACGAGCACCCGCTCCCCCAGGATGCCGCAGATGCGCTCGGCTTCGCGTGCGAAGAGCTTCGGCCACTCCGGGTCGTAGTCGGCGAGCGTGACGGTCGAGTTGAGCTTCGGCGCTTCGCCGACCCAGACCCCCTGGACCTCTTCGTCGCTCAACGCTTCTTGGCTGGTCATTCCGGTAGACCCCCTTCAGGAAGGCAGTCGACCAGATTATCAACGCGCGCAAGCGGTTTCTTCAGTCGATCGGCAGCGGCAGCAGGTTGCCCGTCGCCGCGCGCAGCGCGTCCCGCATCGCCGCCCGCGGGGCCGGGCGGCCGGTGAAGTGCTCGGCCTGGCCGAACGCCTGGTGCAGCAGCATGTCCAGCCCGGTGGCCAGCCGGCCCCCGCGCGCCGCGACCGCTTCGGCGAGCGGCGTCGGCCACGGGTGGTAGATGACGTCGAGGACGTGCTCGACCGCCGCGAGGTCGGCGACGTGCGCGGCGACCGCGTCCGGCGGGACGGTGTTCACGAGGACCGCCGCGGACCCCAGGGTCGCGAAGTCGGTGTCGGCCCAGCGCAGGACGTCGACGTCGAGCGCGGCCCGCTTCGCCGCGTCGAGGGTCTCCCCGGCCCGGGCGGGTTCGCGCACGACCAGCCGCACCTGCCGGACGCCGAGGGCGGCGAGCCCGACGACCGCCGCCGCCGCCGTGCCGCCCGCGCCGAGCACCACCGCGGTGTCCGCCGGGGACGGCTCGTAGCCGCCCGCGGCACGCAGCGCGCCGGTGACGCCCTCGACGTCGGTGCAGTCCGCGAGCCAGCCCCGCTCGGTGCGGACCAGCGTGTTGGCCGCGCCGACGGCGGCCGCGCGCGGCGTCACCTCGGCCGCGTGGTCCAGTGCCGCGCGCTTGCCCGGCATGGTGACCGAGAAGCCGGCCCACTCCGGGCCGAGGCCGTCGACCAGGCCCGGGAGCTCCTCGGCGCTCGTCTCGATCCGCTCGTAGGTCCAGCCGGTCAGGCCGAGCGCGGCGAACGCGGCGCCGTGCAGCACCGGGGACAGCGAGTGCGCCACCGGCTTCCCGAGCACGGCGGCCCGGCGAGGCTCAGATGACACCGCGTGACCTGGCCAGGTCCCGGTTGCGGTTGTGCTCGTCGTTGGTGACCGCGAAGCAGGACAAGCCGTTCTTCTCGCACTTGACGAAGTACACCCAGTCACCGTCCGGCGGCTTCACCGCGGCCTTGATCGCGTCCGAGCTCGGCACCGCGATGGGCGTCGGCGGCAATCCGGTGTTCTTGTAGGTGTTGTACGCACCGGACTTCACCCGGTCGTTTTCGTCGGTCAGCAGCGTCGGCCGGTCGAGCACGTAGTTGACGGTGGAGTCCATCTGCAGCCGCATGGTGGGGGTGGCCTTCAGCCGGTTGTAGATGACCCGCGAGAGCTTGCCGAAGTCGGCCTTCACCGCCTCGCGTTCGATGATCGAGGCGATGATCAGCGTCTGGTACGGCGTCGCCCCCGGGCCGGTCGACTGCGGCGTGAGCCCGGCGTTCTGGATCGCCTCGGCCGAGGTGCGCACCAGCTGCCCGAGGATCTCCTGCGCGGTGGATCCGGGCTTGACGTCGTAGACGCCGGGCGCGATCAGGCCCTCCAGCCTGCGGTCCTTGCGGTCGGCCTTGTTCGCGGGCTCGATCGCCCAGTCGGGCACGCCGAGCTGCTTGAGGTCCGCCGCGTCGACGGCCTTGCGCAGGTCGTCCGCGGAGACGCAGGTGCTCTTGCCGTTGAGCTGCGCGCACGACGCCTTCGCCATCAGGCTGTACACGCCGGGCGTGACCTTGCCGTCGGGCTGGGTGATGTCGTCGAACTGCGTGTACGGCCGGATCTCCAGCTGGCCGACGCGGGCGGCCGCGTCGGTGATCCGGTCGACCGCGCTGGCCCCGGACATGTGCGACTTCATCACGTAGAAGCCGTGCTGGACCCGGGCGAGCTTCGCGTTGCCCTCGCCCGCCTTGACGAACGCCTTGCTGCTGGCGACGACGCCCGCGGTGGTGAGCTTCGCGCCGATGGCCGACGTCGTGTCGCCGTCGTCGACCTGGAACACCACGTCGTCGGTGCCGGCGCCCTCGAAGTCGTCGTACCCGAAGAACCTGTTGAAGCCGTACCAGGCGCCGCCCGCGAGCAGGGCGATCACCGCGATCGCGGCGACCCAGCCGAGGGCGCGCTTGCCCTTCTTCCGCGGCTTGTCCGGCTCGTCGTCGTAGTCGTCGTACTCCTCGTAGTCCGACTCGCTGTACTCCGACTCGTCGTAGTCCTCGTACTCGCCGTACTCGTCGTAGTCCGCGTACTCGTCGTCCTCGGCGAACTGCTCGGGCTCCTCCTGCGGCGCGCGCGCCGGTTCGGCCGGGGGCGGCGGGGCCAGCGCGGGCAGGACGTCGGTCACCGGCTCCTCGCGCACGGGCGGCGCCGGCGGGCGGCGGCGAGGCTCCGCGCCGGATTCGGGCACGCCTGCGGAGCGGTCACCCGGCTGGGCGGCCCGCCGGACGGGCGGCTCGGCGTCGGGATCCAGGGCCGCACGGCGCCGTCGCGCATCGACGGCCTCGGCCGCGTCGGGGGCGGCCCGGCGGCGGCCGGGCGGCCCGGCGGCCTCCATCGGCTCGGGTGCCGGGCCACGCCGGCCCGGCTGCGGGTCGGCCGCGTCGGGATCCGCGCGACGCCGCCGCGCGGGCGCCGGCTCGATGCGCTCGGGCAGGGCGCGCCGCTGGGCCTCGGCCTCACCGGGGTCCGGGGCCGCGCGCCGCCGGGGCGGCCTGGCCTCGGCCTCGGCGGGCTCGGGCGCGGCCCGCCGCCGGGACGGCCTGCCTTCGACCTCGTCGACGTCCTGAGCCGCACGCCGCCGGGGCGACCGGTCGTCGGCCTCGTCCGGGGCCCCGCGTCGCCGGGAGGGCCTGCCTTCGACTTCGTCGAGGTCTTGAGCCGCACGGCGCCGGGCCGACCGGTCGTCGGCCTCGTCCGGATCCGGGGCCCCGCGCCGCCGGGGCGGTCTGGCCTCGGCCTCGGCGGGCTCGGGCGCGGCCCGCCGCCGGGCCGGTCTGCTCTCCGGCTCGTCGACGTCCGGCGCGCCGCGACGCCGGCGCGGAGCCGGCTGTTCGATCTCGGAGCCCTCGTCGAGGCCGTGGCGGGCGTGGGCGGCGCGGGCCGGGGCGGCCCGCCGCTCCCGCGGATCGAGGTCGGCGTCGGCCGAAGGCAGGGTGCCGGGCGGCTCCAGGCGGCGACGGCCGGGTTGCGGCGCGCCGCCGCGCGGGTCGTAGCCCGGAGGCTCCTCCCGCCGGGCCCGGCGGGAGGGCTGGGGCAGGTCGTACTCGCCGCTGGGTGCCTGCCCGCGCGGTGGCAGCTCGTGCTGCCCGCTCGGGCTGCGGCGCGGGTCCGCGGCCCGGGGGTCGCGCGGGTCGGCGCGGCGCGGAGCGGGCCGGGACGGCGGCGGAGTGGCCGCTTCCGGCTCACGCAGTCGCCGGCGCCCGCGTGGGGGCTCAGGTGGCTGCTCGTTCATCGGTCTCCCTCCCGGGCGCGGTGCGCAGCGGCGGCGTCGATCCAGGCCTGCAGGATCTCGACGGCGGCGGCCTGGTCGACCACCGCACGCTGCTTGCGGCCTTTGACCCCGCGCTGGGAGAGGATGCGGGATGCGGTGACCGTGGTCAGCCGCTCGTCGCCCAGCCGGACCGGCACGGGCGCTATCCGCCCGGCCAGGCGTTCAGAATACGCGATCGCCAGCTCGGCCGCCGGTCCCTGGCGGTTGGCGAGCGTTCTGGGCAGGCCCACGATCACCTCGACCACCTCGTGCTCGGTGACGAGGGCGGCCAGCTGGTCCAGATCACTGTCGTCGGTCGCATCGCGGGAGAGGGTAACCAATGGCGAAGCGAGCACGGGTGCCGGATCGCTCAGCGCCACGCCGACCCGGACGGATCCGACATCCACCCCGAGCCGACGGCCGCGCCCCGGATCGTCCTTGCCTGGCCGATCCGGGCCACGGTTTCCGCGGTTAACCAATGCCGGCAATCGCCGACCGCAGGGCGGTGACCGCCTCGGCCGCGCCGGCCGGGTTCGTGCCGCCCCCCTGGGCCATGTCGGGCTTGCCGCCGCCCCGGCCGCCGATCTTCTCGGCGAACGACGGCACGAGCTTGCCCGCGGCGATGCCCTTGTCCTGGGCCGCCTTGGTCGTCGCGACGACGAAGCTCAGCTTCTCGCCGGCCGGCGAGAACAGCGCCACCACGCCGGGCCGCGCGCCGAGCCGGCCGCGGATGTCGGAGGCGAGCGCGCGCAGGCCGTTGCCGTCGACGTCCGGGACGACCTCGGCGACGACCGTGACACCGCCGATCTGCTGGGCCTTGTCGACCAGGGCGCCCGCCGAGCCCAGCACCTGCTGGGTCTTGAGCTGGGCGATCTCCTTCTCGGCGTTCTTCAGCCGGGTCAGGACGTCGTCGATGCGGCCCGGCAGCTGGTCGGACGGCACCTTGAAGGTGTTCGCCAGCTGCGAGACCAGCAGCTGCTCCTTGCGGACGTACTTCAGCGCGTCCGTGCCGACCAGCGCCTCGACGCGGTGCACGCCCGAGCCGATGGAGGCGTCGGAGACCAGCTTGACCAGGCCGAGCTGGCCGATCCGGTCGACGTGCGTGCCACCGCAGAGCTCGCGGGAGTACTCGCCCATGTCGACCACGCGGACGTCGTTGCCGTACTTCTCGCCGAACAGCGCGACCGCGCCGAGCTCGAGGGCCTTGTCCTTGGTCGTGGTGAAGCTCTGCACCTCGACGTTGGTCTGCAGGTAGTCGTTGACCTCCTGCTCGACCTCGGTCAGCACGTCCGCCGACACCGAGCCCGGGGTGGTGAAGTCGAACCGCATGCGGCCCGGCGAGTTCAGCGAACCCGCCTGCGCCGCGCGCTTGCCGTACGCGCCGCGGACGGCCGCGTGCACCAGGTGCGTCGCGGAGTGCGAGCGCTCGATGGACAGGCGGCGGTGCGCGTCGACCGAGCCGGTCAGCTTGGTGTCCAGCCCGACCTCGCCGTCGGTGACCTCGACGCGGTGCACGAACAGGCCCGGCACGATCTTCTGGACGTCCAGGACCTTCAGCTCGACGCCGTCGCCCAGCAGCACGCCGGTGTCGGCGACCTGGCCGCCGCTCTCGGCGTAGAACGGCGTCCGGTCGAGGACCAGCTCCGCCTTCCTGCCCGCGGAGACGCTGCGGACCGGCTGCCCGTCTTCCAGCAGCGCGACGACCTTGGCCTCGGCCTGCAGGTCGGTGTAGCCGAGGAACTCGGTCTCGCCGTGCTGCTCGAGGACCTTGCGGTACTCCGAGAGGTCGCCGTGGCCGGTCTTGCGGGCCGCCGCGTCCGCCTTCGCGCGGGTGCGCTGCTCGTTCATGAGCGTGCGGAAGCCGTCCTCGTCGACGGTCAGGCCCTGCTCGGACGCCATCTCCAGGGTCAGGTCGATCGGGAAGCCGTAGGTGTCGTGCAGCTGGAAGGCCTTGTCACCGGCCAGCACGTCGCCGCCGCCGCGCTTGGTCTCCTCGGCCGCCATGTCGAAGATGCGCGAACCGCTGGTCAGGGTCGAGAGGAAGGCCTCCTCCTCGATCCGGACGACTTCGCTGATCCGGTCGAAACCGGTGACCAGCTCGGGGTAGGTCGGGCCCATCGTGTCGCGCACGACCTTCGCGAACTCCTGCAGCACCGGCTCCTGCACGCCCAGCAGGCGCGTGGAGCGGACGATGCGGCGCAGGAGGCGGCGCAGCACGTAGCCGCGGCCGTCGTTGCCCGGGGTGACGCCGTCGCCGATCAGCATGACGCCGGTGCGGGCGTGGTCGGCGATCACGCGGAAGCGGACGTCGTCGGCGTGGTTGCTGCCGTAGCGGCGGCCGGAGAACTCCTCCGCGCGGCCGATGACCGGGCGCACGAGGTCGGTCTCGTAGACGTTCTCGACGCCCTGCAGGATCGTCGCGACGCGCTCGACGCCCATGCCGGTGTCGATGTTCTTCTTCGGCAGCACGCCGATCGGCTTGTGCCCGAGCTTGGGGCTCAGGTCGCCGCGGACGTCCTGCATGAAGACGAGGTTCCAGATCTCGATGTAGCGGTCCTCGTCGGCGACCGGGCCGCCCTCGCGGCCGTACGCCGGGCCGCGGTCGTAGTAGATCTCCGAGCAGGGACCACCGGGACCGGGCACGCCCATGTCCCAGTAGTTGTCCTTGCCGTCGCGCTCCTGGATCCGCTCGCCGGGCAGGCCGGTGAGCTTGCGCCACAGCCCCGCGGCCTCGGCGTCGTCGTTGTAGACGGTCGCCCAGATGCGGTTCGGGTCGAGGCCGTAGCCGCCTTCGCTCTGGGGCTTGGTGATCAGCTCCCAGGCGTACTCGATGGCGCCTTCCTTGAAGTAGTCGCCGAAGGAGAAGTTGCCGGCCATCTGGAAGAACGTGTTGTGCCGGGTGGTCTTGCCGACCTCGTCGATGTCCGGCGTGCGCACGCACTTCTGCACGGAGGTCGCGCGCGGGTACGGCGGCGGCGCCTCACCGAGGAAGTACGGCTTGAACTGCACCATGCCGGCGTTGACGAACAGCAGGTTCGGGTCGTCGAGGATCAGCGGCGCGCTGGGCACGCGCGTGTGGCCCTTGCTCTCGAAATGGCGCAGGAAACGATCGGTGATTTCGTGTGTGTCCACGGGTCAAGTCCTTGTGCTGGTGACGACGAACGGGGTCGGCGGCGACGGCGGAGGGGATTCCGGGGCGGGCCCGGATCAGCCCTCCGCCCGGCGAGCTCGCCGGACCGGGCGCCGCGCGGCAGCGGCGTGCCGTCCTTCGGCGCGGGGCGCCGAGACGCCCGTCCGCTCCTCGACCATGTCGTGCAACTCCTGCTCCCGCTCGTTCATGCCCGCACGCACCTCGGCGCCGAACGAACCCACGGCGCCCGCCAGCTCGCGCACGGCGTCTCCCAGGTTCGATGCTAACCCGGCGGGAGTGGCCTGACGAGCCGTTTCGGCGGCCTTGCGGGACAGCACGACGCCGGTCACGACGCCGACACCAAGCCAGAACAGCCGCTTCATTTGCCGGCCTTCCTCGCGGCCTTCAAGGCGCTCTTCTTCTTGCGCGCCTTGATCGCCTTGCTGAGCCCGTAGGACAGCGCCGCGGTCTTGACCAGCGGGCCGCCGAGGGTCGCGGTGAACACGGACGTCAGCGCGGAGACGTTGCCGGTGACCGCCTGCGCGTTCGCGGTGATCCCGTCGACCCGCTCGAGCTGGGTGTTGACGTGCGTGATCGTCTGGTTCGCGCCGATCAGCAGCGGATCGGTGTTGCTGTTGGTGCGCTCGATCGCTTCGGTGGCCGCGTCCAGCGTCTTGCCGAGCTTGATCAGCGGGATCGCCAGCAGGACGACCAGCACCACGAATGCTCCTGCGGCGATCAACGCGGCGATCTGCCCTGCCGACACGGGCCCTCCTCGGTTCAGGGGTCGGGATGCCGAATGAGGCTACCGCCTGGGCTGGTTCCCGACCGTGTCACCCCGCCGGGCCCGGAAAACACCTCGCCGGGGGCCGGTCCGGCTCGCTGAGCGCCGCCCGGTCCGCCGGGGGCCGCGGCCTCGGCGGCAGGCCGCGAGTACTTCCTTCGCCGCAGCACTTCCCGAATGACTCATCCGGGTTCGTACCAACCGGAGCGGCCAACTCGCCGCCCGCAACGGCCAACTCGCCGGGAACTCGGGCGAGTTGGCCGTTCCGGAGGGCGAGTTGGCCGTTCCGGAGGGCGATCCCGGAGCCGTCCGGCCGCCTGGGGGCCGTCCGGCCGTCGAAACTGTCGGTGCCCACCGGTAGAGTCGAAAACGGGGGGCGCCCCGGCGGGCCGGGCCTGTTTCGGCTGCTTTCTACCGCTCCTTCAGCACCGCGCGGTACAGCGCCGCCATGTCCTCTTCGCCGTGGCCGGCCGCCACCGCCGCCTCCAAGTGGGCGAGGACGGCCTTCGCCCCCGCCACGTCGACGTCCTCGCCCGCGGCTTCCACGACCAGGCGGGCGTCCTTCGCCGCCAGGCCCGCCGGGAACGCCGGCGGGTACTCGCCGGCCAGCATCGCGGCGCCCTTCACGTGCGCGTAGCCGACGTCCAGGCCACCGCCCTCGATCGTCTCCAGGAACAGCTTCGGGTCCAGGCCCAGCGCGCGGGCCAGGCCGAGGCTCTCCGCCGTCGCGTTCGTCAACGCCAGCACCCACGCGTTCAGCACCAGCTTCAGGCGGCTGCCCCGGCCCGCCGGGCCGAGCCAGACGGTGCGCATGCCGACCGCGTCGAACACCGGCGTCGCCGCCGGGCGAGACTCCTCCGGGCCCGACCCGAGTACCAGCAGCTGCGCCTGCTCGGCGGGCTGCCGTGTGCCGAGCACCGGCGCGTCGACGAACACCACGCCCGCCCGCTCCGCCGTCGCGGCGAGGCGATCGGTCCACTCGAGACCGACCGTGCTCATCTGCAGCCACAACGTCCCCGAAGCGGGCGAAGCGGCTTCGAAGGCCGAAGCGACGGCGGGACCGTCGGCCAGCATCGTCACGAGGACGTCCGCGCCATCGGCCGCGGCGGACGGCGAGCCGACGACCGTGGCGACGTCGGACAGGGGTTCGGCCTTCTCCCGGGTCCGGTTCCAGACCCGGACCTCGAGGCCCGCCTTGGCGATGTTGGCGGCCATCGGGGCGCCCATGATCCCGGTTCCGAGAAACGCGACAGTCATCCCGCCATCGTGCCGAAGCCGGAGCGTGCCCGCGCGCTCAGTAGTCGCCGAGCAGGCAGAACGGGTGGCCCGCCGGGTCGGCGTAGACGCGCCAGCCGCGGCCGCCGAGGTCGGGGTCGAGCAGCCGGCCGCCGTTGGCCAGGACCGCGTGGTGCGACTCCCGGAAGTCGTCGACCTCGAAGTCGAGGTGGAACTGCTGTGGGAAGGCCGGGTCGGGCCAGCGCGGCGGCTGGTGGTCGAGAGCTCGCTGGAAGCCCAGGACCATCCCGTCCACGTGCAGGGTCGACCAGTCCTCGTCCACGCGCCACCGCGGGTCGGGCCGATCCACCTCCCCGCCGAGCAGGGCCTGGTAGAAGCGGGCGAGCACCAGCGGGTCCGGACAGTCCAGGACGATGCACTGCAGCGTCGCGGGCACGGGCACGCCTCCTGCCGTAGCGGGGGCGCCCCTTGTTCAGGCCGCCTCGAAGGGGAAGAGTTTACGAACTTCGATGATCTTGGCCACCTCGGCCCACGAACCGGGTTCACCGCGGCGTGCGGCCCGCGTCACTGCCCGCGGATCGTCCTCCGCAGCTTGGGCACCCGCTCGGCCAGCGGCCGCTCGGCGCCGCGCTGGGTGGGCTCGTAGTAGTCGCGGCCGACCAGCTCGTCCGGGGGGTACTGCTGCGCCAGCACGCCCTCCGGCACGTTGTGCGGGTACCGGTAGCCCTGCGCGTTGCCCAGCTTCTTCGCGCCCGCGTAGTGCCCGTCGCGCAGGTGGGGCGGCACCGTGCCCGCCAGGCCCGCGCGGACGTCCGCGAGTGCCGCGTCGATGCCCTTGATCACCGAGTTCGACTTCGGCGCGGTGGCCAGGTGCACCGTGGCCTGGGCGAGCGCCAGCCGGCCCTCCGGCATGCCGATGAACTGGACCGCGTGCGCGGCCGCGATCGCCGACTGCAGCGCCGTCGGGTCGGCCATCCCGATGTCTTCGCTGGCGTGCACCACCAGCCGCCGGGCGAGGAACCGCGGGTCCTCCCCCGCCTCGATCATCCGGGCCAGGTAGTGCAGGGCAGCGTCCACATCGGACCCGCGGATCGACTTGATGAACGCGCTGATCACGTCGTAGTGCTGGTCGCCGTCGCGGTCGTAGCGCACCGCCGCCTTGTCTACTGTGGACTCGACGATGGCCAGGTCGATCGTCTTCGCCTCGGTGGCCGACGCCGCGTCCGCGGCCGCCTCCAGCGCGGTGAGCGCGCGGCGCGCGTCCCCGCCCGCGAGCCGGACGAGGTGGGCGCGCGCGTCCTCCGTCAGCGTCAGTTCGCCGCCGAGGCCGCGCTCGTCGGCCAGCGCCCGCTCGATCAGCGCCGTGATGTCCGCGTCGGTCAGCGGACGCAGCTGCAGCACCAGCGACCGCGACAGCAGCGGCGACACGACCGAGAACGACGGGTTCTCCGTCGTCGCCGCGACCAGCAGCACCGTGCGGTCCTCGACCGCGCCGAGCAGCGCGTCCTGCTGGGTCTTGGAGAACCGGTGCACCTCGTCGATGAACAGCACGGTGTTCTCGGCGTTGTACTGCCGGCGCCGCCGCGCCTCCTCGATGACCCCGCGGACCTCCTTGACGCCCGCGGAAAGCGCGGACATCGCGACGAACCGGCGGCCGGTCGCGATCGAAACCAGGTTGGCCAGCGTCGTCTTGCCCGTGCCGGGCGGGCCGTAGAGCAGCACCGACGCCGGTGCGGCGCCCTCGACCAGCCGCCGCAGCGGCGCCCCTTCGCGCAGCAGGTGCTGCTGCCCGACGACCTCCTCGAGCGAACGCGGGCGCATCCGGACGGCCAGGGGTGAGCTGGCCGGGTCCGCCTGCGGTTCCGCGCCCGCGTTCGACTCCGTGCGCTCCGGCGGAGGCGCGATGTCGGCGTTCACGGTGAAGAGCTCGTCCTGGGCCACACCGTTGACGTTAACCGACCCCACCGACACAACCGCTTGCCCCGGTCCCCGGATCGGCGCTACGGTCGTGTTGACCCGTTGACCGAAAGTGCGATTCGCGTCAACCAGTCAAATGCTCAACGAAACCACAGGTGGAGCCGCATGAGTCATCCCAACCGCGAGCGTGCCGACCGGATCCTGGACGCGGCGGGCGAGCTGCTGCTGCGCATGGGCTACCGCAAGGTGGCGATCGACGACGTCGCACGGGCGGTCGGCATCGGCAAGGGCACCGTCTACCTGCACTGGCGGAACAAGGAGCTGGTGTTCCAGGCGCTGATGATGCGGGAGTCGGCCGATCTGACCGACGAGCTGCTGGCGATGATCAAGGCCGATCCGGCGATGATCCTCCCGCACCGGATGATCCCCGGGTCCTTCCTCATCACCCATCGCCGTCCGCTGGTGATGGCGATGCTGCGCGGCAACGCCGAGATGTTCGGCTCGCTCGGCGACCTCGCTCTGAAGAAGCAGCAGGACGAGCTGAGCGTGCACTTCGAGACCGCGCTGCTGCGGCGCGGGCTGATCCGCGCGGACGTCCCGCACGTGAGCTACGCGCTGCACGCGGCGACGCTCGGCTTCTACGTCGGCGACACGATTTCGGACGAGTTCGAGGGCATCCCCGTCGAAGAGAAGGCGGATGTCCTCGCCCACCTGATCCGCACCGCTTTCGAGCCGCCCGGGGAACCCGACCCCGCCGCGGTCGCGGAGGTGGCGGCGGAGCTGAGCTCGGCGCTCGAGGAGCTCGTCTCGGGCTACCGCAACGGGATCTACGCACACGATCCCGCCAAGGCACCCGGCTGATCCCGGGGCCACACGGGGAAAGGGGCGGAAATGACCACGATGGCCGACACCTGGGGACTTCACGAGGCCCAGTTCTGGCTGCGGGGGAAGCAACCGGAGAAGCGCGTCGAGTTCGCCGCGGAGCTGGGGATGTGGAACGTCTACGGGCACCCGGAGATCGAAACGATTCTCCGCGACCCGGCGACCTTCTCGTCCGACACCACGCGGCTGGTGCCGAAGGAGATGATGCCGGACCCCGAATACGACATTTCGACCGGCAGCATCCTGCAGATGGACCCGCCGCTGCACAACAAGATGCGCAAGCTGGTCAGCCGCGCGTTCACGCCCAAGGTGGTGGCGGACCTCGAGCCGAGGATCGCCGCGATCACCCACGAGCTGCTGGACGCGATCCCGGCCGGCGACCGGCTGGAGCTGGTCGAGGACCTGGCCTACCCGCTGCCGGTGATCGTGATCGCCGAGCTGCTGGGCGTCCCGGCGAGCGACCGGTACCTGTTCAAGGGCTGGGTGGACAAGATGTTCGAGTCCTCCAACCAGGTCTCGCTGGTGAAGAAGGACGAGAAGCAGGAGGCGGCGATCCTGGCGTCCCTGGAAGGCCAGAAAGCGCTCGCCGACTACCTCGGCGTGCACGTCGACGAGCGGCGCAAGCAGCCGCGGGAAGACCTGCTGACGAAGCTGGTCGAGGCCGAGCTGGACGGCGAACGGCTGTCCCGCTCCGACGTCGTCGACTTCGCGAACATCCTGCTGCTGGCCGGCCACATCACCACCACGATGCTGCTCGGCAACGCGGTGCTGTGCCTGGACACGCACCCGGAGTGGGCCGAGCGGGTGCGCGCGGACCGCGCGCTCGTGCCGCCGATGATCGAAGAGTCGCTGCGGTACCTCACGCCGTTCGCGGTGGTGGCCCGCACGACCACGCGGGAGGTGGAGATCGGCGGCGTCACGGTGCCCGCGGACCAGATGCTGCTCTGCTGGGTAGCGGCCGCCAACCGCGACGAGCGGGTGTTTCGCGACCCGGACACGTTCGACCCGCTGCGCGCGGAGAACCCGCACCTGGCGTTCGGCCGCGGGATCCACTTCTGCATCGGCGCGCCGCTCGCCCGGCTGGAAGGCCGGGTGGTGCTGGACATCCTGCTCGACCGCTACCCGGTGCTGCGCACGATCCCGGGACAGCCGCCGAAGTTCCAGGTCAACCCCAACATGACCGGGGTGCGGGAACTGCCGCTGACCACCGGGTAGGCCGGTTGCGCCCTGGGCGAAATCCCTCGCCCGGGGCGCTCGGCGTGCCCGATGGTGGACCGGTGAACGTAGCGGTGCTGGCGGACATCCACGGGGTTCTCCCGGCGCTGGAGGCGGTCCTGGCGGAGCCGGACGTCCAGGCGGCGGAAAGGATCGTGCTGCTCGGCGACCTGCTCGCCGGGCCGATGCCCGTCGAAACCCTCGAGCGGCTCCAGGCGCTCGGCGACCGGGCGGTGTGGGTGCGCGGCAACGCCGACCGCGAGCTGGCCGAATCGGCGCGCACCGGCGGCTCGTTCGTCCCGGACCCGATCTTCCCGTGGGCGGCGAAGCAGCTGCGCCCGGCCGACCTGCCGGTCTTGGACGCACTGCCGCTGACGGTGACCTTGGACGGGGTGCTGTTCTGCCACGCGACCCCGCGCAACGACACCGAAATCGTGCTGGTGGACTCTTCACCGGAGCGCTGGGCGGAGGTGCTGGCGGGCGTTTCCGCGTCGACGGTCGTCTGCGGGCACACGCACATGCCGTTCGTGCGGCTCGCAGACCGGCGGTTGGTCGTGAATCCTGGCAGCGTCGGAATGCCGTACGGGACAACGGGAGCGCACTGGGCGTTGCTCGGCGACGGCGTCCGGCTGCGGCGGACGGAGTACGACGCCGAGGCGGCGTGCCGGTTCCTCGTTTCGCGGTCGGCCTATCCGGACATCGAGGAGTGGGCGGACTTCTTCGTCCGCAACCCGGCTTCGGACGTGGAAGCGCTGCGGGTGTTCAGCGGGCGCGGAACGAGTTCCACATGATGGCGGCGGCGTAGGGCAGGAACTCGCGGCCGCGGCGCCAGAGCCACGGGACTCCCTTGAGCACCAGCCAGCCCACGTGGCCCGTGGTGCTCGGCTCGACCCCGCCGCTGCAGGCGAGGCTCACCGGTGCCGGCACGGCGAACCCGGCCTCGGCGAGCAGCCCGGTGAAGCCCTCCGCGAGCATGCGGTGGCCCAGTTCGGAGGGGTGCAGCCGGTCGACGCTCCAGGAGGCGAGGTCGTACGCGCCGGGCAGCCGGTCGAGATCGAGGCAGGGCACGCCTTCGCGGACGACGACGTCGTCGATGGCGGCGTTGAGCTCGGCGACGCGGGCGCTGAGGGCGCGTTTCAGCGACGACGGAAGGCGGAAGACCTTGCTGTGGTCGTGGAAGCGGACCGGGAGGACGGTGGTCCCGGTCTCGCGGAGCCGCCGGATGACCTCGGTGAGATCGGCGGCGATGCGGGCGGCGTCGAAGTCCGGGCGGAGAGTGTCGTTCATACCGGCGACGACGAGGGCGACATCGGGCCGGTGGGCGACGGCCGCGGGGACCTGTTCGGTGAGCACGCAGCGCATGCGGGCCCCGGCAAAGGAGGGATTGAAGTAGCCGCGCTCTTCAACGCCGAGCGCGGCGGCAACCAGCGGGCCGACGCCCCGCCAGCCCGCACGCCGCGGAAGGGGGTCGCCGAGCCCGACGGCGGTGGAGTCGCCGAGGACGGCCAGGCGGCGGGCTCGCTTCGGCGGTGTCCCGGGGTGCTCGGGCCGGGGAGTGACATCGACGCTCATCACGGTCACGCCCACGACCATCGGCCACGCAGGCTCACACCCGGTGAGGTCGAGGTAACGCGCCCGCGACACCGGGCCTAATTCTTGACGCCTGCCGCAGCACTTGGGCCAACGTGGCCTGGGGTGCGCCAGACGCACCGAGGCCAGATCGGGAAGCCCGGGCCTCGACGCTCTGTCTTGAATGACTCATTCCTGACGTCGGACGTCAGGAATGAGTCATTCAAGACACCGCACCCAGCCGCCGCACTCGCCCTCTGGCTCGAGCTCAGGCCTCAGGCCTCAGGCCCCGGCCCCGGCCCCGGCCCCGGCTCCGAGGCCAACTCCGACATCACCGGCCCGAACACAACTCACGCTCGGCCACACCCCCCTGCCGACCCGATACGAAGCCGCCTCAGCGGCCGCCAGGCCGGGTCAAGGCACGCTTTCCCGCCTTGACGCGGACTGGCGGCCGTTGAACAATCCGGCGTTCGGGCCGGCGGGACCACCCCGGCAGCGCTCACCCGGCAGAACCCCGACCGGCGCCCCACCCGGCAGAGGCCCGAGAAACCCGCCCATCCAGAGCCGAGCCGAGGGCTCGGCAAGACCAAGGCAACCGACGTGGCCGTCGCAGGCCCGAAACCAGCGTCTTGAATGACTCATTCCTGGCGTCCAACGCCAGGAATGAGTCATTCAAGACACCGCACCCAGCCGCCGCGCGCCCCCATCAGCCGCCTTGTGGACAACCCACCAGGCTCAGCGGAACGCGGGATAGAACGCCAGATCGGCATGCGGCCCCAGCCGCGCCGCCAGCGCCGCCGCGACCCGGGCCGCGAACTCCGAAACCGCCGCCATCCGAACATATCCGGCGTGCTTGGCCAGGTCCCGCCACCAGGTCACGAACGCCGCCTCCCGGCTGACCGGCGCCGCGTGCCGGGACAGGTTCAGCGACGCCAGCTCCTCGCCCGTGATCAGCCAGACCCGCAGCAGCTCACTGGACGTCAGGTGGTCCGCGAGGACCTCGTCGTCGGTGAAGGCCGGCCACACCCCGACCACCTCGGCACGCCAGGCTGCGATCATCGCCTCGCTCATCCCGGCCGGCAGGGCGAGGGCGTCCGGCCAGCTCGCGAACGGCAGCCGCAGATGGGCCGCGTCCACCAGCGCCGACCGGACGCGGCCGTACTCGAAGTCGAGGAACCGGATGCCCTGGCCCGTCACGAGGTTGTTGTCCGGGCTGAGCTCGACCGGGCTGAACGCCCGGAAGCCCGCCGCGCGCGACTGCTCGAGGGCCGAGGTCACCTGGGCCCGGACCTCGTCCGGCACCGGGATGCCCAGGCGCTTCTGGATCAGCGACGGCACCCGCTCGCACAGCTCGTCGACGCCGTCGGAGTCACCCTTCGCCGGGCCGCCGAGCCGCCGCAGCAACGCGTTGAAGTCCGCTTCCCGGTCGGCCGTGCTCGCGTGCAGGCGGCCCAGCGACCGCGCCCAGGACAGCAGCGCCCGCTCGGCCGCGCGGGAGTCGCGGGCGTAGAGGTTGTCCTCCAGCGTCGGCGTGCGGCCGAGGTCTTCCAGCACCAGCACCCGGTCGCGGCCGTCGTGGGCCACCAGTTCCGGGCACATCCGCTCGTCCGGGGCCAGCGCCGTGAACAGCTGGTAGCTGACCGCCTCCTGGGCGAACGGGTCGGCACCGGACTCCGGCCGGTCCGGGTAGTGCTTGATGACGAGCGTGCGCGGCAGCGCGAACGACGACACCACCCGCGCGCGGACCACCGTGGCCGGGCCGCTGCCCGCGAGGTCCTCGGGCGCGACCAACGTGATCGCGCTGCCGAACCGGCGGGAGAGAACGGACTCACCCGCCGCGACGGCCGCGGCGATGGCGAGCTGCTCGGCTCCTGCCCCGACTCCAGCGTCGCCGGCGGAGGAGGTGTCGACTGTCATTGTCACCGACCCTACTCGTGACTGAGCAACCATGACTACTGACATCCGGACAAGAAGGGGCATCCCGCCCGGAGACGGGTCACCCGCGTGAAAGCGGACGCATTCCCCCCGGTGAACGTTGCCCATTCCGGCGCACTGTCAACACAATGGCCGCTGCTGCAACGATTCCGAGAAGGTTGACCAGCAGCTGCGCGACGGACTGGAGGCACCGGCTCCACTCCCCCGCCACGGCCGCGACGACCGCGTACCCCGCCGCCGGCACCGTCGTCACGGAGATGAACACACCCACCAGCGCGGCCGACTTCGCCGACGTCATGGCGAGCATCCCGGCGGCGCCGGCGAGCAACGCGACGACCAGCGACGGCGCGCCCACGGAAAACACGAAGTCGACCTCGTCGTGCTGGTGCAGCTCGAACGCGTGCTCGCCGAGGACGCCGGTCGCGCGGAACAGCAGCGTCGCGCCCAGTGTGACGGCCATCGCCAGCGGGAAACCGACGGCGAGGGCCGCACCCGCCTGCCGGACCAGGTCCCACCGGCGTAGCACCAGGCCGACCGCGAGGGCGGCCAGCGGCCCGAACTCCGGCCCGACGACCATCGCACCGACGATCGTCACCGCGGACGAGGTGAGCACCCCGACCGCGGCGAGCAGGCAGGCGATGGTGAGGAACGCCAGGAACGTCACGTTGAGCCGCGACTCCTCGCCCGTGCGGCCGAGCAGCTCCTGCCACACGACGGCGTCCGCCGCTTCGCCCGGCGCGGCCTCTTCCGCCCGGTCGGCGGCGTCGGACAGCGCGGTGTCGAGCATTTCGAGCGTGATCCCGCCGGTGTGGTCGAGGTCGAGGCCGCACAGCGCGTCGATGATCTCGTCCGCCGCTTCGCGGGCGATATCGGCCTCGACCAGGTCACCCGCGGGTTCCACGGCGGCGCCGCGGTGCACGATGACGTGCGCGGTGCCGGCGTGTGCCCGCAGGACGTCGAGCGCTTCGGCGGTCTTGTCCGGCGGGCACACGGCCCTGAGGTGCAGCACTAGTTCGGCGGGGCGGCGGCCGGTTTCGCGTCGATCCCGGCCTCCTTGCGCTGCTGCGCGGTGATCGGCGCCGGCGCCGCGGTCAGCGGGTCGTACCCGCCGCCGGTCTTCGGGAACGCGATGACGTCACGCAGAGAGTCGGCCTTGGCCAGCAGCATGACGATGCGGTCCCAGCCGAACGCGATGCCGCCGTGCGGCGGCGGGCCGAAGGCGAAGGCGTCGAGCAGGAAGCCGAACTTCTCCTGCGCCTCTTCCTCGCCGAGGCCCATCAGGCTGAAGACGCGCTTCTGGACGTCGCCGCGGTGGATACGGATCGAGCCGCCGCCGATCTCGTTGCCGTTGCAGACGATGTCGTAGGCGTAGGCCAGGGCGTTGCCCGGGTCCTGCTCGAACTTGTCGATCCACTCCGGGGTGGGCGAGGTGAACGCGTGGTGCACCGCGGTCCACTTGCCGGAGCCGACGGCGACGTCGTCGCCGATGTCCTCGACCGGCGCGAACAGCGGCGCGTCGACGACCCACACGAACGACCAGGCGTTCTCGTCGATCAGGCCGAGGCGCTTGCCGATCTCGTCGCGCGCGGCGCCGAGCAGCGGCTGCGTCGAAGCGGCCTTGCCGGCGGCGAAGAAGATGCAGTCGCCCGGCTTGGCGCCGGCCGCCTTGGCGACGTTCTCGCGCTCGGTCTCGGACAGGTTCTTGGCGACCGGGCCGCCGAGGGTGCCGTCCTCGTTGACGAGGATGTACGCGAGACCGCGCGCGCCGCGCTGCTTCGCCCACTCCTGCCAGGCGTCGAGCTGGCGCCGCGGCTGGTCCGCCCCGCCCGCCATGACGACCGCACCGACGTACGGGGCCTGGAACACGCGGAACGGCGTGTCGGCGAAGAACTCCGTCATGTCGGTGATCTCGAGGTCGAAGCGCAGGTCCGGCTTGTCGGAGCCGTACTTGGCCATCGCCTCGTGGTAGGTGATGCGCGGGATGGGCCGCGGGATCTCGTGCCCGATCAGCTTCCACAGCGCGGAGACGATGTCCTCGCCGAGCGCGATGACGTCGTCCTGCTCGACGAAGCTCATTTCGATGTCGAGCTGGGTGAACTCGGGCTGCCGGTCGGCGCGGAAGTCTTCGTCGCGGTAGCAGCGGGCGATCTGGTAGTACCGCTCCATGCCGCCGACCATGAGCAACTGCTTGAACAGCTGCGGCGACTGCGGCAGCGCGTACCAGGAGCCGGGCTTGAGCCGCGCGGGCACCAGGAAGTCGCGCGCGCCTTCGGGCGTCGAGCGGGTCAACGTCGGGGTCTCGATCTCGACGAAGTCCTGGGCGTGCAGCACCTCGCGCGCGGCGCGGCTGACCTCGCTGCGCAGGCGCATGGCCGCGGCCGGGGCGCTGCGGCGCAGGTCGAGGTAGCGGTGCTTGAGCCGGACCTCTTCGCCGACGTCGACGCGGTCGTCGATCGGGAACGGCAGCGGCGCGGACTCGGACAGCACGTCGAGCTCGGTCGCGAGGACCTCGATCTCGCCGGTGGGGATCTCGGCGTTGGCGTTGCCCTCGGGCCGCTTCGCGACCTCGCCGACGATCTTGACGCAGAACTCGGAGCGCAGGGCGTGGGCGCGCTCGGCCATCTCACCCTCGCGGAAGACGACCTGGGCGACGCCGCTCGCGTCGCGGAGGTCGATGAAGATGACGCCGCCGTGATCGCGCCGCCGGGCCACCCATCCGGTGAGAGTGACGGTCTGTCCGGCCTGTCCGGCACGCAGGGTGCCGGCGTTGTGAGTGCGGAGCACTGCGACTGCTCTCCTTCGACATGGATGGTTCTCGCTGCTCGGAAAGGCTAACGAACCACCCAGCCTACGACGTCGGCAGGCTGACCCGGCGCGGCGGGCGGTGTCGCGGCGACGGCTGGGCAGTCTGCCGCCGCTCGTCGTGAGTGGTAATTAGGGTTAGAACCCTAATTACCACTCACGAGAACTTGCACCGGGGTCAGAGGACGTACTTGGGCCGGGTCTCCAGCGCCGCGACCAGGCGGTGGGCCTGGGCCAGGTAGGCGGCCACCTGGTAGATCCGCCCGCCCGGGTGCGCCACCAGCCAGCTCGCCGCCGCGGTGGCGGAGGCGAAGAACGGCTGCCCCGCGCAGGCGACCGCGTCGACCCCCTCGAGCCCGAAGCCGAGGTCGACCGCCGCGACCACCGCCGCCGGCGGGTCGACCAGGAGGATCGCCCGGGACACCAGTTCGATGCGGATGCGCGTGCCCGTGACCGGGCAGACCGCGGCCGCGTGGACGCGCTCGCCGGTCGCGATGGCCAGGAGGAAGAGGTCGACCGTGCCGTCCGGGCCCGCGCCGAGCGTGCCTTCGGCGGGCTGGAGGCGGTGGTGGGCGCCGCGCGGCGCCGGGCCGGTCGACACGAGGTCGCGGTGCAGGGTGAACCCGATCAGCTCGACCAGCCGCCGGGCCTCGGCCGGGGCGACGCCGACGGTCGCGGCGAGCCGGTCGACGCCCACCGGGTGCCGGCCGGCCCGGGTCAGCTTCAGGGCGGCCCAGGCGAGCCGGGCGGCGGCGACACGGTCGGTCTGCGAGGTCGTCATCGTCCGGCTCCTAATCGGGATCGATCCCTTCGACGTTAGGCGCCGGTGAGGCGAGACGACAACGACACGATCGGACATTTTGCCGTAAACCGAAGACACCAGCCCGCAGACGCCCCGAACGGCCCAGCAAGTCACCCGGTTGCTCCACAATGGACCGGCAGCGCAGCCGCAGCAGCGCCGCGGGTCACTCCACACGCAACTCCCCCACGCGTCACAGCAGGCGCAGCTGCTCCACCGGCGCCGCCTCGGCCGCCGGCAGCTCCGGCCCGCGCGCGTCGAAACCGCTCTTCCGATCCAGCCCGTGCCGCCGCAGCAACGGCCCGACCCGCTCCGCGAGCCCGTCCCGGTAGGCCTTCCGCACATAACTCCCCCGCGCGTACAGCTCCCGGTACCGCGGCACCAGCTCCGGGTGCGTGCCCGCCAGCCAGCGGCCGAACCACTCGCGCGCCCCAGGCCGCAGGTGCAGCGCGAACGCCGTGACGCTCGTCACGCCGACGTCGGCGAGCTGGGCGAACAGCGCGTCCAGCGCCTCCTCGGAGTCGGTCAGCCACGGCAGTACCGGCGCCACCAGCACCGAGCACGGCAGCCCGGCCTCGCGCGCCTTGCGGACCAGCTCCAGCCGCGCCCGCGGGCTCGGCGTGCCGGGTTCGAGGCGGTGCTGCAGCTCCTCGTCGAGCAGGGCGATCGACACCGCGAGCCCCACCGGCACGTCCCGGGCGACATCGCGCAGCAGCGGCAGGTCCCGGGCCAGCACCGTGCCCTTGGTCAGCACCGACAGCGGCGTGCCGGAGCGGGCCAGGGCCGTGATGATCCCCGGCATCAGCCGGTAGCGGCCTTCGGCGCGCTGGTAGGGGTCGGTGTTGGTGCCCATCGCGACGTGCTCGCGCCGCCACGACGGCTTCTTCAGCTGCGCGGCCAGCACCTGCGGGGCGTTGACCTTGACGATCACCTGGGTGTCGAAGTCGCGGCCGGCGTCGAAGTCGAGGTAGGTGTGGGTGTTCCGGGCGAAGCAGTTGTGGGACACCATGCCGTCGGCCACGAAGTCGCCGGTGCCGGTGGTGATGTCGAACAGCGGCAGCTGCAGGCCCAGCGGCTCGATCGCCTCCACGCGGCGGCGGCTCGCGCCGATCACCGCGCCTTCGAGGGACCGCTTCCACGGCACGGCGGGGTTGCTCACGTGGAAGAACCGCAGCACCTCGCCGACGCCGCCGAGCAGCCGGATCTCCTGGCGCGTCGGGAACTTCGGCACTTCGTCGAGCTGGTGGGCGAAGCCGAAGCGGGCGAGCGCGGCGATGAAGGCGTCGGCGATCTCGGGTTCGTCGTGCGCCACCGAGAGGACGCCGCGGCCGTATCCGCCCGCGATGTCGAAGACGCCGGCGAGGAATCCGCGCTGCCAGTGGGCGTCCGGATCCGGCGGCACCTTGAGAAATCCCACCGACGCCCCGAAGTCCGGCAGGTAGCGCAGGGCGCGCGAGGCGGCGTCCGGCTCGGCGGCGAACCCGCCGGAGCGCAGCATCCCGCACAGGTAGCCGGCCCGGTAGCCGAGCGTCTCGTCCGGCGTCGGCTCGAACCGGCCGACGCCGATCAGCTCGGTGCCGGGCTCCAGGTGCGGCCGCTGCGCGGCGCCGAACTTGCTGCCGGTGACGTGCTTCCAGCCCTTGCTCGTGAGGAACCGGTGATCGCCGCCGGCCACGAGCCGGGTGCCGTCTTCGAGGGTCACGCGGTAGGCGTCGCGCAGCGTGGTCCAGTGGGCTTCGACCCGGGTGGGCACCAGCCGCCGGGACGCGCCGTGGCCGCGGGTGCCGTAGATCCGGTCACCGACCTTCACGTCGGACAACGCCTTCGTCCGGCCGTCGGCCATCAGGATCCGGGTGCCGCCTTCGAGGCAGTAGGTGCAGGCGTGGGAGCAGCCGCGGTAGGGGTTGACGGTCCAGCCGAAGGGCACGCCGGAGCCGGCGGGCACCTTGTTCAGCACCGACCGGGCGTGCACCTCGTGAAAGGTGACGCCGTCGAATTCCGGTGACCGCACCGATCGCACCAGGCCCTCGAGCCCGGGCAGTGCCGGTTCACCCTCCCCTGTCCGCTGTCGATCCCATCGCACGGCGCCAGTCGAACATATGTTCTAGACGGGTGTCAAACCGGTTCGGGGCAAGAGGATCACGTGGTGCTGGTGTGACTGCTGGGGCCCGGCCGCACCGTCGTGAGTGGTAATTCGGGTTCTAACCCTAATTACCACTCACGAGGGCCGCGGCAGGAGGAGCTCAGGTCGAGAAGCGCTCCAGCGCCCGGATCTTGTTGGTCGCGTCCAGCGCGGCCACCTTGTACGCCTCCGACAGGGTCGGGTAGTTGAACACCGCGTCCACCAGGTAGTCGACCGTGCCGCCGCAGCCCATCACCGCCTGTCCGATGTGGACCAGGTCCGTCGCACCCGTGCCGAACACGTGCACCCCGAGCAGCTTGCGGTCCGCCGTGGACACCAGGAGCTTGAGCATGCCGTAGCTGTCGCCGGTGATCTGGCCGCGCGCCAGCTCGCGGTAGCGGGCGATGCCGACCTCGTACGGCACCGACGACGACGTCAGCTGGGCCTCGGTCGCGCCGACGTAGGAAATCTCCGGGATCGTGTAGATGCCGATCGGCTGCAGCGCGCCCAGCTCGTGCGCCGGTTCGCCGAACGCGTGGTACGCCGCGAGCCGGCCCTGGTCCATCGACGTCGCCGCCAGCGCCGGGAAGCCGATCACGTCGCCGACCGCGTAGATGTGCGGCACCGGGGTGCGGTAGTTCTCGTCGACCACCAGCCGGCCGCGCTCGTCCGCGGCCAGGCCCGCGGCCTCCAGGTTGAGCTCGGCGGTCATGCCCTGGCGGCCGGCGGAGTACATGACGCCGTCGGCGGGGATACGCTTGCCGCTGACCAGGGTCGTGATCGTCGTGTGGTCGGACACCGCCACGTCCGCGACCTTCTCGCCGAAGCGGAACGTGACGCCGAGGTCGCGCAGCTGGAACTTGAGCGACTCGACGATCTCGGGGTCGCAGAAGTCGAGCATGTGCTCGCGCTGCTCGACCACGGTGACCCGGGAGCCGAGCGCGGCGAACATCGACGCGTACTCGATCCCGATCACCCCGGCGCCCACCACGACCAGCGACGACGGGATCTGCTCGAGCCGCAGGATCTCGTCGGAGTCGAGCACGCGGGCGGCGTCGAAGTCGACCTGCTTCGGCCGCGCGGGCCGGGTGCCGGTGGCGATCACGACGTGGTCGGCCGACATGGTCCGCCGGTCGCCGCGGTGGCGGCCTTCGACGAGGACGGTGTGCGCGTCGGCGAAGGAGCCCATGCCGTCGACCAGGTCGATGTGGTTGCGCATCAGCTGCGCGCGCACGACCTGGACCTCGCGCCCGACGACGTGCTGGGTGCGCGCGAGCAGGTCGGCGATGGTGATGTCCTGCTTGACGCGGTAGCTCGCGCCGTAGAGCTCGCGCTGGTTCATGCCGGTCAGGTAGAGCACCGCTTCGCGCAGCGTCTTGGACGGGATCGTGCCGGTGTTGACGCACACCCCGCCGACCATGTCGTGCCGGTCGACGACCGCCACCTTCTTGCCGAGCTTCGCCGCGGCGATCGCGGCCTTCTGCCCGCCGGGGCCCGAACCGATGACGATGAGGTCGTACTCGTGCTCGCTCACGACGTCGAGCCTGCGCACCCGGCGGGCCGGGCGCAACCCCCCGCCGGTGAAGATCCGCGCACAGCCCCGCCGAAGGGCTAGCGTGTCCCGGTGCTGCGCGTCTCGCTGCTGGGCGAGCAGGTGATCGCCGACGACGAGTCCGGCGCCGTGCTGACGCGGTCGCCGCGCTCGGTCGCGCTCGTGGCCCACCTCGTCGTGCACGCCGGCCGGGCGCAGCCGCGGCGCCTGCTCGCCGGGCTGTTCTGGCCGGACTCCACCGACGCGCAGGCGCTGACCAACCTCCGCCGCGAGCTGCACCAGCTGCGCCGTGTGCTGGGCGACCCGCCCTCGCTGACCGTCACCGGGCAGGACCTGTGCTGGCGGGACACGCCGTCGAGCCGGGTGGACGTCCGGGAGTTCGCCGTCGCCCACCGGGCCGCGCTGACCGCCGAGGACCCCGGCGAAGCCGTCGCCCACGCCCGGGCCGCGCTCGCGGCCTACCGCGGCGAGCTGCTGCCCGGCCTGGCCGACGACTGGGTGCTGGCGGCCCGCGCCGAACTCGAACGCCAGTGCGTCGAGCTGTGCGACCTGATCGGCCGGACACCTTCGGGCGACCCGGCCGCCGCGCTCGCCGCGGCCCGCCGCCGGATCGCGCTGCGCCCGCTCGAAGAGCCGGGCTACCGGACGCTGATGGCGCTGCAGGCCGAGGCCGGCGACCGGGCGGGCGCGGTGAGCACCTACCACCGGTGCGCGTCGGTGCTCGAGCGCGAACTCGGCGTCGTCCCGGCCGAGCCGACGCGCGCGGCACTGCGGCGGCTGCTGGCCCGGCCGGACGCCGAACCCCGGCGGGCGGCCGCGCCCGGGCTCGTCGGCCGTGCCCCGGAGCTGGCTCGGCTGGGCGAGCTCTGGCGGACGGCCGCGGCGGGCCGGGCCGGGGTCGTCCTGGTCCGCGGCGACGCCGGCGTCGGCAAGACCCGGCTGGTCACCGAGCTGGCCGGGCCGGCCCGCGCCGAGGGTGCGGTCGTGGCCGCCGGCCGGTGCTTCGGCACGCCGGGGCGGCTCGCGCTGGCACCGGTGGCCGAGTGGCTGCGCACCCCGGCCGTGCAGCGGGCAGCGGCGTCGCTGGACCCGGTGTGGCGCGCGGAGGTCGACCGGCTGCTGCCGGCCACGCGGACGGCCGGCGGCGGGCACCCGACCGCCGAGGCCTGGCAGCGCCTGCGGTTCTTCGAAGGCCTGGCCCGCGCGCTGACCGCCGGCGGGCGACCCGTCCTGCTGCTGCTCGACAACGCGCAGTGGTGCGACGAAGAGACGGGCGCGTTCCTCACCTTCTGCCTCGGCCTGCTGCCGGACGCGCCGCTGCTGGTCGCCGCGACCCTGCGCGACGGCGACCCCGGCGCGGGCCTCCCGGCCTGGGCGGCCCAGCTGCGCGACGACGGCAGGCTGACCGAGCTGCCGCTGCGCCCGTTCGACGCGGCCGGCACGGCCCGCCTCGGCGAAGCGGTCGCCGGGCGTCCACTGTCCACTTCGGATCGCGACCTGCTGCACGCGGCCACCGGCGGCTACCCGCTCTACGTCGTCGAAGCCCTGCGGGCGCACGATTCCCTGCCCGCCGAGGGGCTGGCGGCCGTGCTGCGGACGCGGCTCGAACAGCCGGGCCCGGCGGCCCGCGAGATCGCCGGGCTCGCCGCCGCGGCCGGCGGGGACGTCACCCTCGAGCTGCTCACCGAGGCGAGCGACCTCGACGCGGACACCGTCGTCGACGCCGTCGACGAGCTGTGGCGCCGCCGGCTCGTGCGCGAGTTCGGCGGCAGCTACGACTTCACCCACGACCTGCTGCGCGAGACGGCCTACCAGCAGGTCAGCCCGCCGCGGCGGTGGCTGCTGCACCGGCGGCTGGCCCAGGGGCTCGAGCTGCTGCACGCCGGGGACACCGACGCCGTGGCGGCGCAGCTGGCCGAGCAGTACGCCCGCGGCGGCCGCCCGGACCGCGCCGTCGCCCACTACCGGCGGGCCGCCGCCGTCGCCGCGGGCACGTTCGCCCACGCCGAAGCGATCCGGCTGCTGCGGGCGGCACTGGACCTCGTCCGCGCCCGGCCGGCGAGCGGCAACCGCGACCGGGACGAGCTGGCCGTCCTCGAAGCACTCGCCGGGCCCCTCAACGCCCACCGGGGCTATTCCTCCCCCGAGCTGCAGCGCACTCTGGAGCGGTCGCTCGCGCTGGCGGAGTCGCTGGGCGACGAGGGGGCCGCGCTCACCGCCTTGCTGGAGCTGTGGTCGTCGCGGTTCGTCCAGGGCCGGACGATCCAAGCCCACGAGGCCGCCGAACGCGCACTCGGGTTGCTCGCGCCGGGCGGGAGCGCCGAGCAAGACGGCTCGGCGCACTTCATCCTCGCGGGTTCGTCGCTGAGCCTCGGGCACGACCCGGCCGAGGCGCTGCGGCACTTCGAGCTGGGCGCCGAACGCACGCGCGGCGCGTCGTCGTGGCCGATCGGCACCCGCCCGGACGTCCACGGCCCGGCCTGGGCGGCGCACGCCCACTGGCTGCTCGGGCACGAGGACGCCGCCGTGGCATCCGGCGCCAGGGCGATTGCGCTCGCCCGGCGGATCGAGCACCCGTACAGCCTCGCCATCGCGCAGGCCTACGCGGGGATCACCCACCAGATGCGCCGGGACCGGCGGGCACTGGGGACGGCGGTGGCCGAACTGCGGACGCTGTGCGACCGGTACGGCTTCGCGTACTACCGCGAGTGGGCGCTGGTACTGGGCGGCTGGGCCCGGGGCGGCGCGGCCGGGCTGGCCGCGGCGCAGGAGGGCGTCGCGAACCTCAAGGCCGAGGGGTCGTTCGCCCGGATGCCGTATTGGCTGTCGCTGGTCGCCGAGCTGTCGGCGCCGGATGCGGCCCGGGCGACCCTGGACGCCGCGCTGGCCGCCGGCGAGGCCCGCGACGACCGCTGGTGGCTGCCGGAGGTGCTCCGGCAGCGGGCGGCGTACGACGCCGATCCGGTGCCCCGGCTGCGCGCGGCCGCGGAGCTGGCCCGCACCCAGGGCAGCATCGCCCTGCGGCGGCGGGCCGAGGCGGACCTGGCCGTGGCGTCATGTTCATGAAGGGCACCCCCTCATGAACTCAAGAGCCAGGGCCCCGGCAAAGTCGAGGGGGCGGGCCTGAAGGGGGCGGGTTTCGGCGGCGCTGGTGTGGCCGCGGTGTCTTGAATGAGTCATTCAGGGCTTCGGAGGTCCTGAATGACTCATTCAAGACGTTTGGCTGAGCTGCGCTGCCGGGTGAGCGAGCCACCGCGACTTTGCCGGAACCCGCGAACGGGCCGAACGCTGCGCGAACGCCCGCTGCCTACGTTCCCCTCCGGTACCGGAAATCCGAGAGGGGCCACCATGACCACCACCGCCTTGCCGCACGAGGAACTGGCCGCCGCGCTGCGCGGCGACCTCGTCACACCGGCCGACCCGGGCTACGACGAGGCCCGCGCCGTCTACAACGCCATGATCGACAAGCGGCCCGCCGCGATCGCCTACTGCCGCGACGCCGCCGACGTCGTCGCGTGCGTCCGCTACGGCCGCGCCCAGGGCCTCGACCTCGCCGTGCGCGGCGGCGGCCACAACGCGGGCGGGCTCGGCGTCGCCGACGGCGCGCTCGTCATCGACCTGTCGCGCCTGCGCAGCACGACCGTCGACCCCGTGCACCACACCGTCCGCGCCGACGCCGGCTGCACCTGGGGCGACGTCGACCACGCCACGGTCGCGTTCGGCATGGCGACGCCGTCGGGCATCGTGGCGTCCACCGGCGTCGCGGGCCTCACCCTCGGCGGTGGCATCGGCTACCTGGCCCGGCGCTTCGGTCTGACCATCGACAACCTGCTCGGCGCGGACGTCGTCCTCGCCGACGGTTCGTTCGTGCACGCGTCCGAGTCCGAGCACCCCGACCTGTTCTGGGCCCTGCGCGGCGGCGGCGGCAACTTCGGCGTCGTCACGTCGTTCACGTTCCGCTGCCACGACATCGGCGAGCACGGCGTGGTCATCGGCGGGCCGGTGCTGTACGACCTGGCCGACACCCCGGACGTGCTGCGCTGGTACCGCGAGCTGCTGCCATCGCTGCCGGAGGAGCTCAACGGCTGGTTCGGCCTGCTGACCGTCCCGCCGGCACCGCCGTTCCCGGAGGAGCTGTGGGGCCGCAAGGCCTGCGGCATCGTCTGGTGCTACACGGGTGCACACGACAAGGCGGACGAAGTGCTGGCGCCGGTGCGGGACTTCGGTTCGCCGTTGCTGGTCGGCCTGCACGACATGCCGTACACGGCGTTGCAGGGCGCATTCGACGCGCTGTACCCGGCCGGCCTCCAGTGGTACTGGCGAGCAGACGTCTTCCACGAGATCTCCGACGCGGCGATCGACATCCACCTCAAGCACGGCGAAGGCCTGCCGAGCATGCACTCGTCGATGCACCTGTACCCGATCGACGGCGCGGCGAGCCGGGTCGCCCCCCACGAGACGGCCTTCCCCCACCGTTCGGGCGGCTGGTCGGGCGTGATCGTCGGCGTCGACCCATCGCCGGAGAACGCGGCCACCATCTCCCAGTGGACAAGGGACTACTGGGAGGAACTGCACCCGACCTCGGCGGGCGGAGCGTACGTCAACTTCATGATGGAGGAGGGCCAAGACCGCGTCCGGACGTCCTACCAGGGCAACTACGAGCGCCTGTCCGCGGTGAAGCGCCGCTACGACCCGGAGAACGTGTTCCACATCAACCAGAACATCCGCCCGGCGTAAGCCCCGCCTCAAGTTCGTGAAGGCCACCTTGAGGAACTTGAAGTTCCTCAAGGTGGCCTTCACGAACATTCGGGTATCAGGAGCGGAGGGTGCCGCGGCGGCGCTGCCAATCGGTCACCGCGTCCAGCCCGGACTCGATCTCCTCGGTCAGCAGCGCCGCCAGCTGCGCGGCGACGTCGGGACCCAGCAGCTCCCCCGCGCGGTCCAGCAGCGCAAGCGCCTCCCACGGCGAAGCCGCCAGCGCACCCACCGCGACCCCCGGCTCCGGCGGGGTCAGGCTTTCCTCCAACCCGAACCTCCCGGCGGCGAGCAGCGCCGCCACCACCAGGTGCGGCTGAGCGTCGGCACCGGCGAAGCGGAACTCCAGCCGGCGGTTCCCCGCGGGACCGGCCACCCGCACCGAAGCCGTCCGATCGTCATGACCCCACCGAACCTCGCGCGGCGAAAACGGCGCCGTCCGCAGCCGGACGTAGGAGTTCCACGTCGGCGCCCACACCGCCGTCAGCGCCCGCGCGTCGCGGAGCACCCCGGCCAGGAACCCACCCAGAAGATCAGGCTCCGATCCATCCACAGTGGACAGTGACAGGTGGACATGCCCCGAGTTCCCTTGCCCGGGCGAAGGAGCGGCCAGGTAGTCGGCCGTCACCCCGTGGCGCGCGGCCGCCCGGCGCACGACCAGCTGCTGCAACAGGACGTCGTCGCAGGCGGCGAGGGCATCCCGGTGCCGCAGCACGATCTCGTACTGCCCCGGGTGACATTCGGCCCGAGCCGACTCGACGCCGAGCCCGGCATCGCCCAGATCCGTCCGCAGGTCACGCAGCAACGGCGCCAGCCGCTCGGTGCCGCCGAGGGCGTAGTCGACGCCGTGCGCCGTGAGCGGCACCCCGAGCGCATCCCGGAACACGACCTCGTGCTCGATGCCCACCGACGGCACCAGCCCCAGCCCCTCCAACGCGGCGAGCTGCCCGCGCAGCACCTCGCGCGGCGCCAGCTCCGCGGCGGCCCCGGACGGCCACTCGGCGTCGCACACCACCGCCCAGGTCCGCTCGCCGAGCGGGATCGCCGAAGCCGCATCCGGCCGCACCCGCAGGTCGCCGAAGCCTTCGAGGTACCCGCCCAGCACGCCGGACGCCGGCAGCGGCTCCCGTGACGGCGTCCACGCGAAGACGTAGCTGCAAACGCCGTAGCCGTCTTCGAGCACCGAAGCGGCGAACGGCGCGGCGAGCTCCACCGCGGCGAACCGGGCGTGCGGGTCGGGGACCAGCAGGAGCAGCCGGGCGCCGTCTTCGGCGAGCACGCCGCGCAGCACCGTCTCCCCCGCCGTGGCCACCGCGCGCCGGACGGCCAGTGACCGCGGGCCGGCCGGCCGCGCGAAGGCCGTCACCACGCGCCGCCCGGATCCGGGGCGTGCAGCGGGTTCGGCACCCGGCCCCAGCGGACGTCGAATTCGTCGTCGCGTTCCACCTTGTCGAAACCCTGCCCGGCGAGGTGCTCCCGGTTGAGGGTCACGCGCTCGACGTCCGGGGCGAACAGGCGGCACGCGTCGAAGCGCGCGGCCACGTCCGGGTTCTCCTCGCGGTAGCGGCCGACGATTTCCCGGACCGGCGCCCAGAACGCCGCCCGCGGCAGGCCCAGCTCGTCGAGCAGGACCTCGGCCCAGAACCGGAACTGGCCGGAGAACACCGAGCTAAACAGCGACTGGGCCAGCAGGTGCGCGGGCCAGCGCAGCATGTCCGCGGCCGCGTCGGGCGGGAGCGACGCGTAGCTTTCCAGCTGCTCGTCGAGCAGGTCGACGCCCTGGGCGAAGTCCTTGATCAGCACCCGTTGCGGGACCCCGGCGGCGTCGACGACCAGGATCAGGTTCTGGCCGTGCGGGCAGAACCCGACGCCGTGGCGCAGCAGCCACTGCAGCAACGGCGTCAGCAGCAGATCGAACAGCCGCGTCAGCCACGCCGTCGCGTCCCCGCCGCCGATCAGGTGCGCGAGCATCGAGCCGCCGTCCGGGCCGCGGTACGGCAGGGCGGCGAACGAAATCGCGCGTTCCCCGTCCGCGAGCCGGATCGGCTCGCGCCACAGCGCGCCCAGGGTTTCGTGGAACCGGTACGGCAGCTCCTCGAGGTGCCCGAACAGCGGGTGCCGCACCGACACGCTCGCGACCTCGCCGAGCAGCCCGAACCGGTACTTCTCGCTCAGCAGCGGGTCCGCGGCGCTCACCTGCCGCAGCCACGTCGTCACCGACGGCCCGGCCAGCGTCGCCGCGGAGTTGAGCCCCCGGTAGACGAGCGTGTTCCGCACCGCCACGGCGGTCTTGACGTCGTGCCGGCCGGGGGTGCTCACGTTGGCCAGGGTCCGGACGGTCTGGTGCGGGCGGTAGGCGTCGGCGCTCTCCCCGAGGTCGATCACGACGCCGGTGGCGAGTTCGGCGGCGTAGAGCGTGCCGAGGATTTCGTCGGCCTGCCACGGGTGCACGGGCACCCAGACGTAGTCCCCGGGCGCCTTCGCGGCGAACTCTTCGCGCAGGTCGCCGAGTTCGGCGGCCAGCAGCGCGTCCCGGCTCAGCTCGTCGACGCAGCGGAACTCGGCGTGCTCCGGGTGGACGGCGAACCAGCGCAGCCGGACGTCCGCACCGGCCTCGGGCGCGTACCGGGCCCGATCGCGCGCGGAGAACCCGACGCGGCCCTTGTTGAGCACGAGCCGCGGGTGGCCGGTGAGGTGCCCGTCGGCGACGTCGTAGTCCATTGTGGACAGTTCGGCCGCGGTCGGCGCGCGGCGCAGGCGGGCCGCCTCGTTGGCGACCGTCGAGGTCAGCTCGGCGAGCACGTCGGCCAGCCGCAGCCCGCTCAGCCCGAGGACTTCCCGGGCGTCCACGACGAGGGCGCGTGGGTCGGCGACCGGTTCGCCGTTCCGGTGTGCGCTGCCCGGTTCGACCGTCCAGGCGTCGAACGCGCCCCGCCGGGCCCGGAACGCGTAGGCGGCGCCGGGCAGCTCCAGCCGGTACGCGTCGCCGTCGGCGACCGGTTCCAGCAGGTGCTCGTAGGACAGCTCGCCGAGCATCTTGTGCGTGATCAGCGCGCCGGCCGCGCGCCAGGCGGCTGCCTCGTCCAAGGTCACAGGTCCTCCAGGCCGAACGTGGTGAAGGCGGTGCGGTCGGGCAGCTCGTGCACGGTCTTGCCGCACACGGCGTTGAGGATCACGGCCGCCCGCCACGCGCCGAGGCCGAGGTCGGGGGCACCGGGCCCGTGCGTGTGCCGTTCGGCGTTCTGCACGAACAGCGACCCGGGCACGTCGAGCGCGACCCGGTAGTCGGTGCCGACTTCGAGGCGGCCCCGCCGGTCGCGGCGGACGGCGTCGCCGAGCCCGGCCAGCAGCGGCCCGGTCGGCGCTTCCGCGTACCCGGTGGCCGCGACGACGGCGGCGGTGCGCAGGGTGGCGTCGCGGCCCTGCTGTGCGTGCCGGACGCCGAGTTCGAGCTCGCCGTCCACTGTGGACGCCGAGACGACTTCGACGCCGGGCGTCAGCACGGCACCCGGCGGGCCGGCGATGCTGCGGCGGTAGAGCTCGTCGTGGATCGCGCCGATCGTTTCGGTGTCGATGCCCTTGTAGAGCTGCCACTGCGCGGGCAGCAGCCGGTCGCGGACGGCTTCGGGCAGGCCGTGGAAGTACGCGGTGTAGTCCGGCGTGAACTGCTCGAGGCCGAGTTTCGAGTACTCCATCGGCGCGAACGCGGGCGTCCGGGCAAGCCAGCGCACGCCGTCCACAGTGGATCGCGAGCGCAGCAGGTCGAGCACCACTTCGGCGCCCGACTGCCCGGAGCCGACGACCGTGACGCTCTCGGCGGCAAGGAGTTCGTCCCGGTGCGTCAGGTAGTCGGCCGAATGCAGCGCCAGGACGCCGGGATCGGCGACGAGGTCGCGCAGCGGTGCCGGCACCGACGGTACCGAGCCGACGCCGAGCACGACGTGGTCCGCGAGCACCGCTTCGGTCCCGGCGATCGTGAGCTCGAAGGCGTCGCCGGCCCAGCGGATGCCGGTCACTTCGTGGCCGAACCGGCACGACGGCAGCCGCGCGGCGGCCCAGCGGCCGTAGTCGTCGTACTCGACGCGCGGCATGTGGAACCGCTCGGCGAAGTAGAACGGCAGCAGGCGGCCGCAGTCGCGCAGGTAGTTGAGGAACGAGAACGGGTTCGTCGGGTCGACCAGCGTGACCAGGTCGGCCAGGAACGGCACCTGCAGCGTCGCGCCGTCGACGAGCAGGCCGGGGTGCCAGCGGAACTCCGGGCGGGCGTCGAAGAAGACGGCGTCGAGGCTTTCGACGCCGGTGGCGAGGGCCGCGAGCGAGAGGTTGAACGGCCCGATCCCGACGCCGGCGAGGTGGTGGCGCCTCACGAAGCGACCGGGCTTTCCCGGCCGGCTACGAGCTCGGCGCAGGCCGTGGCGACGATCCGGTCGAGCAGCGGGAGGTAGTCGTCGGCGGTGGTGTGCGGGTGCAGCAGCGTCAGCTTGAGCCACAGCTGGTTCGCCCCACCCGGCCCGGTCGGCAGCGCGGCCCGGCCGATGACCGCGGTGCCGGCTTCGAGGAGCGCGCGGCGGACGCGCGCGACGAGCTCGTCGCCGCCCGCCTCGTCGGCGACGAGCGGCCGCAGGACCACTGTGGACAGTTCGGGCGGGCCCCAGAGCCGCAGCCCGGGGTGGGCTTCGACGCGCCGCGCGACCTCGGTGGCGGTGGCGCAGCAGCGTTCGACGAGCGCGCCGAGGCCGTCGGTGCCGAGCGCGTGCACGGTGACGGCCATCCGGAAGGCGTCCGGCCGCCGCGACGTCCGGATCGAGCGGCCGAGCAGGTCCGGCAGGCCGGCTTCGGTGTCGTCGTCGGCGTTGAGGTATTCGGCGCGGACGGTGAGCGCACCGAGATCGGCGGCTTCACGGGCGGCGAAGAGCCCGGCGGCGACCGGCTGCCAGCCGAACTTGTGCAGGTCGAGCGCGACGGAGTCGGCGAGGTCGAGCCCGGCGAGCTTGGGCCGGAGGGTGTCGCTGCACAGCGCCATGCCGCCGTAGGCCGCGTCGGCGTGCAGCCGGGCCCCGTGCCGGCGGCAGATTGCGGCGATTTCGGGCAGCGGGTCGAGGGTGCCGGTGTTGGTGGTGCCGGCGGTCGCGACGACGACGCAGCCGGGGGTGAGGAGCTTGTCGAGCGCATCGGGAAGCAGCCGGTCGCCTTCGCAGGGGACGACGATCGGCGCGGGCAGACCGAGCAACCAGGCGGCCCGGGCGACGCTGTGGTGGGCGTTGGCCCCGCAGACCGGCTGGACGATGCCGTTTTCGCGGGCGAGGAGGAGACCGAGGAGGTTGGATTCGGTGCCCCCGGTGGTGACGACGGCGTCGGGGAGGGCGGCGCCGGGGTAGCACAACCGGGCGATCCCGGTGGTGAATTCGCGTTCCAGTTCGCTGGCGACGGGCGCCTGGTCCCAGGAGTCCATGGACGGGTTGAGTGCGCTCGCGACGACATCGGCGGCCACGGAGACGGCGAGGGGCGGACAGTGCAGATGGGCGGCACAGGCCGGATCGGAGGGGTCCGCGGACCCGGCGGCGAGGAGCCGGCTGAGCTGTTCGAGCGCGGCTTCGGCTCCGACACCGCGGCGGGGCAGGGCACCGCGCCCGGCGGCCGGGGCGGGTGCCGCATCGTGTGGCCCGGGGGGCGCGAACCCCGCGGGCCCCAGCTCGGCGGGAGCCGGGACAGCCTCCGGTTCACCGGGCTCGAAATCCGTCGCCGCCTGGCCCGGCTCGCCACGCTCCGCCACCAGGGCCGCCGCCACCGCGGCCGGACCGCCCGCCGGGATCGGGCCGCCGCGCTCGGCCACGCCGACCGCCATTGCGCGCAGGGCCACCGGGATCAGCTCGCCGAGCCGGTCCGCGCCGCCGTCGCCTCCGGCCAGCCCGTCTGCCCGCATGTGCCCGCCTTCCTTAGGATTGCCTTGCCTACGCTGAGCAACAGTACGGCGACCGGCGACTGCCTGTCATCCCCGTCCAGCATGCTCGACCGGGTGGCGGCGACGCGTCGGCCATCGGGAGTAGGTTCACCGCGAGGAGGTGATCAGCGTGCCCCGATGGGACGTCCTCGCGGCGATCGGCGCCGGCGGCGCGCTCGGCAGCCTCGCCCGCTACGGCCTGTCGGTGGCGATCCCGCACGCCCGCGGCGAGTTCGCCGTCGCAACGCTGCTCACCAACGCGCTCGGCTGCCTGCTCATCGGCGTCCTGATGGCGATCCTGACCACCACCGCCCGCCCGCACCACCTCCTCCGGCCGTTCCTCGGCGTCGGGATCCTCGGCGGCTTCACGACGTTCTCCACGTTCGTGACCGACACCCTCGACGCGGCGACGACCGGGCGTCTCGTGGGATCCGTGGCGTACGTGGCCGCGTCGGTGGTGCTGTGCCTGACGGCGGTCGCGGCCGGTCTCGCGGCGACGCGCGCGGCGCGAAAGGGACGCTGATGGAAGGAGTGACGCTCGTCCTGGTGGCCCTCGGCGGAGCGGCGGGCTCGATCCTGCGCTACCTGACGGACCGTCGCGTGCAGCAGTGGCGCGACTCGCCGTTCCCGTTCGGGACGCTGACGGTGAACGTCGTGGGTTCGTTCATCCTGGGCTTCCTGAGCGGCTGGCTCCTGCACGGCGCGGAGCCGTCGTCGGTCCGCGCGCTGGTGGCGGTGGGGTTCTGCGGCGGCCTGACGACGTTCTCGACGTTCGGCTACGAGACGGTCCGGCTGTTCCTGGAGAAGGCGCGGCTCTACGCGGTGCTGAACGTGGTCGTCACCATCGTCGCCGGCCTGACCTCGGGCGCCCTCGGCCTCCTGCTCGCGAAGGGCACTTTCACGTGAAAGTGCCCATTGGAGGCAACCTCCGGGGCACTTTCACGTGAAAGTGCCCCGTCAGGGGCGTGGGGCGAGGCCGCGCACCTGCTCGAACGGGTCCTCCCCGGTCGGCAGCAGGGCGATGATCGGCGTCGTCAGGCCGTTGTCCACATAGGCCTGCACCTGCTCCCGGCACGACTCGACACTCCCGTGGATCACCAGCTCGTCCACGACCGAATCCGGGATCACCTGGTTCGCCTTCTGCCGGTCGCCCGCGGCCCAGGCCTCGTGCATCGGGGCCAGCGCCTCGCCACGACCCAGCCACTCGTGGAACGCCGCGTACACCGGCACCGTCAGGTAGCTCGAGATCAGCATCCGGCCGAGACCCCGCGCCGCCTCGACGTCCTCCGTCGGGCAGACGAAGATCCGCGCCGCCAGCTCGACGTCCGGGCCCACGACCGCGCGCACGCGAGGCATGTCCGAAGCCGCCAGCCAGTTCGTGATCGCGCCGTCGGCCTCGCGCGCCGCCAGGCGGAGCATGCCCGGCCGCAACGCCGCCAGCATGATCGACGGCGGCGGGTCGGCCGGGCGTTCCAGGCGGAACTTCGAGACCGCGAACGTCTCGTACTTCTCGGTGACCTTCTCCCCCGCCAGCGCCGTACGCAGGAAGCGCAGCGTGTCCCGGGAACGCGCGAACGGCTCGTCGAAGGAAGCCGCATTCCACTGGGAGACGATCACCGGGGACGACGCGCCGATGCCGAGGACGAACCGGCCGGGGGCCAGCTCCGCGACCGTCGCCGCCTGCATCGCCAGCAGGCCGGGGCCGCGCGTGTACACCGGCACGATGGCCGTGCCCAGCCGCAGCTGGGGCGCCCACTGCGAGGCCAGGACCAGCGGCGTGAACGCGTCCGTGCCCGCCGTCTCCGCCGTCCACGCGTCGGTGTAGCCCAGGTCCGGCAGCTGTTCGACCAGTTCCTTGTGCGCGGTCAGCGGCACCCCGGTCAGCGGAATCGTGAGGCCCCAGCGGCTCATGCAGTCTCCTTCTCGACAGCGGACAGTTCACGCAGCAGCCAGTCCACCTGCGTGCGCATCAGGTTCTCCGCGACCTCTTCGGCCTGCGGCGTCATGTGGGTCGCGCCCACCAGCGGCAGGAAGACGTGCGGCCGGCCCTTCGCCAGCAACGCCGAGGACAGCCGCAGCGCGTGCGCGACGAACACGTTGTCGTCGGCCAGCCCGTGCACGATCAACAGGGCCCGGCTCAGCTCGGCCGCGCTCTCGATCAGCGAGTTGTGCGCATAGCTTTCCGGTTCTTCCTGCGGTTTTCCGAGGTACCGCTCGGTGTAGTGCGTGTCGTAGAGCGACCAGTCGGTGACCGGCGCGCCCGCGACCGCCGCGTGGAAGACGTCCGGGCGTCGCAGCACGGCCAGCGCCGACAGGTACCCGCCGTAGGACCAGCCGCGGATCGCCACCCGTTCCACATCCAGCTCCGGGAACCGAGCGGCCGCCGCCTGCAGAGCGTCCACCTGGTCCTGCAGAGTGACGTCGGCGAGGCGGCCGGCGATCTCGCGCTCCCACACCGCACCGCGGCCGGGCGTGCCGCGGCCGTCCGCGACGAGCACCGCGAAGCCCTGGTCGGCCAGCCACTGCGACGTCAGGAAGGCGTTGCGGCTCTGCAGGACGCGCTGGGCGTGCGGGCCGCCGTACGGGTCGAGCAGCACCGGCAGCCTGCCCTCGCTCGGCTCGTACCCGCGCGGCAGCAGCAGCGCCGCCCGCAGGTTCCGTTCCCCCAGTGTCAGCCAGGTCAGGTTCGGCACGATGTCGGGGTCCACTGTGGACGACTCGATCGTCGCGACCGGCGCGCCGTCCCGCAGCACCGACACGCGCGGGCCGCTGTGGTCCAGGCTCCACGACGAGAGCACGGTGACCGCGGCGGACCCGGCGCCGACGTGCACGCCGTCCACAGTGGACAACCGACGCACCGACGTGCCTTCGGTCCGGAAGACGTGGATCTGCGTCGGGTCGTCCTCCGAGGCGCTGAACAGGATCTCGGCGCCGACGTCGAGCACGGCCCGCAGCTGCAGCCCGGCCGGGGTGACGGCCTCGCCGCCGACGAAGAGCCGGTGGTCGCCGTCGACCATGCCTTCGACGACCAGGCGGCCGTCGGGCGTCCACGCCGGGACGCCGCCGACGATGTCGATCCAGTGCTGGTCGGCCGCGGTGTGCACGACCGACGTCGAGCCGTCGGCGACGTCGAGGGCGAGGACGTCCATCCGCTTCTGGTCGCGCGGCTGCACGGCGAGCAGCGGCGCGCCGCCGGCCGACCAGTGCACCGAGGCCAGGTACTCCCAGTCACCCGGCGCGACGTCGACGCGCGAGCCGTCCAGGCCGAGCACCGCCAGCGAAACAAGGGCGTTCGTGGTGCCCGCGGCCGGGTACGCGACGACGGTGGCCGGGTGCTGCGGGTTGGCCGGGTCGGCGATGGTCCAGCGCGGCACCGGGCCGCGGTCGGAACGCTCGGCCAGGATGCTCCGGCCGTCCGGGGCCCACCAGTAGCCGCGGGTGCGGTCCATTTCCTCGGCGGCGATGAATTCGGCGAGGCCCCAGGCGATGTCCTCGCCGTCCTCCTCGGCGAGCACCCGGTCGTCGCCGGTGGCCAGCTCCAGCACGTGCAGCCGCCGGTCCTGGACGTAGGCGACGTGCGTGCCGGCCGGGCTGGGCCGCGGGTCGATGACCGAACCGTCGACGCGCAGCGTCACCTCGCCCGAAGCGAGGTCCAGGGTGTAGAGCTTGCCCGAAAGCGAGAACACCGCGACGGTGAAGGCCGCGTCGACGCCGTAGTGCACGACGCCGCCGCCGGTCTCGCGGGCCCGTTCGCGCCGCGCACGCTCTTCGGCGGGCAGTTCTTCTTCGCCGGGCAGCAGTTCGGCGGCGTCGACGAGCTTCGTTTCGACGCCGGTCTCCAAGTCAGCCGACCAGAGGCTGTGCCGGGGGTCGGTGCCCGACTCCGCGCGCAGGAACAGCACGCGGGAGCCGTCCGGGGCGACCCGGAACTCCTTCGGCGCGCCGAGGGTGAAGCGCTGGGTCCGGGCCTGTTTGCGGAGGAACGGGAGGTCGTCGACATCGGTCACGCCCGCACTCTTCCAGAAGGTCACGACGGGGCGCCAACACCCGTCAGCTTGGCCAGCTCGGCCTCGACGTCGTAGTCCGGCTCCGGGAACCGCGGCTTCAGGTCGGTCAGGGTCTCGATGAGCAGCTCGGCGACGGCCCAGTTGCGGTACCACTTGTGGTCGGCGGGCACCGCGTACCAGGGCGTCTCCGGGGGCGACGTCTTCTTGAAGATGTCGGCGTAGGCCTGCTCATAGGCCGGCCAGTGCGACCGCGCCTCCAGGTCGCCCGGGTTGTACTTCCAGCGCTTTTCGGGCGTGACGAGCCGGGCCTTGAGCCGCTCGAGCTGTTCTTCCGCCGAGATGTGCAGGAACACCTTGACCACGGTGGTGCCCGCCTCGGCCAGCTCCTGCTCGAACGCGTTGATCTCGGCGTAGCGACGCTTCCGTTCGGCCGCGGTCAGCAGCCCGGACACCCGCGGGACGAGGATGTCCTCGTAGTGCGAGCGGTCGAAGACGCCGATCTGGCCGGCCGCGGGCAGCTGCTTGCGGATCCGCCACAGGTAGTGGTGCCGCCGCTCGACCGCGGTCGGCTTCTTGAACGCCGCGTACCGGACGCCCATCGGGTTGACCAGGCCGAGCACGTGCGACACCGTGCCGCCCTTGCCGGAGGTGTCCATGCCCTGCAGCACGAGCAGCACCCGGCGCGTGCCCCCGCCGACGCCCTCGGCGTAGAGCGCCTCCTGCAGCGCGGACAGCCGCTCGCCCGCGCTGCCGAGCTGCTCGAGTGCCTTCGCCTTCTTCCCGGGCCCGACCGGGGTCGAGCCCGGGTCCGGCAGTTCGCCGCCGACGCGCAGAGCGTCCCGGACCCGGCTTCCGTCGTGCTTCTTGGCCATCCAGCGAAACTACCCGCTCAGGCGGTGGCTTTCTCGGCGAACAGGTTCAGCAGGGCGCCGTGCCCCCCGGCACCGGAGACGCCTTCACGGACTTTCGGGCCGGTCTCGCCGTGCCGTTCGAAGTGCCGGTGCTCCAGCTCGACGCGGGTGCTGCGCGGGCCTTCCTCGATGAACCTGACCTCGATCTCGCTGGCGTACGCCGGGTCGGGGTTGATCTTCCAATCGCCGTCGATGCGCCACGACAGGACCACCCGCGCGGGCGGCTCCCAGACCAGCACCTCGCCCCACTGGCACTCGGCGCCGTCCACGGTGCGCTCGTACCAGCGGCCACCGGGCTTCGGCTCCAGGACGGCTTCGGCGAGGTCGCCCGCCCCGATGTGGTGCTGCCGCGGCCACCAGCTGTCGAAGGCCTCGGTGTAGGTCTTGAACGCGTGCTCCCGCGAGCACGCGACGATCACGCTCTTCCGGATCGGTTCCAGAGTCATGGCTGCTCCTCTTCGGTGGATTCCGCCAGTTCGGCGAAGGCCTTCAGCGCGTCCGACCACATCCGGTCGAGGTACGCGCGCACGGCGGCGATGCCGTCGGGCTCGAGGCGGTAGAGCCGCTTCGTGCCCTCGGCCCGGTCCGTGACCAGGCCGGCCGCCTTGAGCACCTTCAGGTGCTGGGAGACGGCCGGGCGGCTGATGGGCAGGTCCGCGGCCAGCTCGCCGACCGCGCGCGGCCCGGCACGGAGCGCTTCGACGATCGCGCGCCGCGACGGGTCGGCCAGCGCGGCCAGCTGGTCGCTTCCGTAAGTCGCCACGAACGGTAAGTTACGGCTTACCAATGGACTGGTCAACGGGCACGCACTGTTTCAGTGGTGTAACGCGCGGATTGCGCAACGAACAACGGGTGAAAGCAACGATTCCCGGCTGAAGTCTGCGTGTTCTGCCTCTAACCTGAACGTATGACGACGTTCGCCGGCCGGGAGACCGCCGCCCCCACCGCCGCGAGCTTCATCGAGCTCGACGAGCGGTGGAGCACGCACAACTACCACCCGCTGCCCGTCGTGATCGCCGAAGCCTCCGGCGCCTCGGTGACCGACGTCGAAGGCCGGTCCTACCTGGACTTCCTCTCCGGCTACTCGGCCCTGAACTTCGGCCACCGCCACCCGGACCTGGTCGCCGCCGCCGTCGAGCAGCTCGGCCGCGTCACGCTGACCTCGCGCGCGTTCCACCACGACCAGCTCGGCCTGTTCTGCCGCGAGCTGGCCGAGCTGACCGGCACCGAGCTGGTGCTGCCGATGAACTCCGGCGCCGAAGCCGTCGAGTCCGCGGTCAAGATCGCCCGCAAGTGGGCGCACCGCATCAAGGGCGTCCCCGACGGCACCGCCGAAATCATCGTCGCCGACGCGAATTTCCACGGCCGGACCACGACGATCGTGTCGTTCTCCACCGACGAGACCGCCCGCGCCGACTTCGGCCCGTTCACCCCGGGCTTCGTCACCGTGAAGTACGGCGACGCGGCCGCGCTGCGCGACGCGATCACCCCGCGCACCGCCGCGGTGCTGCTGGAGCCGGTGCAGGGCGAAGCCGGCGTCATCGTGCCGCCGGAGGGCTACTTCGCCGACGTCCGGCAGGCCTGCGACGAGCACGGCGTGCTGCTGATCGCCGACGAGATCCAGTCCGGGCTGGCCCGCACCGGCACCGTGCTGGCGCTGGACCACGAGGGCATCCGGGCGGACGTCTACACCCTGGGCAAGGCCCTCGGCGGCGGCATCCTGCCGGTGTCCGCGGTGGCCGGCCGCCGGGACGTCCTCGGCGTGCTGAAGCCGGGCGAGCACGGCTCGACCTTCGGCGGCAACCCACTGGCCTGCGCGGTCGGGCGGGCGGTCGTCCGCCTGCTGAACACCGGCGAGTTCCAGCAGCGGGCCACCGACCTGGGCGCCCACCTGCACACCCGGCTCACCGCGCTGATCGGGCACGGACTGTCGGAAGTCCGCGGGCGCGGGCTGTGGGCGGGCATCGACATCGCCCCCGGCGGTCCTTCGGGCCGGGCGGCGTCGGAAGCGCTGATCGCGCGGGGCGTCCTGTGCAAGGAGACGCACGAGCGCACCCTGCGCGTCGCCCCGCCGCTGGTGATCACCCGCGAGGAGCTGGACCGCGGCATCGACGCGATCGCCGAGGTCGTCCGCCCCTGAAACCACCCGGACGCCGCCGGGTGAGCCTCCCGCCCCGGCGGCGTCCGGGAGCACAACATCCGGCGCTCGATCGAGCAGCCGGCCCCCGGCTTGGTCGCCGAGGTCTTGAATGACTCATTCAGGACCTCCGACGCCGTGAATGAGTCATTCAAGACGGTCGAACCCCAGCGAACCCGGCGGCGCCCGGGAGAAGACGGTCCCCTTCGGACGTTGTGCCCGGCATGGGATCAGGGGAATGGGCAGAACGACCGCTGGTCGGCACCGACAGCGTGACGCCGGCCGAGCTGTACGAACAGGGGAAGCGCCTCCGAGAGAAGACGCCGGCCGGGCTCCACGACCACGCGACGGCCGCCGCGGACCGGCCGACACCGCACGAGTACTTCGAGGCCACCAACGCCGGCCGCCTGCCGGAGCTGACCGGACTGCGGCGGGAGCGGATGCTCGCCTCGCCCTTCACGTTCTTCCGCGGCGCGGCCGGGCTGATGGGCGCCGACCTCGCCGGCACGCCGTCGTCCGGCGTCACCGCGCAGCTCTGCGGCGACGCGCACGCGGCCAACTTCGGGCTCTACGGCACGCCCGAGGGCAAGATCGTGATGGACATCAACGACTTCGACGAGACCGTGCCCGGCCCGTGGGAATGGGACCTCAAGCGGCTCGGGGCCAGCCTTGTGCTCGCCGGCCGGGAAGGCGGCATCCGCGAATCGGGCTGCCGCGAGGCCGCCGAAGACGCCGTGAAGTCCTACCGCCGGACCATCCGCGCGCTGGCCGAGCTGCCGTTTCTACGAAGCTGGAACGCGCTGCCGGACTCGTCGGTGCTGTCGAAGGCGCGGGCCGACGAGCTGATCGACGACTTCGCCGACGCGGCCGAGAAGGCCCGCAAGAACGACCATGCGAAGGTCGCGGCGCGGTGGACCGAGCGCGTCGACGACCACGAGACCGGCCTGGCCCGCCACCGGTTCGTCGCGGACCCGCCGGTGCTGACGCACGTCGGCGAGGAGACCGCCGAAGCCGTCGCCGCCGGCCTGGTGTCCTATGTGGACACCCTGCGTGAGTCGCGGCGCACGCTGATCGCGCGCTACCGGCTCGCCGACGTCGCCTTCCGGGTGGTCGGCACGGGCAGCGTCGGCTTGCGCAGCTACGTCGCCCTGCTGCACGGCAACGACGACGAAGACCTGGTCCTGCAGGTGAAGCAGGCCCAGCGGCCGGCCCTGGCGCCGTACCTGGACCTGCCGCCGGCCGCGCACGAAGGGCAGCGGATCGTCGACGGCGCCCGGCTGGTGCAGGCGGAGACGGACATCCTCCTCGGCTGGACCACGATCGGCGGCGTCCCGTACATCGTCCGGCAGTTCCGGAACCTCAAGGGCGACATCGACCCGTCGGCACTGGAGAAGGACCACCTCGACGACTACGGCAGGCTGGCCGGGGCGCTGCTGGCCCGCGCCCACACGCGGTCACTGCACCCGAAGCTCCTGTCCGGGTACTTCGCCGACGACTCGGAGCTGGACGAGGTGCTGGGCGCGTACGCCGTGCGGTATGCCGACCAGACGGAGGCCGACCACGCCGCCTTCTCCCGTAGCTGACCGGACAGGTTGCCGGTCAAGGCTGGAGATCGACTTCCCGCCGTGCTAGATCTGCGCGATCAAGTGACGGCGAGGAGGCAGCGTGGCGGATCTCAACCGGCGGTCGATGCTCACGGGGGTCGCGGGCGCGGCACTGGCGGTGTCGGCGGCTCCCCCGGCGGCCGCCGGGGGTCCGGTCCGGCGCCGGGCGTTCCGGCTGGGCGTCAACTACACGCCGTCGACGCGCTGGTTCCACATGTGGGAGGACTGGCGCGAGGACGACCTGCGCCGCGACCTCGACGACATCGCCGCGCTCGGGCTCGACCACATCCGGATCATGCTGCTGTGGTCGGCCTTCCAGCCGGAACCCGCGCTGGTGAGCGGCGAGAAGCTCGACCGGCTGCACCGGTTCCTCGACCTCGCGGGCGCGGCCGGGCTGGACGTCGAGGTCACCGTGTTCAACGGCCACATCTCGGCCCGCTACTGGACGCCGAACTGGCTGCAGACCAAGCCGAAGCCGGTCAACTGGTTCACCGACCCGGCCGCACTGGACGCGCAGCGGGTGTTGTTGCGGGCCCTCGCCGAGCGGATCGGGCAGCACCCGCGGTTCCTCGGCTTCGACCTGTCCAACGAGCCGTACTACTACTGGGACGACTTCGCCGGCCTGTTCGTCACCCAGGCCCAGGCCGACACGTGGGCCCGCACCCTGTGCGCCACGGCCGAGGAAGCAGCCCCCGGCAAGGCGCACACGGTCGGCTGCGACCGCGCACCGTGGGACAACGGCACCTACTTCACCCGCCCCGGGCTCGCGGACGCGGGCAACGTGGTGGCGATCCACCCGTGGACGTCGTTCTCCGGCACCCTCGCGACCGACCCGCTCGGCCCGGTCGCGACGCACAACGCGGAACGGCTGATCCAGGTGGCCCAGGCGTACGCGACGAACCCGGCACGCCGCGTCTGGATCCAGGAGGACGGCGCGGCGCCGTCGATCCACTTCAGCGACGCGACCCGCCCGCAGTACGGCGAGTGGCTGTCCCGGTCGATCCGCAACGCGGCCTCCTCCGCCAACACCCTGGGCTTCACGTGGTGGTGCTCCCACGACGTGCACCCGGCCCTGGTCCCCAACCTGAACCCCCTGGAGTACGACCTGGGGCTGTACACGAACGACCGCAAGCTGAAGCCCGCCGGCCAGGCGCTGAAGGCCGTGGTGGCGGAGTTCGACCGCACACCACCGGAGCCGGCCCCCCGCACGACGGCGATCGTGGTCCCGGACCTCTTCCCGACGTGGGGCAACGACCGGTTCTTCAAGCTGGCGGCCGAGGGGAAGCGAGTGGCGTTCGTGCTGTGGAGCCGAGCTTCGGACGCGAATTACCTGAAGCAGCGCGGGATCACGGAGCTCATCCAGCCCTAGCACTTCCGGAACACGGTGTGGGTGACCTGGGAAACCCGGCACTGGTCGCCTCTGCAGGGACCCGAGCGCCCCAAGGCGGCCTTCGGTGCGTCTGACGCACCGAAGGCCGCCTTCGGTGCGTCAGACGCAACCAAGGCCGCCTTGGGGCGCTGGAACCGGCACCTCCGGGGAGCAGGTGACCACATGCCGGTCCGCCCTAACCCTCTTTACCCCTCACGACCAGCTCGGCGACGTCCGCCGCGCAGCCCCAGGCCAAGGTGATCCCCGCTCCCCCGTGCCCATAGCAGTGCACGACGTCGCCCACCCGCTCCAGCCGCACTTCCCGCCGGGACGGGCGCAGCCCCACCAGTGACCGCAGCACCTCCGCGCCCTCCAGACGGGGCTCCAATTCCCGGCAGCGGCGCAGGATGTCCGCCGTCACCGCCGGGTTCGGGTCGGTGTCCGCGCGGCCCGGCTCCTCCGTGCCGCCGCACACCACGTGGCTGCCGTGCGGGATCACGTAGGTGATGCCCGGGCCCGTTCCGTCGACCACGAACTCCGGCAGGCCCGGGTCGGTCACGTGCACGACCTGGCCGCCGACCGGGACGATCGCGTCGTCGCCCGCCAGTGCGCCCGCGCCGAGGCCCGCCGCGTTGACCACGACGTCCGCGTCGAGGCCGGACAGCGACTTCAGGAACCGGTACTCGACGCGCACGCCGAGCGAACCCACCCGGGCGAGCAGCCACTCCAGGTACACCGGCGTGTCGACCACCGCCGTCGTGAACTCCACGCGGTCACCGTCGCGGACCGCGTCCTCCACCGCGGGCAGCCACGGCGGGTCCGGCTCGCCCGCCGCCAGCTGGACCCGGCCGCGGCGGAAGCGCACGCCCGGCGCGTCCTGCCCGTGGAACACCGCGAGGCTCGCCGCCGTCCACCGCACGATCCGCTCGTCCAGGCGCCGCAGGGGCGGGTACAGCACCCCGCCGGCGACCGCCGACGTCGACGCCGCCGGCGGGGCCGCCGCCACGACCGTCACGTCGTGTCCCGCTTCCGCCAGCCGGTACGCGCTGCTCAGCCCGACGATCCCGGCTCCGGCGATGGTGACCCGCATCCGCTACTCCCGCCTTGGTCCCCCCGCATCCTGACGCACCCGCGGTGCCCGGGGCGCCGAGGGGGCCCGGCTACCCTCGCGCGGGTGAGGACGATCCGGGTGCCGGCCGCCGTCTGCGGCCTGCTCGCACTGCTGCTGGGCCTGCCGTTCGCCGGCGGGACGTCTCCCGGCGCGGTCGACGAAGCCGCCGCCCGTGCCGTCGCGCACCTGAGCCCCGGCGTGCTGCGGGCCCTGGTCTTCCCGACCGAGCCGTACGTCGTGCTCGCGCTCGGCCTGCTCGGGGTCTTCCTGTGCCTGCGCGCCGGACGGCGGCTGGAGGCCGGGCTCGCCCTCGCCGTCCCCGTCCTGGCGATCCTGCTGACGACCTGGCTGCTCAAACCGCTGTACGACCGGTGGAAGAACGGCACCCTGGTCTACCCGAGCGGCCACACGGTGAGCCTGGTGGCGGTGCTGACGGTGCTCGTCCTGGTCACCCGCCGGGTCGTCGTGGCCGTGCTGGCCGCGGTGGCGTTGCTCGCCGCCGCGGCCGGGCTGGTCGGCCTGGGCTACCACTACCTGACCGACGTCGTGGGCGGAACGCTGTTCGCGGTCGCGGTCGTGGTGTTCAGCTGGCCGGTACGGCGTCCCGTGCCAGCGCCGTCAACCGGCTGACCGCGCGCAGGTACTTCTTGCGGTAGCCGCCGTCCACCATCTCCTCGGTGAACAGCGACGGCAGCGGCTCGCCCGAGACGACCAGCGGGATGGCCCGGTCGTAGAGCCGGTCGGCGAAGGCGACCAGGCGCAGCGCAACGTTCTGGTCCGGCGCCGGGTGGATGCCGCGCAGGTGCACGCGGGTGACGTCGTCGAGCAGCCGCCCGTAGCAGGACGGATGCAGCTCCGCGAGATGGGCGCACAGCGCGTCGAAATCGTCCACTGTGGACCCTTCGTGCGCGGCGACCGACGCTTCCAGCTCCGCCGGCGAGACCGGCGGCGGCGCGTCCGGCAGGCCGCGGTGGCGGTAGTCCGGGCCGTCGACGCGCACCACGCCGAAGCGGGCCGACAGCGTCTGGATCTCGCGCAGGAAGTCCTCGGCGGCGAACCGGCCCTCGCCCAGCTTCTCCGGCAGGGTGTTCGACGTCGCCGCGATGAACACCCCGGCGTCCATCAGCTCCTGCAGCAGCCGGGTGACCAGCGTGGTGTCGCCCGGGTCGTCCAGCTCGAACTCGTCGATGGCCAGGATGCGGTGCTCCGACAACCGCCGGACGGCCTCGGCGAAGCCCAGCGCACCGACCAGGTGGGTCAGCTCGACGAAGGTGCCGTACGCCTTGGGCGACGGCGCCGCGTGCCACGTCGAGGCGAGCAGGTGGGTCTTGCCGACCCCGAAGCCGCCGTCGAGGTAGAGCCCCATCGGCCCGGCCGGCTCGGCGGAGCCGCCGAAGAGCCGGAACCGCTTCTTCTCCCGGCGCGGGCCCACCTTCGCCGCGAACGCCGAGCAGGCCTCGACCGCGGCGGCCTGGCTGGGCTCGTCCGGGTTCGGGACATAGGTCTCGAACCGGACGGCGCCGAAGCGCGGCGGCGGCACCAGCGCGCCGATCAGCTCGTCGGCGGACAGCTCGGGACGGCGGCCGGTCAGGTGCGCGGGCATGGTCGCAGAGCCTATCCGCGCACCGGGTACCGATCAGCGGGCATATGCCCCGGTAGAGACGTGCTTCACGCCCATGCTGGGATGATCGGGTGCAGAGTCTGTGGCCCGATCGGACGGGCGAGTTGAGCGGTTCGGACCTCGAAACGATCTACGCCGGTCCGGAGCGCCTGGATCGGCCGTGGGTGCAGGTCAACTTCGTCGCGTCCGCGGACGGCGCCGTCGAGATCGACACCACCTCGGCGGGGCTCTCGCACGCCGCCGACCGCGAGGTCTTCCTGCTCGGCCGCGACCTCGCCGACGTGATCCTGGTCGGCGCCGGGACCGCCCGCGCCGAGAACTACCGCGGGGTCGTCGCGGGAGCGAAGCGCCTGGAGCGCCGTCGACGGCTCGGGTTCGACGGTGTCCCACCGATCGCCGTCGTGACGCGCACCGCCGACCTGGACCCTGCTTCCCGGCTGTTCACCGAAACCGCCGTCCCCCCGATCGTGGTCACCACGGACACCGCCGACACGCGTGCCCTCGAAGCCGCCGGGGCCGAAATCCTGCGTGCGGGCGCCGATGACGTCGACCTCGCCCGGGCCCTCGACCTGCTCGCCGCCCGCGGCCTGCACCGGGTCGACTGCGAAGGCGGGCCGGGCCTCTTCGCCCAGCTGATCGCCGCCGACCTCGTCGACCAGCTGTGCCTGACCGTCGCGCCGCTGCTGGTGGCCGGGACCGCGGGCCGGATCGCCGCGGGCGCCGCGCCCGCCGTGCCGCGCCGGCTCGCCCTGGCCTCGATCCTGGTCGAGGACGGCTTCACGTTCCTGCGCTACCGCCGGGACGCCGGGTGAGCGACGACGCCGAACTGCTCGCCCGCGCCGCGAACGGCGACAACACCGCGTTCGGCGCGCTGGTCCGGGCGCACACGCCCCGGATGTACCGGGTCGCGCTGCGGATCACCGGCAGCGCGGCCGAGGCCGAGGACGTCGTGCAGGAGTCGTGGCTGGCCGCGTGGCGGTCACTGGCCGGGTTCCGGCAGGAGTCGGCGGTGTCGACGTGGCTCTACCGCGTCGTCACCAACAGCGCGCTCGCCGTGCTGCGCCGCCGCCGTCCGACGGTCTCGCTCGACGACCCCGGTCCGCAGTCCACTGTGGACAGCGCACTGCTCGCCGCGGCGGTGCCCGGGCCCGAAGGCGGGGTCGTGCGGGCCGAAGAGGTCGACGCCGTGCTGCGGGCGGTCGGCCGGTTGGAGGTGTCCCAGCGCGTGCCGCTGGTGCTGCGCGAACTGGAGGGGCTGAGCTACGAAGAGGTCGCCGAAGTGCTCGACGTGAACGTCGGCGCCTTGCGCTCCCGGCTGCACCGGGCCAGGGTGGCGCTGCTCGCCGAGTTGAGGGAGCGGTGATGGCCGAGACCGAGGATCCCGAGCGGGACCCCCGCTGGGACGACGTGCGCCGGGCGGCGGCACGCCGGGTACCGACCCCGCCCGGCCTGGTCGAACGCGTGCTGCGGGCCGTCGCCCGCGGCCGCCGGACGGTGGTGGACGTGCCCGGCGGGACGGGCCGGCTGCGCGTCGACGAAGGCGTCGTCGACCGGCTGGCCCGGACGGTCGCCGCCGACCGGGCCCCGTTCGGCGTGCGGATCTCGGCCGTCGCCGTCGAGGACGACGTCGTGCAGGTACTGGTGTCGGTCCGGTTCGGCATCATCGCCGACGCGGCCGCCGAGGCGCTCCGGCGGGAGATCACCACCGAGCTGTCCCGGCAACTGGGGGTCGCCTCGGTGGTGAACGTGCACGTCGTGGACGTCCACCCGGGCTGAGGTTAGCCCGATCGGGGGACCTTGCGTGAGGGTTTCGTGCTGCCGGGCATCGTAAGGGCGAGAACCCGCCGAGAGGAGCCCACACGCATGCACCCGGAACGGACCGAAAGCCCCGGCACGGTGACGCCGCTCAACGAAGAGGGCACCGCCGGCCGCACCACCATCTCGTCGCTGGTCGTGCAGAAGGTCGCCGGCCTGGCCGCCCGCGAAGTCGCCGGCGTGCACACACTGGGCGGCGGCGGGGTGTCCCGCGCGATCGGCGCGCTGCGCGAGCGGATCCCCGGCTCCGGCACGGTCACCACCACCGGCGTGTCGGTGGAGGTCGGCGAGAAGCAGACCGCGATCGACCTCGACGTCATCGTCGAGTACGGCGCGCGCATCACCGACGTCGCCCGCGCGGTACGGCGCAACGTGATCACCGCGGTCGAGCAGATCACCGGGCTCGAGGTGATCGAGGTGAACATCGCGGTCAACGACATCTTCCTGCCGGGTGAGGAAGAGCCCGAATCCACGCGCGTGGAATGACCGGGCTGCAGGCTCGCCGCCGACCTGCCCAGGCGTCTTGAATGACTCATTCAGGACCTCCGGCGTCCTGAATGAGTCATTCAAGACGTTCCCCGCCACCCCTCCAAGGAGGACATGTGAACGCAACGCAGACCGGGCTACTGGCCGGGCTGATCCTCGGCCTCGCCGCGACCCAGGGGTTCACCGCGTTCCTGGTGACCCTGGCCGTCGGGATCATCGGCCTGGTCGCCGGCCGGGTCCTCGACGGCGAACTCGACCTCGGCGAACTGTTCGGCAAGGGCCGCGACAAGTGAGCCCCGCCCTCGACGTGCCGCGGGAGCTCGCCGAACCGGCCGAGCGCGGCACCCTCACCATCGGGCACGCGGTGGTCCGCAAGATCGCCCAGCACGCGGCCGGCGCGGTGCCCGGCACCGCGCGGGACGCCAAGAAGGGCCCGAAGGCCAAAGTCGGCGGCCACGACAACGACGTCGACCTCGCGCTCGACCTGGCCCTGCATTACCCGGCGGCGGTCCGCGTGGTCGTCGGCGACGTGCGCGAGAAGGTCACCGAAGAGGTCGAGCTGCTCACCGGCTACCGCGTGCGGACCCTGGCCGTGACGGTGTCCGCGCTGCTGCCGGACGCGCCCCCGAGGGTGCGGTAGCCGTGCGCCCGTTCGTCCGCATCCTCGCCACCCTGCTGGGCCTGGCCTTCGCCGCGGCCGGCGCGCTGCTGGCCCTGGAGGTCGGCTGGCACTGGTGGCGCCCGGGCTCGGCGCCACTGCTGGTGCCGTGGCCGCGCTGGCAGGCCGGCCTGGCGTCGCTGGGCTGGGACGCCTACGCGGTGCGCGTCGGAGCCGGCGTGCTGGCCGCCGCGGGCCTGATCCTGGTGGCGTGCGCGCTCGCGGCCGGAAACCGGGCGGTGCGGCTGACCGATCCGGCCGGCGAGGTGAGCGTCTCGACGTCGCCGCGGTCGCTGGCCCGGCTGGTCGGGCTGACCGTGCGGGCGCAGGACAACGTCGCGGGCGCGTCGGTCACCGCGAGCGCCCGCCGCGTCCGCGTCCGCGCGAAGAGCACCCTCGAAACCGAGGCTGAGCTGCGGCCGCGCCTGCTCGCCACGGTGTCGGCACTGCTGGACGAACTCCCGCTGGTGCGGCGGCCGAAGGTGACGGTCGTCGTCGACTCGCCGAAGGACCGCCGATGAGCCGCTCAGTCGCCACGAAGGCGCTCGCCCGGTCGTACACCGGCGAACGCACGCTGACGTTCCTCGTCGGGCTGCTCGCGTTCCTGGGCGGCGCGCTGGCCCTGGTGGTCGGCTTCGGCGGGCTCGGCGAGTTCCGCGGCCGCCGCCCGCTGCTGGACCCGATCGCCGTGGAGTGGCTCGGCGGCCACGCGACGCCGGCGCGCATCGCCGCCATCGTGCTCGGCGTGCTGCTGTTCGTGCTCGGGCTGCGCTGGGCCCTGCGCTCGCTGCGCCCGGAACCGCGTCCCGACCTGGACCTCGACCGCACCGAGGGCGCGGAGCTGGTGGTCACGGCGGCCGCGATCGCCGGCGCGGTCCAGACGGACGCGGAGCAGCTCGACGGCGTCAGCCGGGCCCGGGTCCGCGCGGTCGGCTCGCGCACTTCTCCGGCGTTGCGCATCACGCTGTGGCTGCGCGAAGGCACGGACCTGAAGGGGGTATGGGCGGGCCTGGACACGCGGGTGCTGACCAGGGCCCGTGAATCGCTCGGCTTGGATTCGCTACCGGCCGCGGTCCGGCTGGAACTCGACACGAGCCCCGCGAAACGCGTGCGCTGAGCCGGGGTTTTCCGCAGAATGCGGGGCATGCCCCTACCGCTGCAGCCGCCGCTGAAGCCGATGCTCGCCAAGCCCGCCAAGGCCATCCCGGACTCCGGCGGCCTGCTGTTCGAACCCAAGTGGGACGGCTTCCGCTGCATCGTCTTCCGCGACGGCGACGAGCTGTACCTGCAGTCGCGCGCGGAAAAACCGCTCAACCGGTACTTCCCGGAGGCCGTCGCGCGGCTGCTGGACATCCTGCCGCCGCGGGTCGTGCTCGACGGGGAGCTCGTCGTCGCGCGCGACGGGCGGCTCGACTTCGATGCCCTCACCGAACGCATCCACCCCGCCGAGAGCCGGATCACGCTGCTGGCCGGCGAGCAGCCCGCCGAGTTCGTCGCCTTCGACGTCCTGGCCCTCGGCGACGAGACGCTGCTCGACGAACCGACGTCCGTGCGCCGCGAGCGGCTCGTCGAGCTGGCCGGCGACCGGTTCCCGCTCACCCCGGCCACCACCGATCCGGACACCGCGCGGCACTGGTTCGAGCTGTTCGAAGGCGCCGGCCTCGACGGCGTCATCGGCAAGCCCCTCGACGAGCCCTACACCCCCGGCAAGCGGGTGATGCTCAAGTACAAGCACCTGCGCACCGCCGACTGCGTGCTCGCCGGGCTGCGCTGGCACGTCGACGGCGGCCCCGGCGACCTGGTCGGGAGCTTCCTGCTGGGCCTGCACGACGAGAAGGGCGTGCTGCACCACGTCGGCACCGTCGGGTCGTTCCCCAAGGAACGCCGCCGCGAGCTCGCCGAGGAGCTGGCCCCGCTGATCACCGACGGCGAGGACCACCCCTGGGGCGGCCGGGCCACCGGCGAGGCGCAGCGCATCCCGGGCGGCATCACCCGCTGGCGCGCCACGGAGCACGAGTGGGTGCCGCTGCGGCCCGAGCGGGTCGTCGAGGTGGCCTACGAGAACACCGAAGGCGGCATGCCGTCGCGGTTCCGGCACAACGCGCGGTTCGTGCGGTGGCGGCCCGACCGCGAACCCGCGTCGTGCGACTACGGCCAGCTCGACGAGCCGGTCCGCTACGACCTCGACGCCGTCTTCCGGGGGCAGGTGGTGCGGACCCGCTAACCCGCGTCCCACACCGGCCGTGCAAAGCTCGGCTCACCTTTGATCGACGTCCGACGTGAGGATCCCGCCCGTGCGCCGCCGCCGTACCCGTCTCCTGGCCGCGCTGCTCGCCCTGACCGCCGCCGCGGGCTGCGCCGCGGGGCCGTCGGTGCGCCCGGCGCTGGTCGAGAACGACGGGAAGACGACCGGCGCCGCGCCGACCCGGACACCCGGGGTCCCCCTGCCGCCGCTGGGCGAGCCGCAGTCGCCGTCGCTGAAGTGGGCCGACTGCGACGACGACACCCGCCAGCGCATCGGCACCCCCGGCGTCCCGGACGGCCTGCACTTCACCTGCGCCCGCGTCACCGCCCCGCTCGACTCCCCCGGCGAGCCCCGGCGCTCGGTGGTGCGGCTGCTGGCGCTGAAGGTCGGCAGCGGGCCGGTGCCGCTGGTCGTGGTCAACGACATCGACGGCGAGCCGGGCACCGTGTACGCCGCCCGGCTGGCCGCGACGCTGCCACCCGTGTTCCTGGAGAAGTTCTCGCTGATCGGCCTGGACCGGCGCGGCACCGGGCTCTCCGGCGCGGCGCAGTGCATCCCCGCCGACACCCGGCCCGAGCTCATCGCCGCCGACCCGGCGCAGGGCGGCCTGGGCGACGTGCTGGACGCGGCCCGCAAGTCCGGCCAGCAGTGCGCCATCGAGCTGGACGACTCGCAGACCGCGCTGGACAGCTGGCGCGGTGCGGGCGACCTCGACGAGCTGCGCAAGCAGCTGGGCATGGAACGGCTCGACGCGCTCGGCCACGGCGACGGCTCGAAGGTGCTGACCGAGTACGCCGTGCGCTTCCCCGGCCAGGTCGGGCGCGTGGTCCTCGACGGCGTCCCCGACCCGGGCGCCGACACGGCCGCGGTCCTCGACGCGGTCGCCGCCGGCGCCCAGTCCACATTGGACGCCTTCGGGACCGACTGCGCGGCGCGGCACTGCGCACTGGGCGATCCCAAGGCGGCGCTGTCGGCGCTCACCGACCAGCTGCGGCGCAGCCCGGTGTCGACCGGCGACAGCGTCACGTTCGGCCCGGGCGTCGCCATGTTCGCCGTCTACACGGGACTCTCGCAGCGCTCGCGGTGGCCGGAGCTGGCCGACGCGATCGCCGCGGCACGCGCGGGGGACGTCGGCCCGCTCGCGGCGTTCGCGGCGCCGGTGCTGCGCGACACGCGCGCCCAGCCGTCCCGGATCGACGCGACGATCGCGACCCGCTGCAACGACAGCCAGACCCGGCTCTCGGCCGACCAGCTCGACCAGGTCGTGGCCGGGATGCGCGGCAAGTACCCGCAGTTCGGCGCGGTCGTCGCCCAGCAGCTGGCCTGGTGCGGCCCGTGGCCGGTGCGCACGGAGCCGCTGCCGGCGCCGGGCGGCCCGGGCGCCCCGCCGATCCTGGTCGCGGCCACCGCGACGGACCCGGTCACGCCCCAGGTCGGCAGCACCCGCGCGGCCGACCAGATGCCGTCCGCGGTGACGATCACCTGGCAAGGCGCCGGCCACGGCGCCCTCGGCGTCTCCCCCTGCGTCACCGACGCGGCCCGAGCCTTCCTGATCGACGGCAAGATCCCCGCCGACGGAACCCTCTGCCCCGCCTGACCTCGTGTCGACCCTCCAATCACGCGTGTCGACTCCGCGATCACGCGTGTCGACCCTTCCCGCACGCCGGTTACCGGCGGGTGTTGAGGCGGGCGGCTTGGCGGGTCAGGTGGTCGACCTCGGCGAGGCTCGACGCCTTCGCTGCCGCTTCGGCGTACAGCTTCGCCGCCGTTTCGAGGTCGCCGTCGCGCTCGTGGAGGTAGGCCGACACCGCCGCGTGGCGCGGCACTGTGTCGTCCAGTTCCGCCAGCGCCGCCAGCCCGGCCCGCGGCCCGTCCGCTTCACCGACGGCCACCGCGCGGTTGAGCCGCACGACGGGGCTGCCGGTGAGGCTGACGAGCTCGTCGTACCACTCGACGATCTGCACCCAGTCGGTCTCCGCGGCGTCCTGCGCGTCGGCGTGCAGGGCCGCGATGGCGGCCTGGGCCTGGAACTCGCCCAGCCGGTCGCGCGACAGCGCCCGCTGCAGGAGCGCCACGCCCTCGGTGATCAGCGCGGTGTCCCACCGGGCCCGGTCCTGCTCGGACAGCGGCACCAGGCTGCCGCTGTCCGTCGTCCGGGAGCTGCGCCGGGCGTGGTGCAGCAGCATCAACGCGAGCAGCCCCGCCACCTCGGGGTGGTCGATCGCCGCCGCGAGCTGCCGGGTCAGCCGGATGGCCTCGGCGGCCAGGTCGACGTCCCCGGAGTAGCCCTCGTTGAAGACCAGGTAGAGGACGCGCAGCACGGTCGCGACGTCGCCGGGCTGGTCGAACCGCACCACCGACACGGTCCGCTTGGCGCGGCTGATGCGCTGCGCCATGGTCGCCTCGGGCACCAGGTACGCCTGCGCGATCTGCCGGGTGGTCAGCCCGCCGACGGCCCGCAGCGTGAGCGCGACCGCCGACGACGGCGTCAGCGACGGGTGCGCGCACAGGAAGTACAGCTGGAGCGTGTCGTCGACGGCCGCGGCGGGCTCGGGCGCCACCTCGGCGTCGACGACGTCCTCGCGCTTGCGGCGCGCGGCGTCCGCCCGGGTCGCGTCGAGGAACTTGCGCCACGCCACGGTGACCAGCCAGCCCTTCGGGTCCCGTGGCGGGTCGGCCGGCCAGCCGCGCAGCGCCTCGACGAGCGCCTCCTGGACGGCGTCCTCGGCCGCCGCGAAGCCGGCTCCGCGGCGGACGAGGACGCCCAGCACGCCCGGGGTGAGGCTCCGGAGCAGCGATTCGTCCACGGCTCAGCCGATCCGCTCGGCCGGCGCCCAGGCAGCCACGGCGATCCGCGCCGGCTGGTGTCGCGAATGACTCATTCGGGACCTCCGAGGCTGCGAATGAGTCATTCGCGACGCTCCGGCCGAGCCGCACGACGCCTCGCCGGCGTGGTCCGGAACCCGCTCGCCCACGACGTACCCCGTCATTCCGTGATGGTCGGCGGCGCGGCCAGAAACGGGCGCAGCTCGAGCCACTCGTGGATCGGCTCCCCGCCCGGGCCGGGCGCGGCCGACAGCTCCGCGGCCAGTTCGAGGGCACGTTCGTAGCTGTCGACGTCGATCACCGTCCAGCCGGCGATCAGGTCCTTGGTCTCGGGGAACGGGCCGTCGGTGACCGGCGGCCGTCCCTCGCCGTCGTAGCGGACGAACGTCCCCTCCGGGGCGAGGGCCTGGTGCTCGACGAACTCGCCGGTGTCGACGAGCTTGTCCCCGAAGTCCTGCATGTACTGGATGTGCGCGGTGATCTCCTCCGGCGTCCACTGGTCGATGGACGTGTCGCAGTTCGCCGGCGCCGGCGCGCCGCGGTAGTGCTTGAGCAGCAGGTACTTCGCCATCGTGGTGCTCCCTCGGTGTGTGACGGCCCATTCTGGCCGCTCGCACCCCGGGGACGGAGCCGATACCGGCGTTTCGACATCGCCGGGGAAAAGTTTTGCGCCGCCCCGCGAGGAGCGGCCGCGGGCCTACTGGCGGTACGACTCCACCTCGGACACCGGGCGGGCCGCGGCGTCGTCGGGGTTCTCGTGGAACTCGGCCTTCGCACGCCGCTGGCGCAGCAGGTCCCAGCACTGGTCGAGCTGCTGCTCGACCGCGGTGAGGCGCTCCTTGTCGCCGCCGCTCAGCCCGACGCCGACCGAGCGCGACCGGAGTTCGTGCTCCTCCGCGATCAGTTCGTCGATCCGGCCCAGGATTTTGTCGTCGGCCATTCTGTTCCTCCTCAGACGGGGTGCGCTCGCTCAGACGCTACCCCGGCCCCGGGAATTCCCGCCGCGCCCGGATCGTTGACCTGGGCATGAGCACCGTTGAGCTGACCGCCGAGAACTTCGACCAGACGCTTTCCGACAACGAGTTCGTCCTGATCGACTTCTGGGCGAGCTGGTGCGGGCCGTGCCGCCAGTTCGCGCCGGTCTACGAGAAGGCTTCCGAGAAGCACGACGACATCACCTTCGCGAGCGTCGACACCGAAGCGCAGCAGCAGCTCGCGGCCGCCTTCGACGTCCGCTCCATCCCGACGCTGGCCATCATCCGGGACAAGACGCTGATCTACGCCCAGCCCGGCGCGCTCCCCGAAGCCGCCCTCGAGGACCTGATCAAGCAGGCCCGTGAGATCGACATGGACGAGGTCAAGCGCAAGGCCGCCGAAGCCTGACCCAAGTTCGTGAAGGCCACCTTGAGGAACTACAACTTCCTCAAGGTGGCCTTCACGAACTTTCAGGACCGCGTCGCGAGCCCGCGCAGGAAGAACGCCAGGTTCGCCGGCCGCTCGGCCAGCCGCCGCATGAAGTAGCCGTACCACTCGTCGCCGTAGGGCACGTAGACGCGCATGCGCGCACCCGAGGCCGCGATCCGCGCCTGCTCCTCCGGCCGGATGCCGTAGAGCATCTGGAACTCGTGGTCGTCGTCCGTGCGGCCGTTCTCGATCGCCAGCGCGGCGGCGATCTCGATCATCCGCGGGTCGTGCGAAGCCACCATCGGGTCGCCCTGACCCGCCATCAGGACGCGCAGGCAGCGGACGTAGGACTTGTCCACTTCGGACTTCTCCGGGAACGCCACCGACTCGGGCTCGGCGTAGGCGCCCTTGCACAGCCGCACGCGCGAACCGGGCCCGGACAGCTCCCGGCAGTCCTGCTCGGTGCGCCGCAGGTAGGCCTGCAGCACGGCGCCCACCCACGGGTACTCCCCGCGCAGCTCGCGCAGGATGCCGAGCGTCGAGTCCGTGGTGGTGTGGTCCTCCATGTCGAGCGTCACGGTGGCCCCGACCGCCTCGGCCGCCGCGCAGATCTTCCGCGCGTTCTCCAAGGCGACGTCCTCGCCGTCCACCGGCAGGAACTGGCCCACCGCCGACAGCTTCACCGAGACATCCGCTCCGGACGCCAGGCCTTCCGCGGCCAGCGCGGTCAGCACGGCTTCGTAGGCCGCCACGGTCGCGGTCGCCTGCGCGGCGTCGGTGGTGTCCTCGCCCAGGTGGTCCAGGGTGATCCGCCGGCCATCCGCGGCCAGTTCCCTGGCCACGCGGACGGCGTCGGCGCTCTCGGACCCGGCGACGAACCGGCGCACCACGGATCGCGTGGCGGGCACGGCCTCGACGAGCCGCCGGATGCCCTTCGACCGGGCGGCGGCGAGCAACGGGGCACGCAACATGACGGTCTCCCTCTCAGCCCTGGTGCGGGTAGCGCACGGAGGTCGGCGGCACGAAGGTTTCCTTGATCGAGCGCGGGCTGGTCCAGCGCTGCAGGTTGAAGATCGAGCCTGCCTTGTCGTTGGTGCCCGAGGCCCGCGCCCCGCCGAACGGCTGCTGGCCGACGACGGCTCCGGTCGGCTTGTCGTTGACGTAGAAGTTGCCGGCGGCGAACTTCAGCGCCTCGGAGGCCTTCGCGACGGCGGTGCGGTCGGCGGCGATCACCGCGCCGGTCAGCGCGTACGCGGCGGAGGAGTCGATCAGCTTCAGCACGGCGTCGAAGTCGCCGTCCTCGTAGACGTGCACCGACAGGATCGGGCCGAAGTACTCGGTCGAGAAGATCTCGTGCTTCGGGTTGTCCGAGACGAGGATCGTCGGCTTGACGAAGTAGCCGACGCTGTCGTCGGCGGTGCCGCCGGTCAGGACCTCGACGGAGGCGTCGCCGCGCACGCGGTCGAACAGGTCGCTGTGCTTGGTGAACGCGCGCCGGTCGATGACCGCGCCGCCGAAGTGCGAGAGGTCGGTGACGTCGCCGTAGGACAGCGCCTCGGTCTCGGCGACCAGGCCGTCCTTGAGCTTCGTCCACAGGCTGCGCGGAACGTAGGCGCGCGACGCGGCGGAGCACTTCTGGCCCTGGTACTCGAAGGCGCCGCGGACCAGCGCGGTGCGCAGGACGTCGACGTCGGCGGACGGGTGCGCGAGCACGAAGTCCTTGCCGCCGGTCTCGCCGACCAGCCGCGGGTAGCCGCGGTAGCCCGCGATGTTCGCGCCGACCGTGCCCCACAGGTGCTGGAACGTCGCGGTCGAGCCGGTGAAGTGGATGCCGGCCAGGTCGCGGTGGGTCAGCGCGACCTCGGAGACGGCCTTGCCGTCGCCCGGCAGCAGGTTGATCACGCCCGGCGGCAGCCCGGCCTCTTCGAGCAGCCGCATGGTCAGGTGCGCGGCGAACGACTGCGTTGGCGACGGCTTCCACAGCACGGTGTTGCCCATCAGCGCGGGCGCGGTGGGCAGGTTGCCGGCGATCGCGGTGAAGTTGAACGGCGTGATCGCGTAGACGAAGCCCTCCAGCGGCCGGTGCTCCATCCGGTTCCACACGCCCGGCGAGCTGATCGGCTGCTCGGCGAGGATGCGGCGGCCGAACTCGACGTTGAAGCGCCAGAAGTCGGCGAGCTCGCAGGCGGCGTCGATCTCGGCCTGGGTCGCGGTCTTGGACTGGCCGAGCATGGTGGCGGCGTTCAGCGTGGCGCGCCACTTGCCGGTGAGCAGGTCGGCGGTGCGCAGGAGGATCGCGGCGCGGTCGTCGTAGGACAGCGCGCGCCACTCCGGGGCGGCCTTCGCGGCGGCCGCGATGGCGTCGGTGGTGTCCTGCTGTGTCGCGCTGTGGACGGTGCCGAGGACGTGCTTGTGGTTGTGCGGCTGGACGACGTCGATCTTCTCGCCGCCCCCGTGACGCTGCTCGCCGCCGATGGTGACGGTCAGGTCGACCGGTTCCGCCTGGCCCAGCCGCTTGAGCGCACCCTCGAGCTCGGCGCGCTCGGCGCTGCCCGGCGCGTACGTCAGCACCGGCTCGTTCGTCGGGGCGGGGGTCTGGGTCACGGCGTCCACGGCGGCTCCTCTGCTTTGCGTCCAGATGCCCCGAACGGTAACTCCGGACACGTTCTCGCGGCTTGTCCGATCAGCTAAAATCGCTCGTATGATATTGGCTGATCGGACAACCCTGCGGTGACCTCGCTGCGGCACGTGCTGGCGACGCTCGGCGAGCCGCTCGTCGAGGTCGTCGTGGCGCCGCACGGCCTGGGCGTCCCGGTCTCCGACGTCGTGATCCTCGACCCCGAGGATCCCCTGGAAGCGTCCCCCGGCGACCTGGTGCTGGTGATCGGCGCCCGCGGCCGGGCGGCGGCCCCGGCCATCCGCGCGGCCGGGCGCGGCGGCGCGGCCGCGGTGGCGGTCAAGGGCGCGACGGGCGCCGACGTCGCCGCCGACGCGGGCGTCGCGCTGCTCACGGTCGGTGCGGAGGCGCGCTGGGAGCAGGTGGAATCGCTGGCCCGCGGGGTCGTCGAAGCGGCCCGCGCGGGCGGCGAAGCGGCGAGCGGCGAGGTCCTCGGCGACCTGTTCGCTCTGGCCCAGACGATCGCGACGCTCACCGGCGGCCTGGTCAGCATCGAGGACACGGCGAACCGCGTGCTCGCGTACTCCCGGGCGGGCGACGAGGTCGACGAGCTGCGGCGGCTGTCGATCCTCGGCCGCGAAGGCCCGGAGCGCTACCTCGCGATGCTCCGCGAATGGGGCGTCTACCAGCGGCTTCGCGCCGGCGAAGGGATCGTCCGGATCGACGAGCGGCCCGAGCTCGGCATCCGGCGCCGCATCGCGGCGGGCATCCACGCGGGCAAGCAGCCGCTCGGCACGATCTGGGTCCAGGAGGGCGCCCAGCCGCTCACCGAACGGGCCGAGACGGCGCTGCTCGGGGCGAGCCGCACCCTGGCGCCGCAGCTGATCCGCGCGCGCACGCTGCCGAGCCCGGAGCTGCGGCTGCGCGAAGACCTCCTGGCGAGCCTGCTCGAGGGGCGTCTCGACGCCGAATCCGTCGCCGACGACATCGGCGCGGACCCCGCGCGCCCGGCGCAGGTGCTGGCGTTTTCCCTGGAACGATCCGGCAACCGTCAGCTGCGGCGCGCCGAGCTGGTCCACCTGATCGCCGTCCACACGGCGGCCTACCGGCGCAGCGCACTGGTGAGCGTGATCGGCGGCCGCGTCTACGCGCTGCTGCCGGACCTGCCCGAGCACTCGGACGCGGCGGTTTTGGCGCTGGCCCGCGAAATCGCCGCGACGGCCCGCCGCCACCTGGACGTCCCGGTCCGCGCGGCCCTCGGCGGCATCGTGTCCCGGCTGTCGGAGGCGGCGGCGTCCCGCGGCGACGCCGACCGCGTGCTGGCGGCGATGACGCGCGGGCACTGGGCCGCCGACGTCGCCTCGCTGGCCGACGTCCGCGCCGAGGTGCTGCTCTCGGAGGTGCTGGCCTACCTGGGCGAACAGCCGCGCATCCGCGACCCGAGGCTGACGGCGCTGGTGGAGCACGACGCCGAGCACGGCGGCATCCTGGTCCCGGCGGTCCTGGCCTGGCTGAACACCTTCGGCGACGTCCGGGCGGCGGCCCGGGTGCTGAACATCCACCCGAACACGGTCCGGTACCGGGTCCGCCGCGCGGCCGAGGTGTCCGGTGTGGACTTCGACGACCCGGCGCAGCGCCTGTTGACCCAGCTGCAGCTGCGGCTCTGATCCTGCTAGCTTCGCGCGCGTGAATCTCTTCTCGCGCACGTGGGCGGCGTTGCGCGCCGCAGTCGCTTCCCTTCCCGACACGGACTTCGAGAAGCCGTCCGGCTGCCGGGGCTGGCTGGTTCGGGACGTGGTGTGCCACCTGGTGATCGACGCGCAGGACGTGCTGATCACCCTGGCGACCCCGGCTTCCTCGGCTTTGACGCACAACGCGATCACGTACTGGGCGGTGTCTTCCGAGCCACCGACGGGCGACGACCCGCTGTCGGCGCTGATCGTCCGCCTGGCGGCGGCGTACGAGGACCCGGCGCTGCTGAAGTTCCACCTGGACGACGTGGGGTCGGCAGCGGGCCGCGCGGCGGACCTGGTGGACCCGGGAGAGCGGGTGTCGACGCAGGAGATGGTCCTGACGGCGGGCGACTACCTCTCGGCGTACGTGCTGGAGTGGACGTTGCACCACCTGGACCTGGTGGCGCACGTGCCTTCGGTGGCCGGGCCGCCGGCCGACGGCCTGGCGCGGACGCGGTCGATGCTGGAGCAGATCGCGGGAGCGGAGTTCCCGTCGTCGATGCCGGACGAGGACGTCCTGCGGGTGGCGACCGGCCGTCGCGCACCGACCGAGGCGGAGACGGCGTCCCTGGGCGACCTGGCCGGGCGGCTGCCGCTGGTCCTCGGGTGATCGTCTGGCTGAACGGCACGTTCGGCGCGGGCAAGACGACGACCGCGGCCGAGCTGGCCGGCCTGCTGGACGCCCGGACGTTCGACACGGAGTTCGTCGGCTACCTGCTGCGCACGGCGTTCCCGGAGCACGAGGGCGACTTCCAGCACCTGCCGCTGTGGCGGCCGCTGGTCGTCGAGAACACGGTGCGGGTGCACGACCACGCCGGCACGCTGGTCGTCCCGCAGACCATCCTCGTCGAGGCGTACGCGCGGGAGATCTTCGACGGACTGGCCGTGCGCGGTGTCCCGGCCGCGCACTTCGTCCTGCACGCCGAGCCGGCCGAACTGCGCCGCCGGATCGACGCCTCCGCCGACACCGCGGCCCGGCCGTGGCGGCTCGACCACGTCGACCGCTACGGCGAGGCCCTGCCGTGGCTGCGCCGGTCGGCGACGCTGGTGCCCACGGACGGGCGGACGCCGGCCGTGGTGGCACGCGACATCGCCGGACGGGTCCGGGACCGGACGACCCCGGACCCTCCTCCGGCTACGCCTTCACCAGGCTGAACCGGCGCCGCTCCACGTCGATCTGCTCGATGCGGACCGGCAGCCGGGTCCCGGCCGGCGGCACCACGTCCGTCACCAGGAACCCGTGGATGCCGTCCGCGACTTCGACGAACGCGCCGAACGGCAGCACCCGGGTCACGACGCCGTCGAGGACACCGCCCTCGGCGTGGGCCGCGACGAACTCCGGCCACTGGGTCATGCGATTCACCTCCCTTCCGCGCACGTCCCGATCAGGGCGACACGTGCGAGGAGGCGGCGGCCCACGGGGCCGCCCGGAGGTCACGGCACAGCCGGATACCCCGTCTGCTCACGGCTCGAGGCCGACCCGGCAGTCACCCGGAAATCGTATCACCGGGATACGCCACCGAAATTCCTTGACGTGATATCTCCGAATCAGGAAACAGCCTCACGCAGTTCGGCCGATCGGGCCAGTGCGGCGAAGGAATCGAACCGCGCGGATTGGTCGTAGGCGGCGGTTGTCGCGAGGATTTCGTCGGCGCCGGTGAGCGCGACCAACCGTCCCAGCCGATCCTCGACTTCGGACGGCGTCCCCGCGATCTGACCGTCCACAGTCTCCTCGAGCCGCCGGCGCTCGCGGTCGGTCATCGGCGCCGCGAGGACGTCGCCGGGCGGGTCCAGGGGCGGGAAGACGCCGTGGGAGCGCGAATACACCGTCGCCCAGGCTTCCGAGACGAGCAGGCGGCGCGCGTCCGCCGCCGAGTCCGCCACCGCGATCGCCGTCGACACCACCACGTACGGCCCCCGCGCCCACCCGGACGGCCGGAACCCGTTCCGGTAGCGCGTCACCGCCTCGGCCAAGGCCTGTTCACCGCGCACCGGAGCGATCACCAGCGGCAGCCCGAGCTCCGCGGCGAGGTCCGCACCGGACCCGGTGGCCAGCAGGAACGGCGGCACGCGCAGCCCCTCGGCAGGATAGGCGTGCACGCCCGGATAAGCGTGCTCCCCGGTGAAGAAGCCGAGCAGTTCACGGACCTGCGCGCCGAAGTCGCCGGCGGCCTCTTTGCCGTGTCCCAGCGCCGATCGGACGCCGCCGGTGAAGCCGACGGACCGGCCCAGCCCCATGTCGATCCGGCCCGGGTGAAGCGCTTCCAGCACGCCGAACTGCTCCGCCACGACCAGCGGCCGGTGGTTCGGCAGCATCACGCCCCCGGTCCCGACGCGGATCCGGCTCGTCGCACCCGCGACGGCGGCGGCCAGCACGGTCGGCGCGGACCCGGCGACGCCCGGCACGCTGTGGTGTTCGGACACCCAGAACCGGTGGTAGCCCAGCCGTTCGATGCCGGCGGCGAAGGCAACGGTGTCCCGCAGCGCCTGCGCGGGCCCGCGGTCGCGCCGCACGGGCGAACGGTCGAGCACGGAGAACAGCGTCACGCAGGGTGCAACGCCGGGCGTCCGGCGGGATTCCCGTCAGGGCCGCCAGCGCTCGCTGTACTCCGGGTGGTCGACGTAGGGCAGGGCCAGCAGGCGCAGCGTGAGACACCAGTTGGAGCCGGCCTCGTCGGCGGGCACGTGGCAGGTCTCACACCAGTATTCGCTGCCGTAGAGCGGAAACCCGGGCACCTTCTCCGACACCGTGGTGCGGTGGGCGAGCAGGATCCGCCGGGTCGCCTCGATCTCGTTGATCATCTGGTTGACCGCGTCGAGGTCCAGGTCGGTCAACCCGCGGATCTTCTGCTCCACGGCAACCTTGGTCTCGCCGCGGTTCATCGTGTCGCCGGCCTTCGCCTTGTTGACGGCCTGCATGATGAGCGCCTGCCGCGCACCCACCCGCGCCGCGAGGAAAGCGATCAGGTCGTCCACGAACGGCCTCCTTCCTCGAACCCGCTCCCCGATGGCCCCGGGGAGTCGTCGATTCGGGACCGCACGTTACGCCGTCGGAGACCAAGATCGTGACATCGAGATCGGCCGTGCAACATTTGTGACCCGAAAGGCGACAGCGGGCGCTTGCGCGATCACTCGCTGTTCTCGGGCCGGGCTTTGCTCGGCTGCACCCGCTTCGGTTCGCCCGGCATTTTCGGATAATCGGGAGGGTAAGGCAGATCACCGAGACCGTGATCACGCAAATCCCGCTCGTACCACTCCAGCGCCGTCTCCAGCCCGGACGGCGACTCGTCCATCGCCGCGTGCAGGTCGCCGTGCTTCTCCAGGAACGCCGGGATCGTCAGCACGTCGAAGTCGTCCGCGTCCACCTCGCCCAGCAGGTCCCACGTCAGCGGCGTCGACACCGTCGCGCGCGGCGTCCCGCGGACCGACCACGACGAAGCCACCGTCCGGTCGCGGGCGGCCTGGTTGTAGTCGAGGAACACGCGGCCGCCGCGCTCCTCCTTCCACCAGGAGATCGTCGCCTTCTCCGGGATCCGGCGGGTGACCTCGCGGCCCACCGCGATCACCGCGTGGCGGACCGCGACGAAGTCCTGGTCCGGGCGGATGCGGACCAGCACGTGCACCCCGCGGCCGCCCGAGGTCTTCGGCCAGCCCGTCAGGCCCGCGTCCGCCAGGACCTCGCGGACCACCATGGCCACTTCGACCGCGCCCGCGAAGCCGGCCCGGTCCGGCGGGTCGACGTCGATCCGGAGCTCGTCCGGGTGGTCGACGTCCGGGCGGCGGACCGGCCACGGGTGGAAGTCGAACGTGCCCAGGTTGGCCGCCCACGCGAACACCGCCGGCTCGGCCGGGCAGACTTCGGCGGCCGTGCGGCCCGACGGGAACGTGATCTCGGCGGTCGTCACCCACGGTGGCGCGCCCTTCGGCAGGCGCTTGGCGTAGAACCAGTCGCCCTCGACGCCGTCGACGTACCGCTTCAGCGTCGTCGGGCGCTCGCCGATCGCGCGCAGCAGGGGGCCGCCGACCGTGATGTAGTGCTCTACGACCTGCCGCTTCGTGATGCCGCGTTGGGGGAAGTACACCTTGTCGGGGCTGGTGACGCGGACCGTGCGCCCGCCCACCTCGTACTCGACCGGGTCACCGTGCTTGGGCATGCGGCCACGCTAGCGGTCACCGGACGTCTTGAATGACTCATTCAGGGCGTCGGACGTCCTGAATGAGTCATTCAAGACGCGCGAACCGGCCACGCCAGCGGTCCCGGACGCCCCCGGTAGGCTCGAACGGGTGTCCGGCCGCACCAAGCTGATCGTCGCGCTCACCGTGCTCGCCGTCTTCGCGGCGGCCGCGGTGCTGCTCCCGATCCCCGGTCCGGCCGACCTGCGGGCCTGGGCCGCCACCACCGGCCCCGCCACCCCGCTCGTGCTGTTCGTCGCGTACTCGCTGCTGACCGTGGCGCCCATCCCGCGGACGGTGTTCAACCTCGCCGCCGGCCTGCTCGTCGGCACCGCGGCCGGGATCGCGATCGGCCTGGCCGCCACCACCATCGCGGCCGGCCTCTCCTTCGGGCTGGCCCGCCTGCTCGGCCGCGACCTGGTCACCCGGCACCTGCACCGGTCCGCCGTGAAAACGGTCAACGACCGCCTTTCGGACGGTGGCGTCCTCGCCATCACGTCGCTGCGGTTGATCCCGGTGGTGCCGTTCGCGCCGTTCAGCTACCTCTGCGGGGTGTCCTCGGTGCGGCTCGCCCCGTACCTGGCCGGCACACTGCTCGGGAGCGTGCCCGGTACGGTCGCCGTGGTCTTCCTCGGTGACGCCCTGACCGGCGACACGCCGCCCGCGCTGCTCGCGTGTTACGGCGTCTTCGCGCTGGCCGGAGCAATCGGGCTGGTCAGGGTGTTCAAGAAGCGGGCACCGGCCGAACCGCGGCCCGCCGGACCGGCTGGCTGACGCGGACTCCCACCCGGCCGACCGCTACACTCGATCGGGTGCGCGAAGCGGTAACGCGCTGAGCAGGGCCACCACCACCGGGAATTTCGTCAGGAGCAGTCGCCATCGACACCGGTCAGCTGATCGCGGGGCACTACCGCCTCGTCGAGCACATTGGTAGCGGTGCCATGGGAGTCGTGTGGCGCGCGACCGACGTGCGCCTCGAGCGCGACGTCGCGATCAAGCAGATCCTCCCGCAGCCGGGCGTGTCGGAGACCGAACGCGACAACATGCGCCAGCGCGCGATGCGCGAGGCGAAGAACGCGGCCCGGTTCCAGCACCCGAACGCCATCGTGGTGTTCGACATCGCCGAGCACAACGGCGATCCGTGCCTGGTGATGGAGTACCTCGACGGACCCAGCCTCTCCACGATCCTCTCCGAGCAGGGCACGCTCCCGCTCGGCCGCATCGCCCGGATCGGCGAGCAGGTCGCGTCCGCGCTGGTGGCCGCCCACCGCGCCGGCATCGTGCACCGCGACGTCAAGCCGGGCAACATCCTCATCGACCAGACCGGCACCGCGAAGATCACCGACTTCGGCATCTCCCGCGCGGCCGGCGACATGACGCTGACGGCGACCGGCCTGATCGGCGGCACGCCCGCGTACCTGGCGCCTGAGCTGGCCCGCGGCGCCGACCCGGTGCCCAGTTCCGACGTCTTCGCCCTCGGCGCGACCCTCTACCAGGCGATCGAGGGCACCACGCCGTACGGCAACACGACCAACCAGCTCGCGCTGCTCTACGCGGCGGCGAACGGCCAGATCAACCCGCCGGTGCAGGCGGGCGGGGCCACCGCACTGCTGATGAGCCTGCTGCGCAGCGAGCCGGGCGAGCGGCCGAGCATGGCCGAGGCCCGCGAGCGGCTGGCCGCGCTGGCCCGCACCGAGCCCGGCGGCATGACGGCGTCACCGCCGCTGCTCTCCGGCGGCGCGGGCCGCAAGCCCGCCGCACCCGCGTCCGCCGACGACGGCGAGCGGCCGCCGTGGCAGCGCACCGCCGGCGCGGCGCCCTCGTCCCCGCCGGCCGGCACGCCCGCGCCCGCGAACAAGGCACCGGACAAGGCACCGAACAAGCCGCCGTCGAACCCGCCGCGCCCGACGGCGGCGTTCATGCCGATGCGGTCCCCGGCCGCCCCGCCGAACACCCCGCCCAGACCGATGCCCGCGGCCGCGCCGTCGGCCAGGGCTCCCCAGTACTCGTCGGGCACCCCGAAGCCGGACAACAAGCGCAAGTACGCGGTGTTCGCCGGCGCCGGCGCGGCGGTCGTCGTGATCGCGGTGATCGTGTTCCTGGTGCTGAACTCGGGCAACGGCGGTTCGGGCGGCAACCAGACCGCCCAGTCGCCGGGCAACCAGCCGACCACGGGCAAGACCTTGCCCAGCACCGGCCAGAGCAGCAACTCGAATGTGGCCGCCAAGCTGGGACAGACCCCGACCGAGAGCCGGGTCAGCAACTTCAGTTCGGCCGGCAAGATGGTCATCGACTACTTCGGCAACCCGGCGGCGCACTGGGACCAGCTGACCCCTGCCGCGCAGCAGGTCTACGGCAGCGAGCAGGCCTACCAGCAGTACTGGACCGACAACAAGGACTCGATCGGCCAGGTCAACACCGCGCACGCCGATTCGGGCGGCAACGAGAGCGACGGCTCGCTGATCATGAACGTCAACGTCGGCGGCAACCGCCGCGCCTACCGGCTGGTCATCATCGGCGGGCAGACCCTGATCGACGCCAGCACGAAGCTCGACGGCGCCGGTGCCGGCACGGGCAACTGAGACGTAACGCGCGTCCGGTGGGCTGAGCGGCGCCGATGGCCTACCGTGGTGGCATGGCCGACGACGGAGCTTCGCTGCCGGGCCAGAATCCTCGCTTCCACGAGGACCTGGTCGGCCTGGACCCGTACGACCCGGAGGCGCGCGCGTTCGCGGAGCACCTCGACCGCATCGAGCGGTGCGGCCCGAACTTCACCATCGAAGCCGCCCTCGACGGCGTCTCCGACTTCGCCGACTCCAGCAACCGGCTCGGCGGGCTGCGCTACTGGGTGGCCGCCCTCGTCGTCGTGCTCATCGTGCTCGGAGTGATCGTGGCCGCATGGGACATCGTCGTGCACGCCCTCGCCTGGCTCGCGGCGTAACGTGGATCGGGTGAAAGGTATGAAACCCGTTGTCGGCGCGACCCCACGGGTCGTGAAGTCCGAGCAGGAATGGCGGCAGCAGCTCAACCCCGACGAGTTCGCCGTGCTCCGCCAGGCGGGGACCGAACGGCCGTTCACCGGTGAGTACACCGACACCAAGACCACCGGCGTCTACGAGTGCCGCGCGTGCGGTGCCGAGCTGTTCCGCAGCGACACGAAGTTCGAGAGCCACTGCGGCTGGCCGTCGTTCTACGACCCGGCCGATTCGGACGCCGTGCTGCTGCGCGAGGACCGCGCGATGGGCATGAAGCGGATCGAGGTGCTCTGCGGCTCCTGCCACAGCCACCTCGGGCACGTCTTCGAAGGCGAGGGCTACCCGACCCCGACCGACCAGCGCTACTGCATCAACTCGATCTCGCTGAAATTGGTACCCCAGTCGTAAAACCCCCAGTCCTAAATCCTCCTTAAGCGTGCAACCCGCCGCCCTTCCTCGAACGTAGTCTCCGCACACGGACGAGGGAGGGCGGACTCATGACCGACACCTGGGGTATTCCCGGACCGGTGTTCGCGGGGCTCTACCTGGGGTTGCTGCTGCTGCCGGCGCTGGCCGCCGCGCTCCGGCTTCACGCCCTGCGGCGCGGCCGGGGCGGTGGCGCACCGGAGAAGGCCGAAGAGCTCGCGCTGCTCACCGGCGGCCGCGCCCGGGCCGGCGAATTCGTCGTCGCCCGGCTGCTGGAGCGCCAGATCATCCGGATGGACGGCACCGGCCGGGTGCACCGCGTCCGGGGTTCGGCACCGGACGACCTGGGCCGGGCCGCGCTCACGCGGATCGGCAAGACCGGCACCGCCGTGGACTCGGTGCGCCGCGAGGTGCGGCACCACCCGACGCTGGTCGCCCTGGAGAACGGGCTAATCGCCCGCGGCCTGCTCGTCGACGCCCGGAAAGTGCGCTCGACCTGGGTGATCGCCGCTGTCGCGTACTGGGCGCTGGTGGTGTTCGGCGTGGTCCGGCTGATCGCCGGCAGTTCCACCGGGCACCCGGTCGGCTACCTGCTGGGCCTGCTGGCGCTCGGCACGGTCGCCGCCGTCTTCGTGACGACCCGCGCCACGCGCACCCCGGAGGTCAAGGCCACCGCCGCCGGGCGGGCCGCGACCGGGGCCGCCGAGCTCGCCGGTGTGCTGACCGCCGGCCCGGCGGGTGCGGTCGCGGTCGGCGGGTTCGGCAGCCACCCCGACAAGGACGTCCGGCTGGCCGTCAGCCGCTCCTCGGTGGTCCCGGCCAGCACCGGTGCCCGCGCTCGCGGACGCCGGAGCCGGTGGGCGGCGGCCAGTGGCGGTGGGTTCGCCGGCTACTACGGCGGCAGCTCGTCCTCCTGCAGCAGCGGCGGGGGCGGCAGCTCGTGCGGCGGCGGGGGCGGCGGCTGCGGAGGGGGTGGCGGCGGGGGCTGCGGCGGTTGAAACGCCGACGCGAGCGCGTGCGTCTCACAGCTACGGTAACCGCGACACACTGAGGGGAGACGGGCGATGACCGACCCGTGGGGCATTTCCGGTCCGGATTTCGTGGTCCTCTACATCGCGTTGCTCGGCGCGGTCCTGCTGATCAGGGTCGTCGTGTCCGGTGTCGTGAGCAGCCGGGCGCTGCGGGCGGACGCCGTCACGCCCGGTCCGCCGCCGACCGTCTACCAGCTCGCCTTCCTCGCCGGCGGCCCCGACCGGGCCGTCGACGCGGCGATCGCGGCCCTGGTCGAGCGCGGGCAGCTGCGCGTCAACAGCTACAAGCAGGTCAGCCAGGCCGGGACGCGGCCGGCCGAGCCGCTGGAGCAGGCGATCTTCGACTCGGCGCAGCTGAAGACGACAGCGACGCTGCGGGCGTACGGCCGCCGGTCGGCGGCGATGCGGGCCCTCGAGGAGGGCCTCGACCAGCGCGGGCTGCTGACGTCGGCGGCGGCCAAGCGGCAGGCGCGGACGTTCGGTCTCCTCCTGCAGCTGGCCGTGCTGGCGCTCGGCGTGGTCCGGCTGGTCAACGGCATCTCGCTCGGCCGCCCGGTCGGGATCCTGGTGTTCCTGGTGATCGTCGCGGCGGTGCTGGCGATCGTGGCGGCGGTCCGCCGGTCGAAGACGGGCGCCCGGCAGCCGTCGGCCGCGGGGCACCGCCTGCTCGGCCAGGCCCGGGCCGCGGCAAGCGGGCCGGTCCCGGCCGGCATGCTGGCCGGCGGCGTCCTGCTCGGCGGCGCCGCGGCCGCGGTGGCACTGGGCGGCTGGGGGATGTACCCGGACGAGGAGCTGAGCGCGGCACTGGCCCCGCCGATGACGTACGGCGGCGGCTCGTCCGGGTCGTCCGGGTCGTCGTGCAGCAGCGGCTCGTCGTGCTCGAGCTCGTCGTGCAGCAGCGGGTCATCGTGCGGTTCGTCGTGCGGCGGCGGAGGGGGTTGCGGTGGGTGAACTGGGCATCGGGATCGGCTGGCGGCACGAGCTGGACCTGTCGATCGCGCGGCTGCCGGGCGTGGACTGGGTCGAGGTCGTCGCCGAGAACCTGCACGCCGACCACCTGCCGGAGACGCTGGTGGCGCTGCGCAAGCGGGGCCTGCCGGTGCTGCCGCACGCGGTCTCGCTGTCCCTCGGCGGGGCCGAGCCCCTGGACACCGGCCGCGTCCAGCACCTCGCGGAGATCGCGCGGGCCCTGGACGCGCCGCTGGTCAGCGACCACGTGTGCTTCGTCCGCGCGGGCGGGCTCGACTCGGGACACCTCATGCCGCTGCCCCGCACCCGCGAGGCCCTGGACGTGCTGGTGGCGAACATGCGGCTCGCCCAGTCCATCGTGGACGTGCCGTTCGCGCTGGAGAACATCGCCGCGGTGCTCGACTGGCCGGACGCCGAGCTGACCGAGGAGCAGTTCCTCACCGAGCTGACCGAGCGGACGGACTGCCGGCTGATCATCGACGTCGCCAACCTGTACGCCAACGCGCGCAACATCGGCACGGACCCGGTGGCGTTCCTGGACGGAATCCCCTGGGAGAGGCTGGCGTACGTGCACATGGCGGGGGGCGTCGAGCGCGACGGCGTCTACCACGACACGCACGCGCACCCGGTGCTGCCGGAGGTGCTGGCGTTGCTGACGGAGCTGCGCCGCCGCACGGACCCGCCGGGCGTGCTGCTGGAGCGCGACGACGACTACCCGACCGACGACGAGCTGGCGGCGGAGCTCTCGGCCCTGCGGACGGCGGTGACGGGGTGAGCCGCGAGGAACTGGCTCGCCGCCAGGCGGAGCTGCTGCACGCGTTGCTGGCCGGCGGCCCGGCACCGGCGGGTTTCGACCCGGCCCGGCTGAAGGTGGAGGCCCAGGTGCTGCGGCGCAAGCATGGGCGGGTGCTGGCCTATCAGCGGCCCGAGCTGGCGGAGGCGCTGGGTGAGCGGTACGGGCCGCTGTTCGCGCAGTTCACCGCGGCCCGGCCCAAGAAGGCGGCCGAGCGCTCGGGGGCGTACGCGGACGAGTTCGTGACGTGGCTGATCGAGGGTGGCCACCTGCCGAAGCCGAAGCGGCGGCTGGTGGACCGCCTCCGGCGCCGGTGATCCACAATCCCGCCTGGGTGTGGACAACCCGGCTCTGACCAGGGTTTTGTCGGCCGCTGCCGGTAGACTGGAACCGGGGCCGGCCCCCCAAGGGTGGGCGGGCGCTCGCTCACCCGGCAGCGCAGCCCAGCTCAGCCAACGTCTTGAATGACTCATTCAGGACCTCCGAAGCCCTGAATGACTCATTCAAGACACCGCGGCCACACCAGCGCCGCCGAAACCCGCCCCCTCGGGCCCCTCGACTTTGCCGGAAACCTGGCCCCCAAGGGTGGGCGAGTGCCGCGTCAGGGCGTCCAAGTCGGTTTGTCGACTCCGGGCTCCCGCGTCCCGAACTCCCAGTACGGTTCCGCACCCGGCAGCCCGCCGGCCATCCGCACCCGCGTCAGCCGTCCGTAGCCGCTGTCCGCTTTCTCCAGCAGGTCCGCGTAGTCGACGTCGGCCGCCGTGGAGTCCTTGCGGCCCAACGAATCCAGCCAGCGGCCCGTGCCCGCCAGGGACAGCCGGGCCCGCCAGGTGCCGCCGTCCACCACCTGGCGCCGCAGCGCCGTCATCACCGCCGCCGCCGCGAGCCAGCCCGTGGCGTGGTCCAGCGCCTGGACCGGCAGCGGTGCCGGCTCTTCGGCACCCCAGGCCAGGCCGCTCGACATCTGGACCAGGCTGTCGAACCCGCGACGCCGGGCCCACGGGCCCTCCCAGCCGTATGCGCTCAGGTCCGCGATCACCAGGCCCGGCCGCAGCTCGGCCAGCTCCGCCGGCCCGAAGCCGATGCGCTCCAGGGCCCCCGGGCGGAACGACTGCACCAGCACGTCGGCCCGGCTGATCAGCTTCTTCAGCCGCGCGCGGCCGCCCTCGGTGTCCAGTGCGACGAACGTCGAGCGCTTGCCCTGGTTCGTGTCCCGCACCAGCGCCTCGACCCGCGGCAGGTGCGCCGCGCCGACGTGCAGCACGTCGGCGCCGTGCGCGGCCAGGACCCGGCCGGCCACCGGCCCGGCGAGCACGTGCGTCAGCTCCAGGATCCGGATGCCGCCCAGCGGCCGGTCCGAGTAGAACAACGTCCGCTTCGGCGCTTCGCCGATCGGAGTCAGGTCCACCAGCGGCAGCTCGGCCACCGCCCGGCCCTGCGGGTGGGCGGCCCAGTCCTCGGGCGATCGCAGCTCGGCCGCCGCTCCCCCGGCCGACACGACGGCGTGCTCCACCTCGCGGGCCCCACGTCCGGAGACCGCCTTTTCGACGGCGGCCCGGGTCCCGGGCACGCCCAGGCCCCAGCACACCGCCGCTTCGTGCCGCGGGTAGTTGGCGTGCAGGCGCACCCAGCCGTCGGCCGTGCGGTAGTCGCCCGACAGCGGTGCCCAGACGGACTCCGCGCCGACGCCGTCCACCCGCAGCAGTTGCTCGCTCCGGAACGCCGCCGCCGCGTGCCGGGTGTCCGCCGTGACCACGCCCGGCTCGATCTCGCGCAGCTTCAGCATTTCGGCCGCCGCCAACGTCGCCGCGGCCACGGACGCCGTGGCGGCCGCCGCCACCCGGTACGGGCCGGGCAGCACGTCTTCGGCGCCGGTCAGCTCGAATGCTCCGGGCGGAGACTCCGTGAGGGCGTCCCAGACGCCCGCCACCAGCTCGCGCACTACGGGAGCGCCGCGACGAGCTCGGCGGGCGGCACCCGGGTGCCGGTGTAGAACGGGATCTCCTCGCGCACGTGCAGCCGCGCCTCGGTGCCGCGCAGGTGCCGCATGAGGTCGACGATCCGGTGCAGCTCGTCGGCCTCGAAGGCGAGGATCCACTCGTAGTCGCCCAGTGCGAACGACGCGACGGTGTTCGCGCGGACGTCCGGGTAGTCGCGGGCTTCCTTGCCGTGGTCGGCGAGCATCTTGCGGCGGTCGGCGTCCGGCAGCAGGTACCACTCGTAGGACCGCACGAACGGGTAGACGCAGATGAACTTGCGGGCCTCTTCGCCGGCCAGGAAGGCCGGGATGTGGCTCTTGTTGAACTCGGCGGGCCGGTGCAGCGCGGTCTGGCTCCAGACCGGCGTCGACGCGCGGCCCAGCGGCGTCCGGCGGAACCCGGTGTAGGCGGCCTGGACCTGCTCGATCTCCTCGGCGTGCCACCAGATCATGAAGTCGGCGTCGGCGCGCAGCGCGGAGAGGTCGTAGACACCCCGCACGGTGACGCCCTTGGCCTCGAGGCCGTCGAGGTACTCGGCGGTCTCCCGGCCGGCGGTCCCGCGGTCCTCACCCAGCCGGCCCGGCTCGATCCGGAAGACCGACCAGGTGGTGTAGCGGATGGTGTCGTTGAGCTCGTTGTAGTTGACCCGCGCCATGAGTCCATCCTGTCACCGCGGCGGAACCGCTGCCGCCACGGGTCGGGTGAGCACCCTCACGCCGTCAGGTGGGCCGCGATCCGTTGCGCCGCCGCCTCCGCGGTGGCCACGCACGCCGGCAGCCCGACCCCGTGCAGCGTCGCCCCGGCGATCGCCAGCCCCGGCACTTCCGCCACGGCCTTCTCGATCCGCTCGACGCGGTCGAGGTGCCCGGTGCCGTACTGCGGCAGCCCGCCGCCCCACCGCGTCACCAGCGTCTCGATCGGCGCCGCCGTCACGCCCGTCAGCCGGGCGAGGTCGTCGCGGACCACGCGGACCAGCTCGACGTCGTCGAACTGCAGCGCGCCCGGCTCGCCGAACCGGCCGACCGACCCGCGGACCAGGACCGGGCCGGTGCCGTAGTGCGCCCACTTGCGCGAGGAGAAGGTGAACGCCTTCGACGCGTACGGCACGCCCGAAGCGTCCCGTTCGCCCTGGCCGATCAGGATCCCCGACGCCTCGGGCAGCGCGGTGCCGGGCGGCAGCGCCAGCGCGACCACGGCCATCGACGCCAGTTCGACCTCGCCGAAGGCCGCCGAAGCCGCCGGGACGACGTCGGTGAGCAGGCGGCGGGCCGACGGCGCGGGCACCGCGAGCACCACCGCGTCGGCTTCGGCGGTGTTGCCCGCCGGTGCGTGCGCGGTCGGCGCCGCGCCGATGCGCAGCCGCCAGCCGGCGTCGTGGCGCTCGATCTCGCACACCGGCAGGCCGGTCCGCAGTTCGGCGCCGGACGCCGTGGTGAGCCGGTCGATCACCGCGCCGAGGCCGCCCGGGACACTGCCGAACACCGGCGCCGTCGACGGGTTCGCCGGCAGCTGGGCGGCGGCCGCCGCGGTCAGCGAGCCCGCGCCCGCCGCCAGCGCGGCAGCCAGGCCGGGCATGGTCGCGCGCAGGCCGAGGCCGTCGGCCCCGCCCGCGTAGACGCCGCCGAGCAGCGGGTCGACCAGCCGGTCCACCAGTTCGTCGCCGAAGCGCTCGCGCAGCAGCGGCCCGAGCGGCACGTCCCCGCCCGGCAGCCGCAGCTCGGGCAGCGACGGCTCGGCCTCGACGGCGTGGCGCCCCGCCTCGGACAGCACGCCGGCCACCGACTCGGCGGACGCCGGCACGCCCATGACCGTGCCGGGCGGCAGCCCGGTGACGGCGCCGCCGGCGTGGATCTTCGCGCGGGCTTTCGTCGGGTGCACGACGTCGAGCCCGAGCTCGCGGACCAGCGCGAGCATTTCGGGGCGGCGGACGAGGAACGCCTCGGCGCCGACGTCGTAGGGCACGCCGGCGAGCTCGGCGGTGCGCAGCTTCCCGCCCGGTGCCGTCGTCTTCTCGAAGACGGTGATCTCGGCTTCCGGGCCGAGCAGCCGCCGCAGCCGGTACGCCGCGGTCAGCCCGGAAACGCCGCCGCCGACGACCGCGACGCGCTTCACAGCTCGTGCACCAGCCCGACCACGCGGGTCAGCACGTCGGGGTCGACTCCCGGCAGCACGCCGTGGCCCAGGTTGAAGATGTGGCCGTCGGCCGCCTTGCCCTCTTCGACGATCCGCCGGACCTCGGCTTCGAGCACCGGCCAGGAGGCGTGCAGCAGTGCCGGGTCGAGGTTGCCCTGCACGATCGCGCGTCCACCGAGGCGCCGCACGGCCTCGTCTAGGGGGATCCGCCAGTCGACGCCGACGACGTCCGCGCCCGCGTCGCGCATCGCGGCCAGCAGTTCGCCGGTGCCGACGCCGAAGTGGATCCGCGGCACGCCGTACTCCGCGACGCCCGCCAGCACCTTCGTCGAGTGGGGCAGGACGAACTCGCGGTAGTCCCGCTCGGACAGCGCCCCGGCCCAGGAGTCGAACAGCTGGACCGCGTCGACGCCGGCGTCGAGCTGCGCGCGCAGGAACGTCAGCGCGACGTCGGCCAGCCGGCCGGCCAGCTCGTGCCAGACGTCCGGCGACGAGTGCATCAGCGCCTTGGTGTGCTCGTGGTTGCGGCTGGGGCCGCCCTCGATGAGGTAGCTGGCCAGCGTGAACGGCGCGCCCGCGAAGCCGATCAGCGGGGTCCCGCCGAGCCGCTCGACCAGCAGCCGGACGCCGTCGGCGACCTTCGAGACCTGGTCGGGCTCGAGTTCCGGCAGCGCTTTCACGGCGGCGAGGTCGCGCACCGGCGCGGCGGCCACCGGGCCGGTGCCGGGCACGATGTCGATGTCGACGCCGGCCGCCTTGAGCGGCACCACGATGTCGCTGAAGAGGATCGCCGCGTCGACGCCGTGCCGGCGGACCGGCTGCAGGGTGATCTCGGCGAGCATTTCCGGGTCGAAACAGGCGTCGAGCATCGGCACGCCCTCGCGCAGCGCGCGGTACTCGGGCAGCGAGCGGCCGGCCTGGCGCATGAACCAGACGGGCGTGCGGGCCGGGCGTTCGCCGCGGGCGGCGGCCAGGAACGGGGCTTCGGGCAGCTCGCGGCGGCCGGACGAGGCGGCCTGGCGCGGCAGGGGCGTGGTCTGAGACATCGCGTCAATCGTGCCACGAGCCCGGGCGGGCCGTTCTCTCGGCGCGCCTGCGCCCGCAACAGGGCGTGCCCGCCCTAAAGTCGAAGCGTGACCGCGATGACGCCAGTGCCCGAACTCTTCCGCGAAGCAGTCGCGGCGCTGCAGTCCGTCCGGCCCCGCCGGGAGGTGCTGCTGGAGCCGATGCGCGCACCGCAGCGGCTCGCGCCGTGGTCGTACGCGGTCAGCTGCGAGGTGTCCGGGCCCGCCGACGTGCTCGCCTCGGGCCGGCTCGTGCTGCTGCACGACCCGGACGGCCAGGACGGCTGGGACGGCGTGCTGCGCCTCGTCATGTACGTACGCGCGGAGCTGGACCGGGAGCTGGCGACGGACCCGTTCCTGCCGGCGGTCGGCTGGTCGTGGCTGACCGACGCGCTGGAAGTGTCCGGGGCGAGCTGGAAGGCCCTCGGCGGCACGGTGACCGAGACGTCGTCGGCCCGCTTCGGCGACATCTCCGGACCCGCCCGCACCGACGATCTGGAACTGCGGGCGTCGTGGACGCCGACCGACGCCGGACTGCTGCCCCACGGGCAGGCCTTCTGCCAGGTGATGGCGAGCGTCGTGGGCCTGCCGCCGGTCGGGGTGACCCTCTTCGGGCAGCGCCAGGGCTCCTGACCCTGCCACAGCTGTCGTGAGTGGTAATTAGGGTTCTGGCGAACGGTCTTTTGCCGACCCACGTTGTCAGTAGGGCCAACTCACCGCCCGGAACGGCCAACTCACGCACCGGAACGGCCAACTCGCCGACGGTGTGGGTGAGTTGGCCGTTCCCGCGGGTGAGTTGGCCGTTCCGGTTGGTGAGTTGGCCGCCGGGGGCTGCCTGGGTGCGTTCCCGGCCGGCGCAGACGGCCGCCGCGCCGTAGGTAGCCAAGTGACCGTCGGCTCTAACCCGCCTTACCACTCACGACCCCAGCGGCTGTCCGGGCGATCTTCGGCAACGAATCGGCAACGGCCGGTCACTCGCGGCGGTCCCTGGATCGCCCTTTGTACGGATGTGAGCAAAATTCACCTCCGCTGAACACTGTTCACCTGCCTCTTGAGCCCTGAGACGCCGCCAGGCGGCCGGAACGGCCCGGATGATCCCCGGACACCCCCGGCAGCCCGCCATGGTCCGCGAGGGCGTTTCACGTCTCCTCGTTCGTGACTCCCCGCGGTCACGCACCGCTACAAGATCAAATCGCGGCCACGGCACTCACCGGCACCTCGAAACAGACACGGACAGTCACGGAGCCCGGCTTCGGCAGGCCCTCGCGGGGCCGCGCGGCGGAGTTGATCAAGCCCCGGCCGGAGCCACATTCCGAGGGTCGGGGGAGCCCATCCGGACCCTCGTCACTAGGCGCACCGGAAGCTGCACGGCTCATCTGCACGGCCATTTGGGCGCCGGTAACTCCTTTGCATCGTGTTCACTGGGCTATCCGTTAGCAACCGGCCGTGTACTAGCCCGATCGTGTTACTACGAACCCACTGAGTGACTGTTCGTTTGAGATAGATACCCATTCGATCCCCCCGCAACGGCCTCAGGGCCGCTACAGTGCCTTCGACGACACCACTTTCGGTCTAAAGCTGGCGCGGCTGAACGGCCGAAGGTCCCGGTGCCGGTCGGGGGGCACGACCGACTCCAGGGAGGTAGTGACGTGGCTACCGTCGGCATTTCTCAGGCCGTCCGATCCACGCCAGCCGGCGCGTTGCCGGCGAGCATGGTTCCGCACCCGCGGGAAGAGCTTTTTTCCGTGTTGGTGGTCGATGACCACCCGCTGTTGAGGGAGGCAATCGCAGCAAGACTCGCACAGATGGGTGCGGGTACCGTTCACGAAGCCGCCACGGTGGCCGAAGCGAGGGCGCGAGCACAGGCCACTGGGCCTTGTGACCTGGCGATCCTCGATCTCGGACTGCCGGACGGCAGCGGCATCGAGCTGGTTACGGAACTCCGTAGCCACGGGTGGCCGCGCGTGGTCGTACTCGCATCCTCGGACGACCCGTACGCGGTCCGCTCGGCCTTCCAGGCCGGGGCCCAGGCGTACCTGCTGAAGTCCGCGTCGCCGGTCGTCGTGACCGATGGCGTGCGGCGTGTGCTCGAGGGCGGCGTCTACGCCGACCCGAGCGTGGCTCCGGTGCTGGCCACCGGGACCCGCGTCGCGGGCACCGACAACACCCCGCGCGAGCTGTCCGCTCGTGAGGTGGAGGTGCTCCAGCTGGTCGCCGACGGGCAGTCCAACAAGGAGATCGGCGAGGAGCTTTCGCTCTCCGCCCTCACCGTCAAGTCCCACCTCTCCCGGATCGGGCGCAAGCTCGGCACGGGCGACCGGGCACAGATGGTGGCACTGGCCATGCGAGCCGGCGTCATCCGCTGACGAAAGCACACCTCCCTGCGGGGCGGGCGGACCAGGCGCGGTACGCCCGTCCCGTAGGGTCGTCAACCATGGGAAGCACTGAGGCCGAGGACACCGGGATGGAGATCGAGTCCACGGGCGGCCCTGTGCTGCTACGCGAACCCGCCGAGGGCACACCCCCGGTGATCACCGACGCTGCCGCGCTGGCCGAGGCCTGCGCGAAGCTCGCCGCGGGCTCCGGGGCGGTCGCCGTCGACACCGAACGCGCGTCCGGCTACCGGTACTGGCCCAAGGCCTACCTCGTGCAGCTGCGCCGCGAAGGTTCCGGCACGGTGCTGATCGACCCGATCGGCCTGACCGACGAAGACCTCGCCCCGCTGCGCGAAGTCCTGAATTCCCTGGAGTGGGTGCTGCACGCCGCCTCCCAGGATCTCCCCTGCCTCGCCGAGCTGGGCCTGCACCCGGCGACGCTGTTCGACACCGAGCTGGCCGGTCGGCTCGCGGGCTACGAACGCGTCGCGCTGGGCACGCTCGTCGAGCTGCTGCTGGGGTACACCCTCGAGAAGGGCCACAGCGCGGCCGACTGGTCGAAGCGGCCGCTGCCGGTCGACTGGCTGAACTACGCCGCCCTCGACGTCGAGCTGCTCGTCCAGCTGCGCGAAAAGCTGGAAGCGGAGCTGGGCGCCCAGGGCAAGCTGGAGTGGGCCCGGCAGGAGTTCGAGTTCGTGCGGACGGCCCCGCCGCCGCCCCCGCGGGCCGAGCCGTGGCGCCGGACGTCCGGCGTGCACAAGATCCGCAGCCCGCGCGGCCTCGCGGCGGTCCGCGAACTGTGGCAGGCGCGCGACGAGCTGGCCCGCAAACGCGACCGGGCACCGAGCCGCATCCTGCCGGACAGCGCGATCGTCAACGCGGTGACGGCGGATCCCAAGACGGTCGAGGAACTGCAGGCGCTGCCGGTGTTCAGCGGCCGCGTCCAGCGCAAGTACACGGCGAGCTGGCTCCGCCACTTGCAGACGGCGAAGGCGCTGCCGGCTTCCGAACTACCGTCGCCTTCGCAGCCGACGGACGGCCCGCCCCCGGTGAACCGCTGGGCGGACAAGGACCCCGACGCGGCGGCCCGCCTGTCGGCGGCCCGGGCGGCGTTGACGGCGATCGCGGAGGACCGCCGCCTGCCGGTGGAGAACCTGCTGCTGCCGGATCTGGTCCGCCGGACGTGCTGGCGGCCGCCGGCCGAGACGGACGAGGACTCGGTCGCGGAGGTTCTGCGCGCGGGTGGGGCCCGGCCGTGGCAGGTCGAGCTGACGGCGGCGGCGTTGAGCAAGGCGTTGCAGGCAGTGGCTTCCTGATTGGTACGGGCGCGGGTGACGGAAACTCCCGGTGTCCGGCACCCGATCGCCCGTCTTTGCAGCACCGGGATTGCAGCCACCGGCAAGAATACCCAGACCACCCGCCAGGCCGACCCGACCACCGGCCCGCCGGTCTGCCGCAGCAGTCGTGAGTGAGAAACAGTGTTCCAACACTGTTTCTCACTCACGACCGACGGTTGCGGCGCGGGCCTCGGCCAGCGCCGCGGCCGACTTGACCGTCTGTGGATGTCCCGCACCCAGCACGACCTCGAACCCCTCGACCGCGTACTCGTACGTCTCCACCGCCGCCGCCCACTCCTCGCGCCGGAACTGGACCCGGGCCACCGTCGCCAAGGCGTGCAGCAGGACCGGGTGTCCCGGCGGCAACGGCGCCGAATCCAGTGCCGCCCGCGCGTAGTGCTCCGCGTCCGCCAAGCGGTCCGTCTCCGCCAGCGCGAGAGCCAGCAGCACCCGCGCCTCCCACGTCAGCCGATCCTCCGGGCCCGGGTGGCGCAGCCGGGCCGTCACCACCGTCGACGCCTCCGCCGCCGCGTCCGCCGCCGCCCCGGCCAGCAGCAACCCGTACGCCAGCCACATCCGGGCCGCCTCCGGGTCCGCCGAGTCCGCGGCCCGCTGTTCGCGCGTCTGCTCGATCAGCGGGCCCGGGGCACCCAGCTCGGCCTGGATCGTCGCACGCACGAACCCGGCCTCCTCCGGTGAAACCGCGCAACGTCTGCTCGGCCTCGTCGAACCTCGCCAGCTTCACCTGGGCGCGGGCGATGTCGACCGTGCACTCCGTGCCGCCCAGGGCCCGGTAGGCGTCGATCGCCTGGACGTACCGGCCCGCGTCGAACAGCGCCGTCGCGATCGCGTACCCGCAGTGCGCCACGACATCGTGGTCCGGCCCGTGCACGTGCGCATACGCCGCGCGGACCGATGAGAACAGCTCCAGCGCTTCGTCCACCCGCCCGGTCTGCGAGCAGCGCGAGGCAATGAGGAACCAGGACGCCAGCGTCGCGTGGTGCCGCGCCCCGAACACGCGGATCTGGTCCGCGACCAGTGCGCGCAGCCAGGCCTCCGCAGCCGGGTCGCGCAGCTCCGCGAGCCGCTCGGCGACCTGCGCTCGCAGGTCGAGCGCCGTCAGGTCGTCCTGGCGGCGACGGCGCTGCAGCTTCGCGCTCAGCCAGGCGATCTCGCTCCGAAGCCGGTCCACGCTCATTCCGCGAGGACCGCCAGCAGCCGGTGCGCCTCCGCCCGCAGCTCGTCGGTCGGCTCGGGCGGTCCCACCAACCGGACCACCCCGTCGGCCCCTTCCCGCACGTGGGCCTCGACGTCCAGCGCCGGGTCGTCCCGGCGGATCACCGCGATGCTCTCCACCAACCCGAACACCAGGTCCGTCCGGATCGCGACGGCCGAAGGCGCCACTCCCGACGCCGCCACGAGCCGGCCGTACGCCGCCTTCAGCTCCGCGCGCTCGGTCCGGAACCGGGCCAGGTTCGGCGATCCCACCTCCGGCAGCAGGTACAACGCGCCGAGGTTGTGCCGGGCCCCGCCCAGCAGGCCGATGTCCGCGTACGCCAGCGCCCAGAGCCGGACCGCCGCCGGGGCCTCGCCGGCGACCAGGCGGGCCGCCAGGGCCAGGGACGGGCGGACCGTCTCCGCCAGCAGCGCGGCGAGAATGTCTTCCTTGGCCGGGAAGTGGTAGTAAAGCGACGCCTGGCGCAATCCCGCGCGTTCGGCGATCGCTCTGGTCGTCGTGGCCGCGTATCCGGCTCCGGTGAACAGCTCGCCCGCCGCCTCGAGCACCGCCTGGCGCGCGTCCGGCCGGTTCGCCGCCGCCCCGCTCGCCCTCGGCCTGCCGACTCCCGACCCTTTGCCCACGTGCGTGATCTTGCCAGGTCTTCGGCGACGACACGCGCACGGAGGTGCGGTTACGCCCGGATGTCGTCATTGACGCCGTGTCGATCCCCGCGTTAACCGCCCCCTAACACGGCGGAGATCATCGCGTCGCGGCGAAGACCTAATTTCTGTCAAGCGACAGAAACAAGGAGTCCGCATGACGCCACCCGACGAACTCGCCGCCTTCGGTTACCGCCAGGAACTCCGCCGGTCGCTGGGCGGGTTCTCCGCCTTCGCCGCCGGCTTTTCCTTCGTCTCCATCCTCACCACCGTCTTCCAGCTCTTCGGGTTCGGCTACACCTTCGGCGGCCCGCTCTTCTTCTGGACGTGGCCGGTCGTCCTGGCCGGCCAGCTGCTCGTCGCCCTGGTCTTCGCCGAACTCGCCGCCCGCTACCCGCTCGCCGGCTCCGTGTACCAGTGGGCGAAACAGCTGACCCGGGGCTTCCTCGGCTGGCTGGCCGGCTGGATGATGCTGCTCGGCTGCATCGTCGCCCTCGCGGCGGCCGCGATCGCGCTGCAGGTCGTGCTCCCGTCGGTGTGGGACGGCTTCCAGTTCGTCGGCGGCGACCCGTCGGTGACGTCGCCGTCCGGCGCGGCCAACGCCGTGCTGCTCGGCACTCTGCTGCTCGTCTTCACGACCGCGGTCAACGCCGGCGGGGTCCGGCTGATGGCGCGGATCAACGACGTCGGCGTCGCGGCCGAGCTGGTCGGGGTCGTCGTCCTCGTCGCCGGCCTGGCCCTGTTCGCCGTCCGCGGCCCGCAGGTGGTGCTGCACGACGCGCCCGGCACCAGCGCCGGGATCGGCGGTGTGCTCGCTTCGGCACTCATGGCGGCGTACGTCCTCTACGGTTTCGACACCGCCGCGTCGGTCGCGGAGGAGACGAAGGACGCACGCAAGGCGGCTCCGCGGGCGGTGCTGCGCGCCGTGCTCGTCTCCGGGATCGGCGGCCTCGCGGTGGTCGTCACCGCGCTGATGGCCGCGCCGAGCCTCACCGACGGGCAGCTCGCCGGCCACGGCCTGCCGTACGTGATCACCGCCGTCTTCGGCGACACCCTCGGCCGCGTCTTCCTCGCCGACGTCGCGATCGCCGTCGTCGTCTGCACCCTGACCATCCAGACCGGCACCGTCCGGCTGATCTACGCGATGGCCCGCGACGGCGCGCTCCCCGCGTCCGCCCGCCTCGCCGGGGTGAGCCCGCGCACCGGGACACCGGTCACCCCCGCGCTGCTCTCCGGCGGGCTGGCCATCGGGCTGCTGCTGCTCAACGTCGGCAACCCGACGTTGTTCAGCACGATCACCGGGACGTCGGTGGTCGTCGTGTACCTGGCCTACCTGCTGGTGACGGGCCCGCTGCTGGTGAAGCGGCTGCGCGGGCAGTTCCCGGCCGAGGCCGGCCGGTTCTCCCTGGGCCGCTGGGGCGTTCCGCTGAACGGCGCAGCCGTGCTGTACGGAATCGGCATGATCGTGAACATCGGCTGGCCCCGTGCGGAGATCTACGATCTCGCCGGTTCGGGCTCCCCCTGGATGCTCTTGTTCCCGATAGAGTTCGTCGGCGGCGCGCTGGTGATCGGCTGGCTCTGCTGGCTGCGGCTGCGCCCCGCTCCCGCCCTCGAACCCGCGACCTGAGAGAGGACGACCATGAGCACCACCGCGACGACCTACGGAGCGCGCGATCACGCCCGCGCCCAGGCCGGCACCGTGGTCGACACGATGCCGTCGATCCCGGCGAGCACCTGGCCCGCGCCGCCGGCCGAGGTCGCCCCCGAGGCGCTGACCTGGGCCGAAACCGTGGCCGGCGGCGGGTACACGCACAAGGTGCTGGCCCGGGGCACGCGGCTGCGGCTGACCGACGTCGACGGCGACGCCTGCGCGCACCTGCTGCTGTTCAACGCCGAGGGGCCGTGGGAGCGGCTGAACGTCGCCGACACGGTCAAGGTGCAGTGGAACGCCTACCTCGGCGAGTCGGTGGCGCTGCTGTCGGACCAGGCGCGGGTGCTGGCCACGATCATCGGCGACTCCAGCGGGCGTCACGACGCCCTCTGCGGGACGTCCACTGTGGACGGAAACACCGCACGCTACGGCGGCGGCGCCCCGGAGGGCCCCTCCCCCGCCGGACTGCCGCTGTTCACCCTGGCCGCGGCCAAGAACGGTCTGGGGCCCCGGGATCTGCCGCCGAGCCTGTCGTTCTTCCAGGGTGTCCGGGTCCAGCCGGAAGGCGAGCTGGAGTTCACCGGCTCCGTGGGCCCCGGCCACAGCGTCGACCTCCGGATCGAAATCCCGTCGATCGTCCTGCTCGCCAACGTCGCGCACCCGGTCGACCCGCGGCCCGACTACACCGTGAGCAGGCTCGAAGTCCTCGCCTGGCGCGACCGGCCGACCACACCGGACAGTCCGGAGTGGACACACTCGCCCGAAGCGCAGCGCGCCTTCGAGAACACCGCCGACTACCTGAGCGCCCGGGGGATCGCATGAGCACGGCCTACGAATCCCAGCTGGAAGTCAGCGTCGACGTTCCCGCGCGCGCACCCTATTCGACGGTGCTGCAGCAGGGCCAGGAGCTGGCGATCATCGACCTCGGCGGCAACCAGGCCGTCGACTTCCTCTGCTACGACGCGAACGACACGTCGAAGCGCTACAGCGCGGCCGCGACGATCGCCGCGCAGGGCAACATCTTCCTGACCACCGGCAGCGTCCTGCGCACCCAGGAGGGCGCGCCGCTGCTGACCGTCGTCGCCGATACCTGCGGGCGCCACGACACGCTCGGCGGCGCGTGCAGCAAGGAGTCCAACAGCCTCCGCTACGGCCAGCACACCCGCCACCAGCACGCCTGCGTCGAGAACTTCCTCATCGAGGGCGCCAAGTGGGGCCTGGGCAAGCGCGACCTGGTCAGCAACGTCAACTGGTACATGAACGTCCCGGTCGAGGAAGACGGCACGCTCGGCATCGTCGACGGCATCTCCGCGCCGGGCCTGGAGGTCCGGCTGCGCGCGGAGACCGACGTACTGGTCCTCGTGTCGAACTGCCCGCAGATCAACAACCCGTGCAACGGGTTCGACCCGACGCCGGTGCGGATGGTCGTCATCTCCCCGGGAGTCGGCGCGTGAGGCTGCTCGTCGCCAACCGCGGCGAGATCGCGGTCCGGATCCTGCGCAGCGCCAAGGAACTGGGTCTCCAGACCGTCGCGGTGTATTCCGACGCCGACCGCCTCGCCCCGCACGTGCGGCTCGCCGACCGGGCCGTGCGGCTCGGCCCGGCGCCCGCGGCGGAAAGCTACCTGCGTGCCGGCGCGATCATCCAAGCCGCTCTCGACACCAGCTGCGACGCGATCCACCCCGGCTACGGCTTCCTCTCGGAGGACGCGGCGTTCGCGCGCGCCTGCGAAGACGCCGGGATCGCGTTCGCCGGACCGGCACCCGAGCACCTGGAGGTGTTCGGCAGCAAGCACACCGCGCGCGAGGCCGCGATCGCGGCGGGCGTACCGCTGCTGGCCGGCACCGGCCTGTTGTCCGATGTGGACGAAGCACTCGCGCGTGCCAGGGAAATCGGTTACCCGGTGATGCTCAAGGCGACCGGCGGCGGGGGCGGGATCGGGATGCGCGCCTGCGCGTCGCCGGACGAGCTGCGCGCCGCCTGGGACACCGTGCGCAGCGTCGCGGCCAAGAGCTTCGCCAGCTCCGGCGTCTTCCTCGAACGCCTGGTGACCCGCGCGCGGCACGTCGAGGTCCAGGTGTTCGGCGACGGCTTCGGCGAGGTCCTCGCCCTGGGCACGCGCGACTGCTCGCTGCAGCGGCGCAACCAGAAGGTCGTCGAGGAGTGCCCGGCGCCGGACCTGCCCGACGAGGTCCGCAAGCACCTGGTCGAGTCCGCCATCGCGCTGTGCTCGTCGGTGCGGTACCGCTCGGCGGGCACCGTCGAGTACGTCTACGACCCCGAACGCGGCGAAGCGGCGTTCCTCGAGGTAAACACACGGCTGCAGGTCGAGCACCCGGTCACCGAGGCGGTGTACGGCGTCGACCTGGTCGCCTGGATGCTCCGGCTCGCCCAGGGCGACCGCGCGATGTTCCGCGCGATCCCGGTCGCGCGCGGGCACGCCGTCGAAGCCCGCGTGTACGCCGAGGACCCGGGCGCCGGGCACCGGCCGAGCGCGGGCCTCGTCACCCGGGTCACCCTGCCCGCGGACACGCGCGTCGACACCTGGGTCGAGCCGGGCGCGACCGTCACCACGCACTACGACCCGTTGCTGGCCAAGGTGATCTGCACCGGCACCGACCGCGCCGACGCGCTGGCGAACCTGCGGGAAGCGCTCGCCGCGACCCGGTTCGACGGCGTGCAGACCAACCTCGGGCAACTGCGGGCGGCGGCCGCCGAAGCGGCCTTCACCGCCGCGGCCCACGATACGTCCACTTTGGACCACGTCGAGGACGCGGAGCCGCGGATAGACGTCCTGCGCGGCGGCACGATGACGACCGTCCAGGACTGGCCGGGCCGCACCGGGTTCTGGGCCGTCGGGGTGCCGCCGAGCGGGCCGATGGACGACCTTTCGCTGCGGCTGGGCAACCTCGCGCTCGGCAACCCGGAGGGCGCACCCGGCCTGGAGTGCACTGTGGACGGTGTCGCGCTGCGGTTCTCGCACGCCACCGAGGTGTGCGTCACCGGCGCACCGACGACCGTGCTCGTCGACGGCACGCAAGTTCCCTTGTGGACGCCCGTCGAGGTGCCCGCGGGCGCGACCCTGGACGTCCGGGCGTGCACGGCCGGGCTGCGCAGCTACGTCCTGGTGCGCGGCGGCGTCGACGTCCCGGAGTTCCTCGGCAGCGCGGCGACGTTCACGCTGGGGAAGTTCGGCGGGCACGGCGGCCGCGCACTGGCCGCCGGGGACGTCCTGCGGCCCGGGCCAGCCCCGGCGGACCCGGTCGTCGGGCCGGTCGCTTCGGCCGATCGCCCGGCCTTCGCTGCTCACTGGACGATCGGCGCGCTCGAAGGCCCGCACGCGGCCCCGGAGTTCTTCACCCCGGACGACGTCGACACGTTCTACGCCACCGACTGGCAAGTGCACTTCAACTCGGCGCGCACCGGCGTCCGGCTGACCGGGCCGCGGCCGAAGTGGGCGCGGCCGGACGGCGGCGAGGCGGGCCTGCACCCGTCGAACATCCACGACACGCCGTACGCGATCGGCGCCGTCGACTACACCGGCGACCTGCCGATCCTGCTCGGCCCGGACGGGCCCAGCCTCGGCGGGTTCGTCTGCCCCGCGACGGTCGCCACCGGCGAGCGGTGGAAGCTCGGGCAGCTGCGGCCCGGCGACACCGTGCGGTTCGTGCCGATCGGCACCGACCACGCGGCGGCGCTGCGGACGCGGCCGACGTCGGCGGTCGAGCCGAGCCGGGCCGCCCGCGACGACGGCGGCGTCCTCGCGCGACTGTCCTCTTCGGATGAAGAGCCGTCGGTCACCTACCGCCGCAGCGGCGACGACAACCTGCTCGTCGAGTACGGCGAGATGAAGCTCGACCTCGCCCTGCGGATGCGGGTGCACGCGCTGGCCGAGCGGCTGGCCGCCGAAGGCGTCCCGGGGATCGTGGACCTGACGCCGGGCATCCGGTCGCTGCAGGTGCACGTCGACCCGGACGCGCTGCCGGTCGGCAAGGCGCTCGGGCTGGTGCGCGAGCTGGAGCGCGACCTGCCGCCGACGCACGACCTCGTGGTGCCGAGCCGCAGCGTCCGGCTGCCGCTGTCGTGGGACGACCCCGCGACGCGCGAGGCGATCGAGCGCTACATGACCGGCGTCCGCGACGACGCGCCGTGGTGCCCCTGGAACATCGAGTTCATCCGGCGCGTCAACGGACTGTCCAGTGTGGACGACGTGTACCGGACGGTGTTCGACGCGGAGTACCTGGTGCTCGGCCTCGGCGACGTCTACCTCGGCGCGCCGGTGGCGACGCCGCTGGACCCACGCCACCGCCTGGTGACGACGAAGTACAACCCCGCGCGGACCTGGACGGCGGAGAACTCCGTCGGCATCGGCGGCGCCTACCTGTGCATCTACGGCATGGAGGGCCCGGGCGGCTACCAGTTCGTCGGGCGGACCGTCCAGGTCTGGAACAGCTGGCGCGGCGGCGACCAGCCGTGGAACCTGCGGTTCTTCGACCGGATCTCCTGGTACCCGGTGTCGGCCGAGGAACTGCTGGACCTGCGGGCGCAGAGCACGTCCGGAACCCTGGAACTCGACACCACCGAGGGCACCTTCGCCCTGGCGGACTACCAGAAGTTCCTCGCGGACAACGCCGGCAGCATCGCCGGGTTCCGGGCGACGCAGGCGGCCGCGTTCGAGGCCGAACGCCAGGCGTGGGCGGCGGCGGGCGAGTTCGACCCGAAACCGGAGCCGGTCACCCGGCCGCCGGCGCGGGTCGAGGCGCCGCCGGGCGGGCACGTCGTCGAGGCGCCGTTCGCGGCGACGGTGTGGCGGGTCGACGTCTCCGCGGGCGAGCGCGTCGAGAACGCGCAGTCGCTGGTGACGCTGGAAGCGATGAAGACGGAGGCGCGGATCCCCGCGCCGGCGAGCGGTGAGGTGGTCGAAGTGCTCGTGTCCCCCGGTGACCAGGTGGCGCCCGGAACCCCGCTGGTGGTGCTCGGATGAGCCTTCTCGAACGCGTGCGGGCGGCCTACCGGCGCATCGAGCAGGTCGACCGGCCCGAGATCTGGATCGACCTGCGGCCCGAAGCCGACGTCCTGGCCGAGGCCGCGACCTTGTCGGGTAAGGGGTTGCCGCTGTACGGCAAGCTCGTGGCGGTCAAGGGCAACATCGACGTCGCGGGTTTGCCGACGACGGCGGCCTGCCCGGACTACTCGTACAAGCCGGAGGCGGACGCACCGGTGGTCGCGCGGCTGCGGGCGGCGGGCGCTTTGGTGCTCGGCACGACGAACCTCGACCAGTTCGCGACCGGCCTGGTCGGGACGCGCAGCCCGTACGGCGCGGTCCGGAACGCCGTCGACCCGGCGTACGTGTCCGGCGGCTCCAGCTCGGGCTCGGCGGTGGCGGTCGCCCTCGGCATCGTGGACCTGGCGCTGGGGACGGACACCGCCGGGTCGGGCCGGGTGCCCGCGGCGTTCAACGGGATCGTCGGGCTCAAGCCGACACCGGGGCTACTGCCGACTCTTGGCGTTGTGCCCGCGTGCGCGAGCATCGACTGCGTCTCGCTGTTCGCCCGGACGGTCGAGGAGGCCTCGTTCGCGCTGACCTGCCTGGCCGAGCCCGCGCAGGTCCACACGGGACGGTTCCGCCTCGGCGTGCCGTCCCCGGCTCAGCTGGGCCCGCTGGCCGACGGCTGGACGGAGGCCTTCGAAGCCGCGGTGTCGGACTACGCCGCGGCGGGCGCCGAAGTGACCACTGTGGACATCTCGGCGTTCCTGGAAGCGGCGCAGCTGCTGTACGGCGGGGCGTTCGTCGCCGAGCGGTACACCGCCGTCGGGGAGTTCATCGACGCCCACCCGGACTCCGTCGACCCGGTCGTGCGCTCGATCATCGCGTCGGCCCGGGACATCCGGGCGCACCGGCTGTTCGCCGACCAAGCGGTACTGGCGGGCCTGCGGGCGGAGGCGCTGGCCACGCTGGCCGGTGTCGACGCGCTGCTGGTCCCGACGACGACCGAGCACCCCACGATCGCCGAAGTCGCCGCGGACCCGGTGGCGGTCAACGCCCGGCTGGGCCGGTTCACCAACTCCACCAACCTGTTCGGGCTCTCGGCCTTGGCGGTCCCGGCGGGGTCGGTGGCCGGGCGCCCGTTCGGCGTGATGCTCCTCGGCGCCCCGCACGACGACCTGAAGCTGGCGGCCTTGGCGGGGTTGCGGCGTGAACGCATCCCGATCGTCGTGGTCGGCGCGCACCTGCGCGGCCAGCCGCTGAACCACGAGCTGACGTCCCGCGGCGGCCGGTTCGTGTCCGCGGTCTCGACGGCGGCTTCCTACCGGTTGTACGCGCTGGACACGGTGCCACCGAAGCCGGGCCTGGTGCGGGTCGCGTCCGGCGGCGTTGCGGTGGCCGCGGAGATCTGGGAGCTGCCGCCTCAGGGCTTCGGCGAGTTCGTCGCCGGAATCCCGGCACCCCTTGCCATCGGCAAGCTCGAACTGGCCGACGGGACATCGGTATCGGGCTTCCTCTGCGAACCGGCGGCCACGGAGGGAGCGGAGGACATCTCGGCGAAGGGTGGCTGGCTGGCCCACCTCGGCGTCCGGTAAATCGGTTGCGCCGCCGGTCGACACTGAAGTGGTGAAAGTTCTTTCGTGCGGCCATGTCGCTCCGGCCGCCGGGGCGCGCGTCTGCGCCCACCTCACCACCGACAACGGACCCGCGTGCTTCCGCGTGCTCACCGGGATCAAGACCCACTTCGACCTGCAGTGCCCGGACTGCGCCGATGCCGAGGCGCCGGAACTGCTCGACGCCTGCGTCGGCTGCTTCGACCGCGCCGAGGAACTGGCGCACCTCGGCTGGCGCGGCTCGCCCGAGGTCCTGCTGCGGGACCGGGAACTCGCCGGCGCCTGGACGACGCGTCCCTGCCCGATGACGCCGCTGAACGACCGGTGCCTCGTGCCGGTGCCGGGCGGCTGGCTCGCGCTCACCGAAGCGGGTTTCGTCCGGATCGACCACGAGGACCAGTGGCTCCTCGGGCCGGTCGTGCTGCCCGAGGAGCGTGACGTCGAGCGGAACGACGGGCCGGAGCGGCCTCGCGGCCCCGTACTGCACGCTTCGCGCGACGGGCGGTTCGCGGCGATCGTCTCGGACTACGGGCAGTACGGCACCGTCGTCGACCTGGCGGAGTGGGTCACCGTGCTCGGCCTCGACCGGGACTGGGACGACAACGAGTGGACCCGCTTCCCGTTCGCCTTCCTCGACGGGGACAGGTTCGTCGCGGCCACCGACTCGAACCGGCTCGACGTCTTCGAGGCGGCCACCGGCCGCCTGCTGACCGAGCGCCCGACCACCCGCGAGGACAACCCCGAGCACTACCTCGACTACTATTTCGGCGCCCTGCTGCCCAGCCCGTCCGGCCGTTCGCTGCTCACCGACGGCTGGGCCTGGCACCCGGTGGGCATCCCGCTGATCATCGACTGCGCGGCGTGGCTCGCGGGCGACCGGCACGCCCCCGAACACGGACGCCACCTCGCCGACCGCGGCGACACCTGGGACACCCCGATCGCCTGGCTGGGCGAGCACACCGTGGCCCTGCAAGGCATCGGTGAGCCGCTCCTCGACGGCATCGAGCTGCGCGAAGCCGCGACCGGACGCTGCACCGGGTCCTTCACCGGGCCCGCCGGGCGGATGTGGGCCCACGACGGCCTGCTGTACGTCGCCGCCGAAGCCGGGCTCGAGGTCTGGGACCCGGCCGAGGGCGCCCGTGCCGGCTTCGCTCCCGGGTTCCACCCCATCGCCCACCACGACGGCACCTTCGCCGAGCTGCGTAACGATCAGCTGAGAACTTGGACAACTCCCCGGTAACAAGCCTCATCCGTGGGCACCTCCCGGCCGATTCACCTCAGTGAACCCCCGGAGGCGGCCATGACCACGGCGACCAGATCCCCGCAGAACACCCTCGTCCACTCGTACCTGTTCCTCCGCCGCGCCATCGGGCTGATCGGCCTGGCCCTGCCGGTCGTCGTCATCCTCGGCAAGCAGTTCGTCCAGGGCGGCGACCTCATCGGCTCATTGAGCGGCTACTACTACACCGACCTGCGGGACGTCCTGGTCGGCGCGATGTGCGCGGTCGGGGTGTTCCTGCTCGCCTACTACGGCCACGACCGGATCGACAACATCGCCAGCACCGTCGCCGGCCTCGGCGCGATCGGGCTCGCGCTGTCCCCCACCACCCCCGACCACGACGTGACGGCGTGGGACCGGACCGCCGGCGTCCTGCACCTCGTCTTCGCGGCGGTGTTCTTCCTCTCCCTCGCCTACTTCTGCCTCCGCCTGTTCCCCCACGACGGCGAGCAGCCGGAGCGCTTCGGCGCGCTCTACCGCGTCTGCGGCGGCGTCATCCTCGCCTGCCTGGTGCTGATCGCCCTGGCCAAGTACCTCGGCATCGCGCCGTCGCTGCACCCGGCGCTGTGGCTGGAGGCCGTCGCCGTGGAGGCGTTCGGTGTCGCCTGGCTCGTGAAGGGACGGACGATGGAGCCCAGGAGTGTGCCGTAGCCCACTCGACCGGGCCACACCACTGGTTACCGACCGGTAACAAGGGCTATCGTGCGGTCAACAACGTCTACTTCATGGAGCATTCGTGGCCGCACCAGCAACGCCGCTCGCGCCGACCGCGCGAGGCGTGCGCAACGTCGCCTTCGTCGAGGGGGTCCGCACCCCCTTCGGCAAGGCCGGCGACAAGGGCATGTACGCCGGGACCCGCGCTGACGACCTGGTCGTCAACGCCATTCGCGAGCTGCTGCGGCGGCACCCCGAACTGCCGCCCGAGCGCGTCGACGAGGTGGCCATCGCCGCCACCACCCAGATCGGTGACCAGGGCCTGACCATCGGCCGCACCGCCGCGCTGCTGGCCGGGCTGCCGAAGTCGGTGCCCGGCTTCGCCATCGACCGCATGTGCGCCGGCGCCATGACGGCCGTCACCACCGCCGCGTCCGGCATCGGCTTCGGGGCCTACGACATCGCCATCGCCGGCGGCGTCGAGCACATGGGCCGCCACCCGATGGGCGAGGGCGTCGACCCGAACCCGCGGATCATCGCCGACAAGCTCGTCGACCCCACCGCGCTCGTCATGGGCCAGACCGCCGAGAACCTGCACGACCGCTTCCCCGCGATCACCAAGCAGCGCACCGACGCCTACGCCGCACGCAGCCAGGAGCGCTACGCCGAGGCCGTCAAGACCGGCAAGATCGGGCCCGAGCTGGTACCCGTCGCCACCCGGTCGAAGGAACTCGGCTGGGGCCTGGCCACCGAGGACGAGCCGCCGCGGCCGGGCACCACGGTCGAGCAGCTGGCAAACCTCAAGACGCCGTTCCGCCCCTTCGGCCGGATCACCGCGGGCAACGCCGCGGGCCTCAACGACGGCGCGACCGCATCGATCCTCGCCGACGAGGAAACCGCCCGCGAGCTGGGGCTGCCCGTCGCCATGCGGCTGGTCGGCTACTCCTTCGCCGGCGTCGAGCCGGAGGTCATGGGCATCGGCCCGGTGCCGGCCACCGAGAAGCTGTTCAAGCGCACCGGCCTGTCCATCGACGACATCGGCCTGTTCGAAATCAACGAGGCCTTCGCCGTGCAGGTGCTGGCCTTCCTCGATCACTTCGGCATCGACGACGAAGACCCCCGCGTGAACCAGTGGGGCGGCGCGATCGCGTGCGGCCACCCGCTGGCCTCGTCCGGCGTCCGGCTCATGACGCAGCTGGCCCGCCAGTTCGCCGAGCGGCCCGACGTGCGTTACGGCATGACGACGATGTGCATCGGGATCGGCATGGGCGGCACCGTGATCTGGGAGAACCCGGCGTTCGAGGGGGCGAAGTAAATGACTTTCACCGCTGAAGCAGCGAAGGCCGCGTTCCCGGACGAGGTCGTCACCGAGGCGAAGACCCGGCTGGTCAAGGTGCCCGGGCTCGCCAAGCCCGTCGCGCTGATCACGCTCGACAACGGCCACGACCACACCCGGCCGAACACCTTCGGCCCCCAAGGCCTGGTGAGCCTGAACGCCGCGCTGGACGAGGCGTTCGCCGCCGAGCCGGCCGCGATCGCCGTCACCGGCAAGCCGTTCATCTTCGCCGTCGGCGCCGACCTGTCGGGCGTCGAGTCCGTGAGCGACCCGGAGCTGGCGCGCGAGATCGCCCAGACCGGGCACGACGTGTTCCGCCGCCTCACCGAGTCGACGATCCCGACGTTCGGGTTCGTCAACGGCGCGGTCATGGGCGGGGGCCTGGAGCTGGCGCTGTCCTGCCACTACCGGACGCTGTCGGAGAACACCGCCGCCATCGCGTTCCCCGAGGTCTTCCTCGGCCTGTTCCCGGGCTGGGGCGGCACGCAGCTGCTGCCGAACCTGATCGGCGCGGACGCCGCCGTCACGGTGATCATCGAGAACGCCCTGGCGCAGAACAAGATGCTCTCCGTCAAGCAGACGGCCGAGCTCGGCATCGTCGACGCGGTCTTCGGCTCGGCCGACTACCTCGAGCAGTCGCTGCTGTGGCTGGCGAAGGTGGTCAACGGCGAGATCACCCCGGTCCGCCGCGAGATCGACCGCGGTTCGGGCTGGGACGCGGCCATCGCCCGTGCCAAGTCCATTGTGGATGGACGAACGCACGGCGCGTCACCGGGCGCCACCAAGGCCGTCGAACTGTTGGAACTGGCGCGCGAAAACGATCTGGACCGCGGGTACGCGGCCGAGACCGACGGCCTCGCCGAGCTGCTCATGTCCGACGTCCTGCGCGCCGGGCTGTACTCGTTCAACCTGGTGAACAAGCGCGCCAAGCGCCCGGCCGGCGCGCCGGACAAGTCACTGGCGCGCAAGGTGAACAAGGTCGGCATCGTCGGCGCCGGCCTGATGGCCAGCCAGCTCGCGCTGCTGTTCGTGCGGCGCCTGAAGGTGCCGGTCGTGCTCACCGACGTCGACCAGGAGCGGGTCGACAAGGGCGTCGGGTACGTCCACGCCGAGATCGACAAGCTCCTGGCCAAGAAGCGGCTGTCCCCGGACGGTGCGAACCGGCTCAAGGCGCTCGTCACCGGCTCGCTCGACAAGGCCGCGTTCTCCGACGCCGACTTCGTCATCGAAGCCGTCTTCGAGGAGCTGGGCGTCAAGCAGCAGGTGTTCGCCGAGCTGGAGCAGCACGTCAAGCCCGAGGCGATCCTGGCGACGAACACCTCGTCGCTGTCGATCACCGCGATGGCGTCGAAGCTGCAGCACCCCGAGCGGGTCGTCGGCTTCCACTTCTTCAACCCGGTGGCCGTGCTGCCGCTGCTGGAGATCGTCCGCGGCGAGCAGACCGACGACGCTTCCCTGGCGACGGCGTTCTCGGTCGGCAAGCAGCTGAAGAAGTCCAGCGTGCTGGTGAAGGACGCTTCGGCGTTCGTCGTCAACCGGCTGCTGCTGCGCTTCCTCGGCGAGGTGCTGGTCACCGTCGACGAGGGCACGCCGTTCGAGGTCGCCGACTCCGCGCTCGAGCCGCTGGGCCTGCCGATGACGCCGCTGACGCTGATGCAGCTCGTCGGCCCGGCCATCGCGCTGCACGTCGGCGAGACGCTGCACGAGTCCTTCCCGGACCGGTTCACCGTGTCCGAGAACCTCGCGAAGTTCGTCAAGGCGGGCAAGAAGGGCGTCTGGATCTGGGACGCCCAGGGCAAGCCCTCGGCCGACCCCGAGGTCGTCGAGCTCTGGACGCAGGGTGACAAGCCGTCCACCTCGGAGGAGGTGCGCGACCGGGCGCTGTCCGCCATCGCCGAGGAGATCCGGATCATGCTCGACGAGGGCGTGGTCGCCGAGGCGCAGGACATCGACCTGTGCCTGATCCTCGGCGCGGGCTGGCCGTTCTGGAACGGCGGCATCACGCCGTACCTGGACCGCTCCGGCGTCTCCGAGCGCGTGAACGGCAAGCCGTTCCTCGCCCCGGGCGTGGCTTCGGTCCCGGCTTCCTGACCAAGTTCGTGAAGGCCACCTTGAGGAACTTGTAGTTCCTGAAGGTGGCCTTCACGGCTTTCAGTACTCGCCCTCGCGAGGGCACTTCGGCGGCGGCGCAGTGAGTTTCAGCTGCGCCGCCGTCGTCTCGGAGTCGATCACCGTCACGCGTTCGGCGCCCCGGTAGCGGGCGTGCAGCTCCTGCGCCCACGCCTTCAGGTCGGTGCCGGGGACGGCGAGCAGGGACACCGACGGCGGCTCCAGGAACACCCGCCGGGCCTTCGGGTCGGCGCGAACGGACGGCACCGCGGCCCGCATGTCCTCTTCGGACAAAAAGGTCACGACGACCGCCGCGCACAGCGTGTGCCCGGCCAGCGGCGCGGGGTTCGTGTCCACCGGCAGGTCCGGCGGCCGGACGAGCGCGGCGATGAAGAACGCGAGCCCGATGCCTGCCGCCAGTGCCAGCGCGATCACCGGCAGCAGCACCCGGGTCAGGGGTTTCTCCGCCACACCGAAGATCACAGCACACGTTGGCCGCCGGGACACCGCCCGTTCACCCCGGCGGCTTAGCGTCCCGCCGTGACCACCGACAGACGCCGCTTCCTCAAGGGCGCCGGCCTCGCGGCCGCCGCCGCGAGCGTGCCCCTCCCGGCCCCCGACCTCGACTTCAGCGGCCGGTTCGACCGTTACCAGTGGCTCGTGGGCGACCACCACACGCACAGCCAGTACTCCTACGACGCGATGTACCGGATCGACGACATCGCGCGCGGCGGGCGGGCCCACGGCGCGGACTGGATCGTCTTCACCGACCACGGGCACGCCGAGCACGAGAAGGTGTCGGTCGAGCCCACCGAAGCCGACTTCCTCGCCGCCCGGCGGAAGTACCCGGACCTGCTGCTGTGGCACGGCATGGAGTGGAACGTCCCGGGTGCCGAGCACGCGACCGTGTTCTTCCAGGCCGGTTCGGAGCAGGCGGCCAAGCTGCGCGAGTTCGAGCGGGCCTTCGACTGGCGGCTGACGAACTCGGAGGCGTCGAACCCGGCGAACGAGGCCCTCGCGCTCCGGGCGTTGCGCTGGCTGGCCGCGGAGGAACAGGCGAAGCGGCTGCACGCGCCGGTCGTGCTGATCAACCACCCGCTGCGCAACGGCCGCGTCGCCCCGCACGAACTGCGGGCCTACCGCGACGCCGCGCCGGGCATCGTCATCGGCATGGAGGGCGCGCCCGGCGCGCAGGCGGACGGCTTCCCCAAGCCGCTCGGCAACGGCGGCGCGCGCGGCGGGTACGTCAACAACCCCGGCCCGAACTCGTGGCCGGGCTACCCGGCCGAGGCGTACCGGACGCACGGCGGCTGGGACTGGGCGACGGCGAAGGTCGGCGGGCTGTGGGACTCGCTGCTCGCCGAAGGCAAGCCGTGGTGGATCACCACGAACTCCGACTCGCACTACAACCGCGGCGACACGCTGGTCCGCCCGGACGTGCCGGGCGACTGGTACGACACGACCGGCAAGTTCCCCGACCCGATCGACTCCGGCGTCCCGCAGCTGGCCGCCCCGTACGCCGACTTCTACCCGGGAGAGTTCAGCCGGACGTACGTCGGCGTCACGCGGCGCAGCCTCGAAGGCGTCCTGGACGGCCTGCGGGCCGGGCGGATCTGGCTGACGCACGGCGGCCTGGTCCAGGAGCTCGAGGTCGGCGTGTCCGGCGGTGGTTCCTCGGTGACACTGGGCGGGCGCCTGCGGGTGCGGCGCGGATCGGACGTCACGGTCGTGGTGCGCGCGCGGCTCGCGTCGCGGCCGAACGGCGGCGGCTCGGTGCCGCGACTGGCGCGTCTCGACGTCGTCGCGGGGCCGGTGACCGGCCCGGCCGCCGACCGCGACGCGATGACCGCGCCGGGCACGCGGGTCGTGGAGTCGTTCGAGCCGCGCTGGGCGCCGGGGCGGCAGGTCGTGTTCCGGCACACCTTCCGGAACGTGCGTTCGCCGTTCTACGTGCGCGTCCGGGGCTCGAACGGCGATGCCGAGCCCACGCCGGACGTCATCGGGCAGGCGAACCCGTTCGAAGACTTGTGGATGTACGCGAACCCGGTTTTTGTGGACCTGTGCTGAATGGACTGTCCCGGCGGCTGCTCGTGCGGTCGATCATGGCCGGGTTGCGTTTCCTGCTGCGGCTGCCCGCGCCCGTGCTGCGCGTGATCGCGGGACGCCCGGTGGTGGTGGACGGCCGCCAGCCGGTTCTCACCGCTCAGGTGCTGATGCGGGTGTCGCGGTTCGCGCCGTTCGACGCGCCGCACCAGAACGGCAGCCTCGTCCGGGCCCGGGCCGAACTGAACCTGGCCGGTGCGCTCGCCGGCGCCGGGATCTGCCCCGGCGTCCGGACCCGGGACTTCTCGTGGCCCGGGCCGGGCGGGCCGTTGCCGCTGCGGCTGTACGAACCGGCGGGCGTCCCGGCGCCCGGCCCGGCGATCGTGTACTTCCACGGCGGTGGGTTCGTGCTCGGCAGCATCGACACGCACGAAGGTGCGTGCCGGCTGCTCGCCGAGGAAGCCGGGGTGCGGGTGGTGTCGATCGGCTACCGGCTCGCCCCGGAGCACCCGTTCCCGGCGGCGGCTTCGGACGCGGTCGCGGCGTTCTCGTACGTCTTTTCCCACGCGGCGGAGTTCGGCGCGGACCCGGCCCGGCTGGCGGTGGGCGGCGACAGCAGCGGCGGCAACCTGGCGGCGGCGGTCGCCCACGCGGCGGCCCGCGGCGAGCTGCCCCGGCCGGCGTTCAGCCTCCTGCTCACCCCGGCGACGGACGCGCTCGGCGGGTCGGCGTCGCACCGCCAGTTCGGCTCGGGCTTCCGCCTCGACCGGGATGAATGGGCGTGGTACCGCGACCAGTACGTCCGCGACCCGGCCCTGTACCGCGACCCCCGCGCCTCGGTCCTCTACGACGACGCCCTCGACGGCCTCCCGCCGACATTCGTGGCCACGTGCGGCTTCGACCTCCTCCGCGACGAAGGCGAGGCGTACGCGCGCCGGCTCGCGTCCGCCGGAGTCCCCCTGGTCCACCGACGCCACGAAGGCCAGCTCCACGGCTTCGCCAACCGCGTCGGCATCGACCCGGACGCCCGCGCGGCCATGCTCCACGCGGCCGGAGTCCTCCGCGCCGCCCTCGCCCTGTCCAGGTCGTGAGTGGTAATTAGGGTTCTAACCCTAATTACCACTCACGACAAGCCGCGGCAGACTGCCTACCGGACCGGGAGGTGGACCGTTACGCCGAGGCCGCCGCCCACGATCGGCTCGGCCGTCACCGTTCCGCCGTGCGCCGCCACCGCGGCCCGGACGATCGAGAGGCCGAGGCCGGCGCCGTGGCGGGCCGTGCGGGCCACGCCGGCCCGGCGGAACGGCTCGAACAGCTCCGGCACCACCGCCGGGTCGACCAGGCCGCCCGAGGAGCGGACGCGCAGCAGGGACCACCGCGGCCCCGGCTGCGTCACGACCTCCAGCCAGCCGCCGTCGACGTTGTGGCGGACCGCGTTCTCCAGCAGGTTCCCCGCGATCCGCTCCAGCAGCGCCGGGTCGCCGAACGCGGACGCCGGCGGCATATTGAACGACGCCCGGATGCCGCGTTGCCCGGCTTCGCGGTGGACCGCGCGCCACGCCCGGTCGACGAGGACCGCGAGATCCACCGGCTCGTGCACACCGAGCCCGGCGCCGTCGGTGCGGGCCAGCAGCAGGAGCGAGTTGACCAGCTGCCCGGCCCGCTCGGTCGCGTCCCGGACCACCCCGCCCATCCGGCGCAGCTCGGCTTCGTCGGCGTCGTCGTCGGCGAGGGTGACGTCGAGTTCGGTGCGGATCACCGACAACGGCGTCCGCAGCTCATGGCTCGCGTTCGCGACGAAGTGGCGTTGCGCGTCGAACGCGGACTGGAGCCGGTCGAGCATGTCGTCGAACGTGCTCGCCAGCTCGGCCAGCTCGTCGCGGGTGCGGAGCTGGCCGATCCGCTCCCCCAGCGACTCGACCGACAGCCGCCGCGCGGTGCCGGTGATCTCGCGCAGCGGCAGCAGGACGCGCGAGGTGAACGTCCAGGCGAGGATCGCCGCGGCCGCCACCACCAGCAGGAACGCGATCGAGCCGAACAGCAGCATCCGGTCGCGGGCGTGCACGCGCAGGTGCTCGGCGAGCGTCGAGGCGTCGACCGTGACGCCGTCGACGACCACCGTGCTGCCCGGCGGCATCCGCGGGACGGCCTCGAGCGAGTCCCGCACCAGCGTCCAGGCCAGCCAGAGCAACAGCAGGCTGACGGCGGCGACCAGCACGGTCGCCAGCAGCGTGATCCGGGCGCGAAGGGTGCGGGTGCCCGGCAGGTTCACGCGCGCGAAGCGCCGGGCTCCGGCACCCGGTACCCGGAACCGACGACGGTCTCGATGATCCCCGGCTCGCCGAGCTTCTTGCGCAGCGTCATCACGGTGACCCGGACGGTCGTGGTGAACGGGTCGGCGTTCTCGTCCCAGACGCGCTCCAGCAGCTCCTCGCTGCTGACCACGGACCCGGCGGCCTGCAGCAGCACCTCGAGGACGCCGAACTCCTTGCGCGTCAGCTCGACCGGCCCGCTCGCGCGCCGGACAGTGCGTTTGGCCGGGTCCAGTTCGACGTCCCCGGCGGTGAGCAGCGGCGGCGCGGCCGGAGTCGCCCGGCGGCCCAGCGCCCGCACCCGGGCGACCAGCTCGGGGAAGGCGAACGGCTTGGCGAGGTAGTCGTCGGCGCCGAGCGACAGCCCCTCGACGCGATCCGACACCGAGCCGCTCGCGGTGAGCATCAGCACCCGGGTCAGCTCCCCGGACGCGACGATCTCCCGGCACAGCTCGTCACCGGACATCCCGGGCAGGTCCCGGTCCAGCAGCACGACGTCGTACCGCGTGACGGCAGCCTTCTCGTGCCCGTCGTCCCCGGTGAGCGCGACGTCCACCGCCATGCCCTCGCGGCGCAGGCCACGGGCGATCGCGTCGGCCAGGGGTTCTTCGTCCTCGACTACCAAAACTCGCACCAGCCCACAATCCCATATTTTCCTGAGAGTGCCCTTTAAGGACCCGGTGCCACCCAACGCAGGGCGAACCACAGCCGCATCCGGGTCTCCGGGTCCGCCAGATCCACGCCCAACGCCCGCTCGGCCTGGGCGATCCGGTGCCGGACGCTGTTGCGGTGGACGCCCAGTTCCGCCGCCGTCGGTTCCCAGCCGCCGTGGTGGGCCAGCCAGGTTCGCAGCGTCAGCACGAGCGAACGGTCGCCGGCCTCGTCAAGCACCACCAGCGGTTCCAGGGCCTTCTCGGCGAACCCGCGGGAAGCGCCCGGGTCCAGCAGGGCGTCGAAGTCCAGTGGCCCGCCACCCGCGACGACCGGACGGCCCAGGGCGCGGGCCCGCGCCAGCAGCAGGTCCAGTTCCGCCCGCGCCGAAGCCGCCTGAGACGCGGGCACCGGCGCACCCACGACCGCCAGCCAGCCGTGCTCGCGCAGGTCCTCCAGCACCGGACGTGAGACAGCCCCGGCGACGGCGACGAAAGAAGGCCCGGGCAGCACCGAGACCAACGGCGTGTCGAGCCGGGCCCGCAGCCAGTCCGGGCGCTGGGCCACCTCGTCCGGGCCACGCCGGTAGGCCGTCCCGGCGACCAGCCGGACCACCTCCGACCCGAGCAGTGACCGGGCCACCTCCCCGGGCGACGTCCGACCGAGCAGCAGGCCGGTCGCCGCCGCGCCCAGTTCGGCCGCGTCCGAGCCCGCGCGGCCGACCAGGCCGAGCAGGGCCGCGCCGACGGCGAGGATCGCCCGGTCGGCGCCGTCGAGCCGCCGGGACCGGCCGACGACCACCAGGTGCGAGGCGGTGGCCTGCGGGTACACCGGCTGGACGACGACGAACCCGTCGGCGAGCTCGGTGGTCGCGCTCCGGATCCCGCTGCCCGCCCGCACGGTCGCCATCAGGTCGCGCACCTCCGGGGGCAGCGGCGCGGGCGCGTCGTGCGCCGAGGCCAGCACGTCCCCGGCGCCGACCAGCGCGACCCAGGACCGCAGCACCGCCGCCAGCGACGACGTCAGCTCGCCGAGCCCGCCACCCGCGGCGCGCGTCAGCGTCTCGCGGGCCGCGGTGATCCGCCGCTGTTCCCGCTGGCCGGCCGCGGTCAGCGCGACGGAGACCGCCCGGTTGACCGCCAGGAACGGCGTGCGCGCCGGCACCACCAGCAGCGGCAGGCCGCGCCGCGCGCAGGCCCGGCGCAGGGGTTCCGGCAAGGTCTCGTGCACCGTCGGGGTGAGGCCGAAGCCCACTGCCGTCACGCCGGCATCGCGCAGGCCGCGCACGTACCGGTCGATGTCCTCCGGCAGGTTGACGCCCGCGGTGAGGATCAGCTCGCCGCCCACCAGGTAGGGCGCGGGGTCCTGCAGCTCGCTGACGTGGGCCCAGCGCACCGGGGTGTCCAGCGCGCCCGGGCGCAGCGTCTCGGGGACGACGTGGAGCGCGAGCTCCCGGTTGCCGACGACCGCCCGTAACGGGACATTCACTTCGGTGGACAGTGGATCCAGGGTCGAGGTCATTTCATCCCTGCCGAGTCGACTTGGGGACGAATCATCCCATGCCGAGGAGGTGGCAGGCGAACCTACGGTGACCGAAACCGACGTGAGGAGGACACCGTGACCGGCGACTACGCGGTGATCGCGCTGTACATCGCGGGCATGCTCGGGGTCGGCTGGTACGGCCTCCGGCTCGCGAAAACGAAGTCCGACTACCTCGTCGCCGGGCGGCGGCTGGGCTGGTTCATGTACTCCGGCACGATGTCGGCCGTCGTCCTCGGCGGTGCGTCCACGGTCGGCGGCGTGAAGCTCGGCTACACCTACGGCATCTCCGGCATGTGGCTGGTCGTCAGCATCGGGGTCGGCATCCTTGTGCTGCACGCCCTGTTCGCGCGGCGGCTGGTGCGGCTGAAGGTCTACACCGTCGGCGAGATGCTCGACCTGCGCTACGGCGGCCGCACCAGCGCGGTGTCCGGCGTCGTCATGTGGGGCTACACCCTGATGCTCACGGTGACCTCGACGCTCGCCTTCGCGACCATCTTCAAGGTCCTGTTCGACCTGCCGAACTGGGCCGGGATCGTGATCGGCGGCTCGATCGTGGTGCTCTACTCGGTGCTCGGCGGCATGTGGTCGATCACGCTCACCGACATCGCCCAGTTCGTCATCAAGACCATCGGCATCCTGGCCATCCTGCTGCCGGTGGCGATCAGCTCGGCCGGCGGCTTCTCCGGCATGAGCGAAAAGCTCGACGCGAGCTTCTTCAGCTTCACCTCGATCGGCACCGACACGATCATCACGTACTTCGTGATCTACACCTTCGGCCTGCTGATCGGCCAGGACATCTGGCAGCGGGTGTTCACCGCCCGCACGCCCGCGATCGCGACGTCCGGCGGCATCACCTCCGGTGTCTACTGCCTGGTCTACGGTCTGGCCGGGGCCCTGATCGGCACCGCGGCGCACGCGCTCTACCCGGACATCGCCAGCGCGCAGGACGCCTTCGCGACGATCGTCGAGCGGCTGCTGCCGACCGGCGTCCGCGGCCTGGTGCTGGCCGCCGCGCTCTCGGCGATGATGTCGACGGCGAGCGGCGCGCTCATCGCCTGCTCCACCACGACGACGTCGGACCTGCTGACCAAGCTGGGCCTGAAGAAGGGCGGCGAACTCCGCCGCAACCGGATCGCCACGCTCGTGCTCGGCCTCCTGGCCATCGGCATCGCGATGATCGTCGACGACGTGGTCAACGCCCTCACCATCGCCTACGACATCCTGGTCGGCGGCCTGCTCGTCGCGATCGTCGGCGCGCTGTTCTGGCGGCGCGGCACGCGGCAGGGCGCGTACGCGTCGATGGTGGCCGGCACCCTCTCGGTGATCGCCTTCATGATCATCGACGGCGTCGACGCCAACACCCCGATCTACTGGGGCCTCGGCGCGAGCCTGGTGGTGTACCTGGCCGTCAGCTTCGCCACGCCCCGCACGTCCGACGCGATCCTCTCCGTCTGGACCCACCGCCTCACCGGCGCCGACCCGGCACTTTCACGTGAAAGTGCCCCGGAGCCCGCACCTCCAGGGCACTTTCACGTGAAAGTGCCGCTTTCCGAGAATCAGGAGTGACAGAGTGCCTAACCTCGGACCTCTCGACTCGTCGCGCGTCCCCCGGTTCGCCGGTTTCGCGACCTTCGCGCGGCTGCCGCGGATCGACCAGGTCGAGCGCGCCGACGTCGCCGTCGTCGGGGTGCCCTTCGACTCGGGCGTGTCCTACCGGCCCGGCGCGCGTTTCGGCCCGGCGGCCGTCCGCGAGGCGAGCCGCCTGCTGCGGCCGTACCACCCGGAGCTGGACGTCTCACCGTTCGCGGAAAAACAGGTCGTCGACGCCGGGGACATCGCGGTCAACCCGTTCAACATCGGCGAGGCGATCGAGACGCTGCAGCAAGAAGCCGAAGCGCTGCAGGCGGACGGGACGCGGCTGGTGACCGTCGGCGGCGACCACACCATCGCGCTGCCGCTGCTGCGGGCCGCGGCGAAGCGGCACGGACCCGTGGCCCTGCTGCACTTCGACGCGCACCTCGACACCTGGGACACCTACTTCGGCGAGCCCTACACCCACGGCACCCCGTTCCGGCGGGCGTCGGAGGAAGGGATCCTCGACACGAGCGCGCTGTCGCACGTCGGCACGCGCGGGCCGCTCTACGGCAAGCGGGACCTCGAAGAGGACCGCCGCCTCGGCTTCGGCATCGTCACCTCGGGCGACGTCATGCGCCGCGGCGTCGCCGAGACCGTCGACGCGCTGCGCCAGCGCATCGGCGACCGGCCGCTGTACGTCTCGGTCGACATCGACGTGCTCGACCCGGCCCACGCGCCCGGTACCGGCACGCCCGAGGCGGGCGGGCTGACCAGCCGCGAGCTGCTGGAGATCCTGCGCGGGCTGCGCGACCTGAACCTGGTCGGCGCGGACGTCGTCGAGCTCGCGCCGGCCTACGACCACGCCGAGATCACCGCCATCGCGGCCTCCCACGTCGCCTACGACCTGGTGAGCCTGCTGAGCCTGGGGAAGGGCGCATGACGCGCATCGGCGGTGACGTCGTCGTCGAAACCCTGCGCGCGCTGGGCGCCGACACGGTCTTCGGCCTGCCGGGCCAGCACGCGCTGGGCCTGTTCGAGGCGCTGCGGCGGGCCGGCGACCTGCGCGTGATCAGCGGGCGCGTCGAGAACAACCTCGCCTTCGCCGCCGATGGGCACGCCCGCGCCCGGCTCGCCGCGAACCCCGACGGCCCGGTGCCGGTGACCCCGCTCGTCGTCTCGACCGGCCCTGGCGCGCTGCTGACGCTGGCGTCGCTGCAGGAGTCCCGCGCGGCGTCGGTGCCGGTGCTCGGGATCTCCAGCCAGGTCCCGGTCGCCGGCCTCGGCGGTGGACGGCACGGCTACCTGCACGAGCTGCCCGACCAGCAGGCGAGCTTCCGGGACGTGGTGAAGTCGGTGCACGTCGTGCGGCGGGCGAGCCAGATCCCGTCGGCGTTGCGGGAGGCGTGGACGTCGGCCGCGACCGCGCCCTACGGCCCGGTGTGGGTCGAGATCCCCCAGGATGTCCTGCTCGGCCCGGCCGGGATCCCGCCGATCACCTCGGCGTCAGCCACTCCCGCCCTGGTGGAACCCCTGCCGGAGCTGGTCACCGAGGCCGCCGACCTGCTGGGGGCGGCGTCCGGCCCGGTGATCCTCGCCGGCGGCGGAGCGCTGCGGTCGGGCGCGCACGCCGAACTGCTGGCCCTGGCCGAAGCCCTGCGGGCGCCGGTGATCTCGACGTTCGGCGGCAAGGGCGTGTTCCCCTGGGACCACGAGCTGTCCGGGCGGTCGTGGCTGGAGGACTGGCACACCACGGAGTTCCTCGCCGCCGCCGACGTCCTGCTCGTGCTCGGCTCCGGCCTCGGCGAGCTGTCCAGCAACTACCGCGAGTTCGCCCCGCGCGGCCGGGTGATCCAGGTCGAAGCCGACCTCGGGAAGCTGGAGTCGAACTACCCGGCGCTGGGCATCCACGCCGACGTGCGGCGCACGCTGCAGGCGCTGTTGGAGTGGGTGCCGATGCGGGCGTCCGACGGCCGGGCCGAGAAGGCGGTTTCGGGGCTGCTCGCGCGGGTGGAGTCGCGGCTGGACGGTCAGGACCTCGGCGTCGAGCGGAAGCTGATCGACGACATCCGCGCGGCGCTGCCCGACGGCACGCAGACGTTCTGGGACATGACGATCGCGGCGTACTGGGCGTGGTCGGCGTGGAACCCCGAGGGCGCGCCGATCCACACCGCGCAGGGCGCGGGCGGGCTGGGGTACGGGCTGCCGGGCGCGCTCGGCGGCGCGGCCACCGGTGGTCCGGCGCTCGCCGTGTCCGGGGACGGCGGCGCGATGTACGGCGTCGCGGAGCTGGCCACCGCGGTGCAGCACAGCCTCGACGTCACCTGGCTGATCATCGACGACGGCGGCTACGGCGTCCTGCGCGAATACCTCACCGACGCCTTCGGCCACACCACGGCCACGGAGCTGGCCCGGCCCGACTTCGTCGCGCTGGCCTCGTCCTTCGGCGTTCCCGCCCGCCTGTCCTCTTTGGACACCGTGGGCGCGGACCTCGCCGCGGCGCTGCGCACGCCCGGACCGTCCGTCGTCGTCCTCCCCGCGTTGCTGAAGCTGTTCGCGCCGACCCACCTGGAGCAGGCATGACCCGCACGCTCGACCTGACCGACCCGGCGACCGGCGAGGTGTTCGGCACCAGCCCCATCGCCACCCAGTCCGCTGTGGACACGGCGCTCGAATCGGCCGCGCAAGCGTTTGCGGTCTGGCGGCGCAGCACCCCGGCGCAGCGGCAGCTGGCGCTGCTGAAGATCGCCGACGCCCTCGAGGCCCGGGCTGCCGAGTTCGCCGAGCTCGAGGTGCGCGAGACCGGCAAGATCCGGTCCGTCGTGCTCGAAGAGGAGATCCCGGAGTGCGTGAGCGCCCTGCGGTTCTTCGCTGGAGCCGCTCGGCACCTTGAAGGCACCGCGGCCGGGGAGTACACGCCGGGCCACACGTCGGTGATCCGCCGCGAGCCGGTCGGCGTCTGCGCGCAGATCGCGCCGTGGAACTACCCGCTGATGATGGCGGTCTGGAAGATCGCGCCGGCCCTGGCGGCGGGCAACACGGTGGTGCTCAAGCCGGCCGAGACGACGCCGTCGACGGCCCTGCTGCTGGCCCGCGTCGCCGCGGAGTTCCTGCCCGCCGGGGCGTTCACCGTGCTGACCGGCGACCGCGACACCGGCCGCGCCCTGGTGCGCCACCCGGTGACCGCGCTGGTCTCGATCACCGGGTCGACACGCGCGGGCATCGACGTCGCCACGGTCGCGGCCGCCGACCTCAAGCGCACCCACCTGGAACTGGGCGGCAACGCACCGCTGCTGGTCTTCCCGGACGTCGACGTCGCATCGGCGGTCGAGGGCATCGTGGGCGCGGCGTTCTACAACGCCGGCCAGGACTGCACGGCGGGCAGCCGGGTGCTGGTCCACGAGTCGATCCACGACGACTTCGTCGCTTCGCTGGCGAAGTTCGCGGCTTTGCAGACGCCGGGCGTCGACTACGGGCCCTTGAACAGCGCGGCGCAGTTCTCCCGTGTCGAGGGCCTCATCTCGCGGTTGCCGTCACACGCCCGCGTCGAGACCGGTGGGTCGCGGTACGGCTCCCGGGGGTTCTTCTTCGCCCCCACGGTGGTTTCCGGGGTGCGGCAGGACGACGAGATCGTCCAGGAGGAGATCTTCGGGCCGGTGATCACCGTCCAGTCCTTTTCGGACGAGGCGCAGGCGGTTTCGCTGGCCAACGGTGTCCCGTACGGACTGGCGTCTTCGGTGTGGACGCGCGACCTCGGCGTCGCCGCGCGGGTGTCGGCCGAGCTGGACTTCGGCTGCGTGTGGGTCAACACGCACGGGCCGCTGGTCGCCGAGATGCCGCACGGCGGTTTCGGCCACTCCGGCCACGGCAAGGACCTCTCGGCGTACGCCTTCGCCGAGTACACCCGCGTCAAGCACGTGATGACGAAGTTCGCCTGAGCACCGCTCTCCCCAGAAGGCGTGACGCCCACCGACCCGTCTCGGGGGCGCCCCCGTTTTCCACGCTACCGGTGACCACCGACAGTTTCCGGCCCGGAGTCCCCGGCGAGCCCACCCGGCAGCTCAGCCAACGTCTTGAATGAGTCATTCAGGACCTCCGAAGCCCTGAATGACTCATTCAAGACACCGCGGCCACACCGGCGCCGCCGAAACCGCCCCCTTCGGGCCCGCCCTCGACTTTGCCGGGCCCGAAGGGGGCGGTTTGCGGAACGGCTCCGCTCAGCTGCGGTTGGCGTTCTTCTTCGCCGGCGCCGAGGCTTCCGGAGTGCCGAGCCGGCCGGAGGCCCACTCCGTCACCCGGCGGGCCACGTCCTGCGCCGTCAGGCCGATCCGCCCCAGCACCTCGTCGCGGCTGCCGTGGTCGTGGAACGACTGGGGCACCGCCAGGTCCCGCAGCGGCACATCGCACTCCGCGTCGCGGAACAGGGCCGCCAGAGCCGAGCCGAAACCGCCGTGGCGGCCGCTGTCCTCGACCGTCACCACCAGCTTGTGCTGCGCGGCCAGCGCGACCAGCTCCGCCGGCACCGGCAGCACCCAGCGCGGGTCCACCACCGTCACGCCGATGCCCTGGTCGGCCAGCCGGTCCGCGGCCGCCAGCCCCAGGGTCGCGAACGCGCCGACCGTCACCAGCAGCACGTCCGCGCCGTCGGCCGGGCGGCGCAGCACGTCGACCGTGCCGATCCGCTCGACCGCCGTCACGTCCGTGCCGACCTTGCCCTTCGAGAACCGCAGCGCCGTCGGCCCGTCGGACACCGCGACCGCCTCGCGCAGCTCCTCGCGCAGCGTCGCCGGGTCGCGCGGGGCGGCCACCCGCATGCCCGGCACCATGCCGAGCAGCGAGAGGTCCCACATGCCGTGGTGGCTCGGCCCGTCCGGCCCGGTGATGCCGGCCCGGTCGAGCACCAGCGTCACCGGCAGGCGGTGCAGCGCCACGTCCATCAGGACCTGGTCGAACGCGCGGTTCAGGAACGTCGAGTAGATCGCGACCACCGGGTGCAGCCCGCCCATCGCGAGCCCGGCGGCCGAGGTGACGGCGTGCTGCTCGGCGATGCCGACGTCGTACCAGCGGTCCGGGAACGCGTCGGCGAACTTGTCCAGCCCGGTCGAGCGCAGCATCGCCGCGGTGATCGCGACGACGTCCTCACGCTCGGCACCGATCGCCGCCAGCTCGGAGCCGAACACACCGGTCCAGCTGGGCCCCTTAACCGGCGGCAGGCCGGTCTCCGGGTCGATCGGGTCGGTCTGGTGCATCTGGTCGTGCTCGTTGTTCACCGCGGGCGCGTAGCCGTGGCCCTTCTCGGTCACCACGTGCACGATCACCGCGCCGCCGAACGCCTTCGCGCTGTGGAACGCCTTCTCCAGCGCGACCTGGTCGTGGCCGTCGACCGGGCCGAGGTACTTCAGGCCGAGGTCGGAGAACATCGCCTGCGGGCTCAGCGCGTCCTTCAGCCCGGCCTTCGCGGCGTGCAGTGCGGCGTAGATCGGCTTGCCGACGACCGGGGTGTGCTTGAGGATCTCGCGGCCGCCGTCGAGCAGGCGCTCGTAGCCGGGCTGCAGGCGCAGCGCCGCGAGGTGGTCGGCCAGGCCGCCGATGGTCGGCGAGTACGACCGGCCGTTGTCGTTGATCACGATGACGACCGGGCGGTCCCGGTGCGCGGCGATGTTGTTGAGCGCCTCCCAGCACATGCCGCCGGTGAGCGCGCCGTCGCCGACGACGGCGATCGCGTGCCGCCCGCCGCCGGCCAGCGCGAACGCCTTCGCCAGACCGTCCACATAGGACAGGCCGGACGACGCGTGGCTGCTCTCCACCCAGTCGTGCTCACTCTCGGCGCGCGACGGGTAACCGGTGAGCCCGCCGGTCTGGCGCAGCAGGTCGAACCCGTCCGCGCGACCCGTGACGAGCTTGTGCACGTACGCCTGGTGACCGACGTCCCATACGATCGCGTCACGCGGCGAGTCGAACACGCGGTGCAACGCCAGGGTCAGCTCGACGACGCCGAGGTTCGGCCCCAGGTGGCCGCCCGCACGGCGGACCTTGTCGACGAGGAAGTCCCGGATCTCGGCGGCCAGTTCGCCGAGGTCCTCGACACTCATGCGTTTCAGGTCCGCCGGTCCGCTCACGGACTCCAGCATCGTCACTCGTCTCCACCTCACTCGCTCGGTTCCGGCCAGTCTACGGAGACCCGCCAGAGTGGGGCCGCAGGCCGCGTCGGGCGTCACAACCGGAGCGCGACCGCAGGTCAGCAGGCGGGGTGAACCTCGTCTCGCCGCGTCGCTGTGGCGGTCACGCCGCGTGGCCACGAGAACGGACCGCATGGCGGATTTCTTCATCGGCGGCGAATGGGTGGACGCGGTGGACGGCGCCCGGCGGGAGATCCGCTGCCCGGCCGACGGTTCCCTGGTCGCGACGGTCGCCGAGGGCACCGCCAAGGACACCGAGGCCGCCATTGCGGCGGCGCGCCGGGCGTTCGACACCGGCCCGTGGCCCGGCACGCCCGCACACCTGCGCGGCGACCTGCTCCTGCGCACGGCGGACCTGCTCGATCGCGACGCGGAGGCGTTCGCCCGCGCCGAGTCGCTCGACACCGGCAAACGCCTGGTCGAGAGCCGGTACGACATGGCCGACATCGCGGCGTGCCTGCGCTACTTCGGCAAGCTCGCGGCGCAGGACGCCGGGCGCGTCGTCGACACCGGCAACCCGGACGCGTTCAGCCGGATCGTGCACGAGCCGGTCGGCGTCTGTGGGCTGATCACGCCGTGGAACTACCCGCTGTTGCAGACCGTGTGGAAGATCGCACCGGCGCTGGCCGCGGGCAACACGTTCGTGCTCAAGCCCAGCGAGCTGACCCCGCACACCGCGATCCTGTTCCTCAAGCTGCTCACCGAAGCCGGCCTGCCGCCGGGCGTGGGAAACCTGGTGCTGGGCGCGGGCGCCGAAGCCGGTGCGCCGCTGGCGTCGCACCCGGACGTCGACCTCGTGTCGTTCACCGGCGGCCTGGCGACCGGGAGGACATCGCCGCGGCGGCGGCCGCCACGGTCAAGAAGGTGGCGCTCGAGCTGGGCGGGAAGAACCCGAACGTGGTGTTCGCCGACGCCGACTTCGAGACCGCGGTCGACTACGCGCTGACGGCGGTGTTCCTGCACTCCGGCCAGGTGTGCTCGGCGGGCGCGCGGCTGATCGTGCAGCGCGAGTGGCACGACGAGTTCGTCGCCGAGCTGGTGCGCCGCGCCGAGCGGATCCGCCTGGGCGGCCCGTTCGACGCGCAGGCGGAAACCGGCCCGCTGATCTCGGCGGCGCACCGGGCGAAGATCGAGGCGTACGTGGCCGCCGCGCTCGCCGAGGGCGCGGTGCTGCGCACGGGTGGCCGCCGCCCGGACGACCCGGCGCTGCAGGACGGCTTCTACTACCTCCCGACCATCCTCGACCAGGTGAAACAGGGTTCGTCGGCGGTGGTCGACGAGTCGTTCGGCCCGGTGCTGACGGTCGAGACGTTCACCGACGAGGACGACGCGGTCCGCATCGCCAACGACACGCACTACGGCCTGGCCGGCGCGGTGTTCACCCAGGACGCCGGGCGCGCCCAGCGCGTGGCGGGCCGGCTGCGCCACGGAACGGTGTGGATCAACGACTTCCACCCGTACCTGCCCCAGGCCGAGTGGGGCGGCTACAAGCAGTCCGGGTTCGGCCGCGAGCTGGGCCCGACGGGGCTGGCCGAGTACACCGAAACCAAGCACATCTACCAGAACCTGCGGCCGGCACCGCAGCGCTGGTTCTCCGGCTGAAAGCCGCCTTATGCTGCGTCCACGGCGACGCAGGGGAGGCCGGAGTGGACCAGCAGCGACCGCGGAAGCGGCTCCGGGGCCCTCGGGCCGTCGTGGTGGGAGCGGCCGGGCTCGGCGTGATCGCCGGGCTGACGCTCCGGACGGCCGAGTATCCGGGGGTGCTGCCGCCGGGAACGCCGGACCCGGAGCTGGACCTGACCCTACGGCTGGTGTGCGCGGCGGCGGTGCTGATCGCGGTGACGCTGGCGTACCTGACCTTCGCCCGCCACCAGGACGAGCCGCTCGCCATGGCGTGCCTGCCGGGGATCGTGGTGACGGGAGTGATCCTGCGGCACCTGGTGGTGACGCTGCCCGGAGTGACGCGCATCCAGCCGGCGGCGCGGGTGGTCCCGGGAGCCGGAGCGTGGGTGCTGCTGGTGTCGGGCGTGGCGATGACGGCTACCGGTCTCGCGGCGGCGTTCGCGGTGCGCCGGGCAGGCTGAGCGGCCGCCTCCCCTTCCCCCGGAGGTCTTGAATGACTCATTCAGGACCTCCGAGGTCCTGAATGAGTCATTCAAGACACTCGGGGAGGCGCTGGCCGGTCACCGCCTTCCGGCCGAGGAAAGCCGCCAGGCGGTCGGCCGCCGTCGCGTCCGGGGGCGGCGGGACCTCTGGACCGAACGGCCCGCCCGGCTGCCGCGGCGTCGCACCGAACCGGGAGCGCCACTGCTCCAGCGCCCGGGAGGCCAGCTCGGGTGCCAGGTCCGTGGGCTGCCCGGTCGCGTCCGCGATGTCCCAGCCGTGGGCCAGGTACTCGTTCACCCGCATGTGGACCAGGAACACCCCGGGCACCTCACCGAGCGGCGTCGTCACCTGCCGCGAGAACAGCCCGGGCGCGGCCAGTACCGCCCGGGCCGACGCCACCGACGCGGCGAACGCCTCGGCCGGCGAAGTGCCCGGCGAAGTGTCCGGTGCCCCACCCAGGTAGTCGCCGTCCGGGGCCGGTGGGCCCGTTCCCGCCCAGAACGCCACTTTCGCGTTCCCGTGCGCCAGGTGGTTCACCACCGCGCGCACATCCCAGTCCAGGCACGCCGTCGGGAGCGCCCACTGGTCGGCACGGACCGCGGTGACCAGGCCGGTCACCGTCGAAGCTGCGAGGTCGAAGTCGTCGAGAGCAGTCATGGCACACAGTGTGCCGACCACCACCGACAGTTTCCGGAAGGAGCAGGAAGGCGGGTCAGGAAAGCAGCGCGACGCACTCCACGTGGTGGGTCATCGGGAACGCGTCGAAGGCCCGCAGGTCCGTCAGCGAATACCCGTGGGACGCGAAGGTCGCCACATCGCGCGCCAGCGCCGCCGGGTCGCAGGCCACGTACACGATCCGGTCCGGGGCGCCCGCCACGATCGATTCCACGACCGCCTTGCCCGCCCCCTTGCGCGGCGGGTCCAGCACGACCACGTCGACCGGCTTGGGCGCCGACTCCAGCACGTGCTCCACGCGCCCGGCGCGCCACGAAACCTGCGGCAGGTCCGCGAGGTTGTGCTCGCCGTCGGAGACCGCGCGCCGGCCGGACTCGACCGCCAGCACCCGGCCCGATGCACCGACCTGGGTCGCCAGCACCGACGCGAACAGCCCGACCCCGGCGTAGAGATCCCAAGCCGTGCCGCCGGAAGGCGCCTCCGCCCACTCCCCCACGACCGCGGCCAGCGTCGACGCCGCCGCCGGGTGGACCTGCCAGAAACCGTGCGCGTCGAGGCGCCAGTCGCGGCCCGCCGCGTGCTGGACCGCGACCCCGCCGGTCAGCTGCCGCGCTCGGACCTTCCCGCGCACCGTCGACAGCTCCCGGACGTGGACGCCGCCGTCGCCGTCCTGGGTGACCTCCAGCTCGCTGCCCGGCCGCCAGCGCCGCGCCAGGACGTCGTCGAGCTCGCCGGGGACGGCGATCGGGCAGTCCTCCAGGGCCACCACCCGGTGACTGTGGTGGGCGCGCAGCCCGGCGCGCCCGTCGTGCCCGGCGACCAGCCGGACCCGGCTGCGCCAGTCCAGCGGCCCGCCGTCGAGGGCCTCCACGACGACGTCCCGCTCGATCCCGGCCAGCCGCTGCAGCTGCTCGGCCACCACCGCCGCCTTCAGCGAGCGCTGGTAGCCCGGGTCGGCGTGCTGCCAGTCGCAGCCGCCGCAGCCACCCGGAACGGCCAGCGGGCACGGCGGCGGAACCCGGTGCGGCGACGGGTCGAGCACCTCGACGGCGTCCCCGCGGCAGAACGCACCGCCGTTGTCCTCGGTGACTTCGACGCGAACCTGCTCGCCCGGCAGCGCGTGCCGGACGAACACGACCCGCCCGTCCGCGCGGGCGACGCAGTGCCCGCCGTGCGCCACCGCGCCGACCTCGACCTCGAGGACGCGACCCAGCCAGCTCGTCATTCGGCCCGCTCCTTCGGTTTCGGTGCCGCGATCGGCTTCCCGTTGGGCGAGAACCCGCGGCGGACGTCGCCCGCGGCGGGGCGCTCGGTGCGGACGCGCGCGGCCGCCTTGGCCGAGGACTCCAGCTGCCACGGCACGCTCGCCACGATCACGCCGGACTGGAACAGCAGCCGGCCCTTGAGCCGCAGCGCGCTCTGGTTGTGCAGCACCTGCTCCCACCAGTGCCCGACCACGTACTCCGGGATGAACACGGTGACCACGTTGCGCGGATTGTCACCGCGCACGCGCTTCACGTAGTCGAGAACGGGCTTCGTGATCTCGCGGTAGGGCGATTCGACGACCTTCAGCGGCACCTTGAAGTTGTGCGCGTCCCATTCGGCGGTGAGCCGGCGCGTGTCCGCATCGTCCACATTGACCGTCACGGCTTCGAGGACGTCCGGGCGCATCGCCTTGGCGTAGGCCAGCGCGCGCAGCGTCGGACGGTGCAATTTGGACACCAGCACGATCGCGTGGTTGCGCGACGGCAGCACGGTCGGGGTGTCGCCGAGCTCCTTCAGCTCGTCGGCGACGCGGTCGTAGTGCCGCCGGATCGCCGTCATCAACGCGAAGATGGCCACCATCGCGGCGATCGCGATCCACGCGCCGAGCAGGAACTTGGTGATGAGCACGATCACCAGGACGGTCGCGGTCATCGTCAGGCCGATGGCGTTGACCGTCTGCGAGCGCCGCATCCGCCGCCGCTTGGCGGGGTCGGTTTCCTTGGCCAGCAACCGGTTCCAGTGCCGGATCATGCCCGCCTGGCTCACCGTGAACGACACGAACACGCCCACGATGTAGAGCTGGATGAGCCGGGTCACCTCGGCGTCGAAGGCGATGATCAGCACCAGCGCGAAGGCGGCCAGGAACAGGATCCCGTTGGAGAACGCCAGCCGGTCGCCGCGCGTGTGCAGCTGGCGCGGCAGGTAGCGGTCCTGGGCCAGGATCGAGCCCAGCACCGGGAAGCCGTTGAACGCGGTGTTCGCGGCCAGCAGCAGGATGATTCCGGTGGAGAAGGAGATGTAGTAGAAGGCCGGCGGGAAGTCGGCGAACACCGCGTGCGCGATCTGCGCCACGATCGTCTTCTGCTCGTAGCCGGCGGGCGCGCCTTCGAGCTGCCGCGCCGGGTCTTCGGCGAACTTGACGTCGGTGATCGTGGCCAGCGTGATGATGCCGACCAGCATGGTGACCGCGAGCACGCCCATCAGCAGCAGCGTGGTGGCCGCGTTCTTCGACTTCGGCTTCTGGAACGCCGGGACGCCGTTGCTGATCGCCTCCACCCCGGTCAGCGCGGCGGCGCCGGAGGAGAACGCCCGCAGCACCAGGAACGCGTACCCGACGCCCGCGAAGGTGCCTTCGGCGGTCAGCGTGAACCCGGCGCTCTCGGCCTTCATCTCGGTGCCGGTGGCGGCTTGTACCAGGCCCCACGCGACCATCACGAGGATGCCGATGATGAACCCGTAGGTCGGGATCGCGAAGGCCTTGCCCGACTCGCGGATGCCGCGCAGGTTCAGCGACGTCAGCACGACCACGATGACGATCGACGCGAGCACTTTGTGTTGCGCGACCCACGGGACCGCCGAGCCGATGTTGGCCACACCGGACGAAGTGGACACCGCGACCGTGAGCACGTAGTCGACCAGCAGGGCACTGGCCACGGTGAGACCGAACTTGCCGCCCAGGTTCGTGTTGGCGACCTCGTAGTCGCCGCCACCGCTCGGGTAGGCGTGCACGTTCTGCCGGTACGAGGCGACGACGACCAGCATGACCAGGGCGACCATGATGCCGATCCACGGCGCGAGCGCATACGCGGACAACCCGGCCACGCTCAGTGTCAGGAAGATTTCTTCCGGGGCGTAGGCGACGCTGGAGAGCGCGTCCGACGCGAAGATCGGCAGCGCGATGCGCTTGGGCAGCAGCGTGTGGGCCAGCCGGTCACTGCGGAACGGACGTCCGAGTACCAGGCGTTTCAGCACGGTCGGGAACTTCGACACCACGGAAGCGTAACGGGCGAGGGGCACGGTAGGTTCGGCGCTGGTAGGTAGGGGTGGCAACGGACGGGTAACCGCCGAGGAGGAGGCAGGGCGTGCACGTGGTGATCATGGGATGCGGCCGGGTCGGCGCGTCCCTGGCCGCGGCGCTGGAGCGGCTCGGCCACGAGGTGGCCGTCATCGACAAGAACCAGCAGGCGTTCCGCCGGCTCGGCAGCGACTTCCACGGCCAGCAGGTCGTCGGCGTCGGGTTCGACCGCCGGGTGCTGATCGAAGCCGGCATCGAGCGGGCCGGTGCGTTCGCGGCGGTGTCCAGCGGCGACAACTCGAACATCATTTCGGCCAGGGTCGCGCGCGAGAACTTCGGCATCGAGCACGTCGTCGCGCGCATCTACGACCACAAGCGCGCGGCCGTGTACGAGCGGCTGGGCATCCCGACGGTCGCGACCGTGCCGTGGACGACCGACCGGTTCCTGCGCTCCCTCCTGCCGGACGGCGTCGCGTCGGCGTGGCGGGACCCGTCGGGCAACGTGGCGCTGCTGCAGCTGCCGCTGCACGAGGGCTGGGTCGGGCATTCGGTGAAGTCGCTGCAGGAGGCGACCGGCGCGCGGGTGGCGTTCATCATGCGCTTCGGCACCGGGGTGCTGCCCGACACCAGGACGGTGCTGCAGGCCGACGACGTCGTGTGGGTGGCCGCGCGTTCCGGCACCGTCACCGACGTCACCAGTGTGGCCCACCGCGAACCGGAGGATGAGGCATGAGGGTCGCGATTGCCGGCGCCGGGGCGGTCGGCCGCTCCATCGCCGCCGAGCTGATCGACGGCAGGCACCAGGTGATGCTCATCGAGCGCGAGGCCGACCAGTTCGAGCCGCACGCCGTCGAGCAGGCCGACTGGGTGCTCGGCGACGCCTGCGAGGTGTCGATCCTGGAGGAGTCCGGGATCGAGCAGTGCGACGTCGTCATCGCCGCGACCGGCGACGACAAGGCGAACCTGGTGGTTTCGCTGCTGGCCAAGACGGAGTTCGCGGTGCGGCGCGTGGTGGCCCGGGTGAACAACCCGGCCAACGAGTGGCTGTTCACCGACGCCTGGGGCGTCGACGTGGCGGTCTCGACCCCGCGGATGCTCGCGGCGATGGTCGAGGAGGCGGTCAGCGTCGGCGACCTGGTGCGGCTGATGACGTTCCGCCAGAGCAACGCGAACCTGGTCGAGCTGACGCTGCCGGCGGAGACCCCGCTGGCCGGGAAACCGGTGAGCGACCTGTCGCTGCCGCGAGACTCCGCGCTGGTGACGATCCTGCGCGGCGACCGGGTGATCGTGCCGCAGCCGGAGGACCCGCTGGAGCCGGGTGACGAGCTGCTGTTCGTGGCGACCGCGGACGTCGAACCGGAGATCCGGACGGCGCTGGGCTACTAGCGCCCCAAGGCGGCCTTGGTTGCGTCTCACGCACCGAAGGCCGCCTTGGGTGCGTCAGACGCACCGAAGGCCACATTGGGGCGCGCGGGATCAGGCTTCCGGAGTCGCGTACTTCTCGCGCAGCCGGGCTTCGACCTCCGCGTCCGTCTCCGGCGCGGGCTCCTCGTCCGCCAGCGCCTTCAGGCGCTTGTCCGACCGCCGGACCGCCCACACGACGACCAGCAGGCCCAGCGCGTACAGCGGGTACCCCATCGCGATCTTCGCGAAGGCCAGCCAGCCGGTGTAGTCCTCCTGGTAGAGCCACCGCTGCACGACGAATCGGGCCGCGAAGATCGCCGCCATGGCCAGCGTCGCGACGTCGTAGCCGTAGCGGGACGGCTTGTCCTTGCGCCACGCCTGGCCGGTGCCGTTGAGCAGGTTCCAGATCACGCCCGCGATCGGCCGGCGCACCACCACCGACAGCACGAAGATGCCGCAGTAGATCAAGCTCGCGTAGATCCCGAACAGGAAAAAGCCCTTCGCCGACCCCGTGCGGTAGGCGATGAACGCCGCGATCGCGACGCCGAAGAAGCCGGAGATCGCCGGCTGCAGGGGCTCCTTGCGGACCACCCGCAGCACCGTGATGGCCACCGCGCTGCCTACCGACGTCCAGATGGCCGCGGTCAGGCCGAAGAACGCGTTCGCCAGCACGAAGACGATCACCGGCACCGACGAATAGATCAGGCCGGACACCCCGCCCATCTGCTCGAGCAGGGTCGGCTGCGGCTCTTCCGAGTCGGTCTTCTTCTCGGTCGGGGCGGGTGTCGGGGTGGGTTCAGTCACGATAGGTGATCAACTCACTGGGCTCTGGAGCTCGTAATAGGGGTTGTACAGCACCTTCTGGCCGTCACGCTCGGCCATCCGGCCGCGCACCTTGATCGTCCGGCCAGGCTCGATGCCCGGGATCCGGCGGCGGCCGAGCCAGATTAGCGTCACGCCCTGTGTCCCGTCGAACAGCTCGGCCTCCAGCGTGGCGGCCTCGTTGGTCGGGCACAGTTCGACGCTGCGGAGCCGCCCCATCACGGTGACCTCTTCGCCGGAGCGGCAGTCACAGGCCCGCTGCGCCCCTTCGGCGCCCGACCTCATCGACATTTCGTCGGCGTCGAGATCCTCGACGTCGCTGGTCAGCTTGCGTACCAACCGGCTGAAGTAGCCGCCGTCTTTGGCGGACATAGGTGCTCCTGTGCTCCGGGGCCCCCGACGTGGTTGTTTGCGGCCCGTGCGAATTCCAGCGTACTGCGGTCCCCGCCAGGGAAACGCCTTTGCGCAAAGATCGCAACGTGACGTCCGCAATCAGAGTTCCCGTCGCGGTGCTGCTGCCCGGCACCGGCTCGGACGAGGTGTTCGTCCGCGCCGTCTTCGAACGGCCCCTGCGCGCCCTCGGTGTCCCGCTCATCGCGCCACCCCCGCCCCCAGGCGCGGCGCTCGCCGACGGCTATCTGGCGGCCCTCGACGCGCTCGCGGACGAGCACGGCGAACTCCTCGTCGGGGGTATCTCCTTCGGCGCCCACCTCGCCGCGGAGTGGGCGGTCCGCCACCCGGCCCGTTGCGGGGGCCTGCTGGCCGCGCTCCCGGCCTGGAACGGCGTCCCGGGCCTGGCACCCGCGTCGCTGGCCGCGACGCTGACGGCGGATCTGGTGGCCGGTTCCGGCGTCGACGCGGCGCTGGCGCAGACCGAAGGCAGCCCGGGCTGGCTGCGGGCGGAACTGGACCGGGCGTGGCGGCGGCACGGCGACGGGCTGGCGGCCGGCCTGCGCGTCGCGGCGAACCGCCCGTCTCCCACCCTCGGCGAGCTCGCGGACCTGGCTGTCCCGGCCGGGATCGGGACGTGCACCGACGATCCGATCCACCCGACGAAAGTCGCATCGGAGTGGGCGGGCGCACTCCCCCGCGCGGCCCTCGGCGAGACGACGCTCACGGCGCTGGGCGCGGACCGCGAGTCCCTCGGCCGGGCGACCGTCCTCGCTTTCCTGCAGGCCCTGCGAAAGCCGTGAAGGCCACCTTCAGGAAGTACAAGTTCCTCAAGGTGGCCTTCACGAGCTTGGGACGATCAGCCTTGCTCCTGCTGGGCCGCGATGTGCTCGGCGACCGCCTCGGGCAGCGTGATGGTCAGCGGGGTCCGGACCGGCATGGGCGCATCGCCGCGGTCGACGATGGTCCGCCGGACGATCTCGCGCAGCACCTCGACCGCCGCCGCGGCCTCCGACTGCGGGCCGGCGATGACGCCGCGCAGCATCCAGCGGGGCCGGTCGACGCCGACGAAGCGCAGCGCGACGTCGTTGATGATGGCCGAGATCTCCAGGCCCCACACGCCGCGGCCGATGGTGACCTTGGCGCCGTCGGCCCGCAGCTGCTCGGCCAGCTCGGAGCTGACCTCGCCCCACAGCCCGCCCGAGCGCGGCGCGGCGTACGCGCTGACCGTGATCTGGCCCTGCTCGGTCACCACGTGCACCGCGCGCACGCCCCCGGCCTCCGGGTCCATCTCGACCTGGACCTGGGAACCGTCGGGCACCGGCACCTTCACCGAGCCGAGGTCGATCCGCGGGATGCCGTCGTCGTCGAAGTCGGCCACGTCGAACGGGCCGTCGGAGACGTCCGAAAGTTCCCCTTCGTCCTCGTACGCCTCGTCCTCGAAAGTGTCGTCGGCCTCGGGCGCGGCGTGCCGTCCGGCGGACCCGCCCTCGGTCCGCCGCTTGCGTCCGAAAATCCCCACTACTTCTCCGTTCCTTCCCCCGTGGCGGCGCTCGCGGCGAGCGCCGGTGCTCCCAGTGTGGCGTGTCCACCCGTGGAGCCGTAGCCTCCGTCGCCCCGCTCGGTCGCGTCGAGCCGGTCGACCTCGACGAACTCGGCGTGCTCGACCCGCTGCACGACCAGCTGGGCGATGCGGTCGCCGCGCGTCAGCTCCAGCGGATGCACCGGGTCGTGGTTGATCAGGCAGACCTTGATCTCGCCGCGGTAGCCCGAGTCGATCGTCCCCGGGGTGTTCACCACGGAGAGGCCGGCCCGGGCGGCCAGACCGGACCGAGGGTGGACGAACCCCGCGTACCCGGGCGGGAGCGCGATCGCGACGCCGGTGCCGACGACACCGCGTTCCCCGGGTCCGAGCACGATATCCGAGGTGGTGACGAGATCGGCGCCCGCGTCGCCCGGTCGGGCGTAGGCGGGCAGCGGGACATCCGGATCGAGCCGGGAGAGGAGTACCTGAACGCTGGACACGGGCGGCGAGATTACTCTCTACCCGTGGGTGAATCAGCGAAGACGGCCGCGAACGCCGCGGTGCAGCACTCCGAACGGCTCTACGTCCCGTGGTGGGGCTGGCCGCTGCCGGTGCTGGGGGCGGTCCTGCTCGCGGCCGAGATCGACCTCGGGTACCCGGGGATCCGGGCGTGGCTGCCGTACGTGATCGCGTTGCCGGTCGTCGTGGCGCTGCTGCTGTCGCTGGGCCGGTCGAAGGTCCGGATCACCGGCGGTGACGAGCCGGAACTGTGGGTCGGCGACGCCCACCTGCCGCTGCGGTTCGCCGGCGAGGTGGAGGTCTTCGACAAGGAAGCCAAGCGCAAGGCCCTGGGGCGCGACGGCGACCCGGCCGCCTACGTGCTGCACCGCGGCTGGGTCGGCCCGGTCGTGAAGGTGCACCTCACCGACGCGAACGACCCGACGCCGTACTGGCTGTTCAGCACCCGGCACCCGGAAAAGGTCGCCGAGCTGCTCAAAGCCGGCTGAAGCCCGGCGCCCGGACATGGGAAGGGGGCCGGCCTGCCGGCCGGCCCCCTTGTCCCCAGCGCGCTTCGAGCCTCCCCCTCACTGCCGGTCGGGCAGTGTCCTCGAGGCTCTCCGTCGCGTCTGTTCGTCCCCTGTGTCCGAGAACCCCTCTGCGCTTCTCAGGCGCAGTCGCGGCAGATCAGGCGTCCGCCGTTGTCCTCGGCCAGCCGGCTGCGGTGGTGCACCAGGAAGCACACGGAGCAGGTGAATTCGTCCGCCTGCTTCGGCACCACCTTCACGGTCATGTCCTCACCGGAAAGCCCGGAGAGGTCGGCACCCGGCAGCTCGAAGTTCTCGGCGGTCGCGTCCTCGTCGACGTCGACGACGCCGGACTGGTTCTCGTTCCGCCGGGCCTTGAGCTCCTCCAACGAGTCTTCGGCCAGCTCGTCGGCTTCGCTGCGGCGCGGAGCGTCGTAGTCGGTAGCCATGTGTCCCTCACCCCTGCGATCAGCTTGTGTAGTCGATTTCCCGGACTCCCGGATGCGCCCGGAAGTCCGCCGTGCCGCTGGTCAACGTTCCAGGGCCCCTGTTTGTGCCCGACGGCCGAAGTGACCGAGGTCTCTTCTTTTCGGGCCTCTTCCTGCGGCCGGAGCCCGGGAAGGGTAGCTCACCGCTGTCCGGGTTCTGCAACGAGTCAGACATTGCCGGGGAATCGTCACCCGACAGGGGGAACCTGCAGGTAAGACGCGTTGTCGTCCGTTGGGGTTGCCCGCAGGTGGAGAACTTCACGCGCGACCTCTGTCCGCTTGCCCCCGCCGACCCCGGCGTGGTGCGATCGCTGCCACGGGGATCGGTCCGGCTGGGGCCCGGTACCGCAGGCAGGACACGGGAACCCACGGGGTGACCCGGGACGACGCGAGCCGGTCGCAGCGCCTAGGCTGATCGGCCTCGGCGGTGCCCGGTACGCACGGCCGGTTTCGGTGTTCGGGAAGGGACGGGCAGGTGGCGTCGGGGAACGGCATCGGGGACCGTGGGACGCGGCCGTATCGCAAGCACAAGCCGCTGCCGGCGCTGATCGTCATCGGCGTGCTCGCCGTGGGCGCGATCGTCGTCTGGGTGAACGCCGCCATCGGCAAGGGTGACGTCGACGAGGCCGTCAAGTGCGACCCGCCCGCGAGCCCGCCGCCGGGCGTCACGTTCAGCACCCTGCCCCACAACGCGCTCGACGACCGCGCGCCCATCCCGCCGGACAAGGTCGCCTACCGGGTCCTCAACGCCTCGGGCAGCCGCGGCCAGGGCGGCATCACCACCACGGCGCTGCGCGAGCTCGGCTTCACCAGCGCCGCCGAACCGGCCAACGACCCGGCGTACGAGAACCGCGAGGCCAAGTGCCGCGGCCAGATCCGCTTCGGCGAGAACGGCGTCACCGCGGCCCGGACGCTCAGCCTGGTGGTGCCGTGCGCCGAGCTGGTCCAGGACAACCGCAAGGACGCGAGTGTCGACGTGGTGACGGGCACCCTCTTCGGCGACCTGCGGCCGCGTGCCGAGGCGCGGCAGATCATCACGCAGCTCGCGGACTGGTCCAAGGCGCACCAGGGTGGCGGCGGCAACGAGCAGTCGGCGGGCGCGAAGGCACCGGTGGTGGACCAGACGCTGCTGGCCTCGGCCCGCGACGCGGCCTGCTGACCCTGCGCCGAACACCCGGCCGCGGGGGCGCCCCCCGATTTCCACGCTACCGGAGGGCACCGACAGTTCTGGTCGCCGAAGGTCTTGAATGACTCATTCAGGACCTCGGACGTCCTGAATGAGTCATTCAAGACCCTCCGGACCCGCGCGAAGGGGGCCGGCTCGCGAGTCAGCCGGACCGCTCAGACCTCCGCCGCCCCGCAGTCGGTCAGCACCTTCCGCAGCGGGTCCGCGATCGACGGCGCCGCCGCGTACGTCGCGTCCGCGCCCAGCTCCGGCGCCGTCCCCGGGAGCGACACCTCCGCGCCCGCCTCGGCCGCGATCAGTGCCCCCGCCGCCCAGTCCCAGCGGTTGAGGCCGTGCTCCACGTACGCGTCCAGCCAGCCCGCCGCCACCGCGCACAGGTCCAGCGACGCCGCCCCGTTGCGGCGGATGTCCCGGACCTGCCCCAGCAGCTCCGCCGCGAACCGCGACTGCCGCGTCCGCCGCTCGCGCGAATACGCGAAACCGGTTCCGACCAGCGTCACCTCCAAACGCTCCGGCGCCGACACCGCCAGCCGCCGTCCGTCGAGGTACGCGCCTTGCCCGCGGGCCGCCGACCACACCCGGCCGCTCGCCGGCTCGACCACCGCTCCGGCCACCGACTCGCCGCCGACCTGCGCGGCCACCGAGACCGCGAACCACGGCAGCCCGTAGAGGAAGTTGACCGTCCCGTCGATCGGGTCGACCACCCACGTGACGCCGTCGCCCGCGGCACCACCGCCTTCCTCGCCCAGCACCGGCTCGCCCGGCCGCAGCGCCGCCAGCCGATCCCGCACCAGGCGTTCGGACTCGTGGTCCACCGCGGTCACCACGTCGGTGGCCCCGGACTTGGTGCCCACGGCCACCGACCGGCCCTCCGCCATACCCGTCCAGGCCTCGCGGACCAATGCGGCGGCTTCCGTCGCGACCTGCACCGCGACGCTTTTCAGCAACGTCTCGTCAACTCCCACGTCCGACATGTCACCACATCCGGTTAAAGTCTCCGAGGCAGGCTTCTGAATCGTGCGAGAAGGGACCACGTCCGTGGTGGAGGCGACCCGCCGAGGTTTCGGCATCGACATCGGCGGCAGCGGGATCAAGGGCGCCTTGGTCGACCTGGACTCCGGCCAGCTCATCGGCGACCGGATCCGGATCGAGACGCCGAAGCCGTCCACGCCGTCGGCGGTGGCGGACGTCGTGCACGACGTCGTCACGCAGGCGGGCTGGGACGGCCCGGTCGGCGTCACGCTGCCCGCGGTCGTCAAGAAGGGCGTCGCGCACACCGCCGCCAACATCGACAAGCAGTGGATCGGCACCGACGCCGACGCGCTGTTCGCCAAGCGGCTCGGCCGCAGCGTCGATCAGATCGCGATGCTCAACGACGCCGACGCGGCGGGCATGGCCGAGATCCGCTTCGGCGACCCGGTCGCGCGCAAGGGCGTGACCGCGCTGCTCACCTTCGGCACCGGCATCGGCAGCGCGGTGTTCCAGGACGGCAAGCTCGTCCCCAACACCGAATTCGGCCACCTCGAGATCGACGGCCACGACGCCGAGAAGCGCGCGGCCGCTTCGGTGAAGGACAACGAGGGGCTCTCCTACCCCGAATGGGCCAAGCGCGTGCACCGTTACCTGACCGTGCTGGAGAACCTGATCTGGCCCGACCTGTTCATCGTCGGCGGCGGGGTCAGCAAGAAGGCCGAGAAATGGGTGCCGCTGCTGGACATCCGCACTCCGGTGCTGGTGGCGAGCCTGCAGAACAACGCCGGGATCGTCGGCGCCGCGGCCGCCGCGACGGAGGGCATCGAGCACTGATTCGGCGCTGAGGGTGATCGCTTCGCACCGCATGCGCGTACCGTCGTTACAATGGAACACGGCCCACGGCTGCGGAGGTCAAAACCGCAGGCCGAGGCGTGATCCCCGAATGTGAGGCAGCAGTGGCCCCAGGCCGTTGCTCGTCGTGATCGACCGCTGCGAAAGGGCGTAAGTGGCAGCCGCAAGAACCGCAACCCGAGGCGGGACGAAGACAGCGACCGCAGCCGGCGAGCCGGCCGAAGAGGCAGCCACCGGGACGGCGAAGCCTGCGGCCCGCAAGACCACCACGGCCAAGAAGGCCCCGGCGAAGAAGGCTCCGGCGAAGAAGCCCGCCACCAAGGGCGCGAAGACCGAAGACGGCGAGCCCGACGGTCCCGAGCTCGAGGAAGACGAACTGGGTACGCCCGACCTGTCGGACCTGGAAGAGGTCGAGGTCGACGTCGTCGACGAGACGGTCACCGAAGAACCGGACGCCGACTCGGCCGACGACGACGATGACGACGAGGAGTCGGACGAGGAGACCCCGGCTCAGCGGCGTCGCGGGGCGGCGGCCGACAAGGCCGCGGCCAAGAGCGACAACCCGGACTTCGTCTGGGACGAGGAGGAGTCCGAGGCGCTGCGCCAGGCGCGCAAGGACGCCGAGCTCACCGCGTCCGCCGACTCCGTGCGTGCCTACCTCAAGCAGATCGGCAAGGTCGCGCTGCTGAACGCGGAGGAGGAGGTGGAGCTGGCCAAGCGGATCGAGGCCGGGCTCTACGCCGCCGAGCGGGTGCGCACCGCCGAGGAGGAGGGCGAGAAGCTCGTCACCCAGATGCGCCGCGATCTCAAGTGGATCGTGCGTGACGGCGAGCGCGCCAAGAACCACCTGCTGGAAGCGAACCTCCGGCTCGTGGTCTCGCTGGCCAAGCGCTACACCGGTCGTGGCATGGCGTTCCTGGACCTGATCCAGGAGGGCAACCTCGGCCTGATCCGCGCGGTGGAGAAGTTCGACTACACCAAGGGCTACAAGTTCTCGACGTACGCCACGTGGTGGATCCGCCAGGCGATCACCCGCGCGATGGCCGACCAGGCCCGCACCATCCGCATCCCGGTGCACATGGTCGAGGTCATCAACAAGCTCGGCCGCATACAGCGCGAACTCCTGCAGGACCTCGGCCGCGAGCCGACGCCCGAGGAGCTCGCGAAGGAAATGGACATCTCCCCGGAGAAGGTCCTGGAGATCCAGCAGTACGCGCGTGAGCCGATCTCGCTCGACCAGACGATCGGCGACGAGGGCGACTCGCAACTCGGTGACTTCATCGAGGACTCCGAAGCGGTCGTCGCGGTGGACGCGGTGTCGTTCACGCTGCTGCAGGACCAGCTCCAGTCGGTGCTGCAGACGCTGTCCGAGCGCGAGGCGGGCGTGGTCCGGCTGCGCTTCGGCCTCACGGACGGCCAGCCGCGCACGCTCGACGAGATCGGCCAGGTGTACGGGGTGACCCGGGAGCGCATCCGGCAGATCGAGTCGAAGACGATGTCGAAGCTGCGTCACCCGTCGCGGTCCCAGGTCCTGCGCGACTACCTGGACTGAGATTGTTCGTTACGGAAACCCCGCCACCGGCTCACGGTGGCGGGGTTTCCGTTGTTCAGGGCCGTCCGGTGAGCGTCGTCCACGGGACGTGCACGACCACGCGGTCCCGCAGCTGCTCGTTGATCAGCCACAGTTCGCCCGTGGCCGGCCAGTAGGACAGGTTCTGGCTGTTCACCGGTGCCTGCCCGGCCAGCCTCGACGTCGACGCGCCGCCGACGCCGCCGTGCAGGCACGACGGGTGATCGCCCGCCACTCCCGCGTATTCCGGACAGACGCCCGTCAGCACGAAGTAGCCGTCTCGCGACACCGCTCCCTGCATTCCCCACACCGGCGACGAGAAGCCCGCCACCGCGTGGACCAGTCCGTCGGACGACGTCTTGAGCCCGCCCGAGGCCGCGTCGAACGGCCAGCGCAGGATCCGGCCGCCCGCCGCGGACGGGACGTGCTCGGCCGTCACGAACGTCGAATCGGTGTGGTCGAACGACAACGTCGACAGGCAGGGACGCACGTCGGTCGCCGTCGTGCACGCGCCGCCGCCCGGGTACCAGTACGCGCCGATCTGCGGCATCGCGTAGTCGTAGAACGCCGCATGGTACTTGCCGCCGGTGCCCAGGCCGACCGTCCCCGCGCCGGCGTCGACCTTCCAGAAGTGCGTCGTGTCGAAGACGCGGATCAGGCCGCCGGTGGTCGCCACGAACAGGCGGTTGCCGACCCAGGTCAGGCCGTGCCCGTGGCCGGTGACGACCCGGAAGTCCGTGCCGGAGGTCGGTTCCACCAGCAGGACGTGCCGGTAGCCGAGCCCGTTCGCGTCCACAAAGGACAAACGGACCATCGTGTCGCCCGGGGTGTGCCACGACGTCGCGACGACGCGCTTGCCGCCCACGGTTCCGGTCGCCGGGTCCGCGTCGCCCGAGCCGGTGAGGCCCTGCGGGATCCAGTCGTTGGTCTGGTCGTCGTTTGCGTTCTCCCAGCAGAAGCCCGCGGGCTTCAGCGCCGTGGCCAGGTAGGTGCCGTGGCAGAGCGGACGGGCCTTCCGGTTGGTGTCGGCGAGCAGCGAGCCGAGGCCCCGCGGCGGGAGTTTCGCGTCCAGGGCGGCGATCCGGGCGCCGTAGGCGGTGAAGGTGTCCCCCGCGGTGAGCCGGAAGCCGTCGACGGTCGCCGCGTCCAGCCGGGGGAAGTTCGCCGCCGCCTGAGCCGTCGAGGTGAGGCCGAGCAGGAGCAGCGCCACGAAGCCGATCAGGAATCGCATGGCGGCAGCGTGCCCGCCGCGCGTACACGACCGGTACAAGTCAGGGCACGGCCAGCCCGCGCTCCCGTAGCGACTGCTCGACGCGCAGGCGTTCGATCTCCCGGTCCATGCCCTCGGGCAGTTCCCCGAGCCGGTGCGGGACGCCGATCTGGCGGCAGGCCACGGTGAGGAGTTCGTCGTACGCCTGCCGGGTGCCGAGCCGGCGCGCGGCCGGCGTCCCCGACGGGTAGCCGGCGAGCAGCCGGTGCACCCGCCGCAGGTCCGCGGCGACGCGTTCGATCGGCGGACCTTCCGGCTGCGGCGACGTGCGTTTCTCGCGGATCCGTTCGACCAGCTTCGGCACGCGCAGCGCGCACCAGAACAGCACCGTGGGAGCGAGGCACACCACGGCGAAGAGAATCAGGTTCGCGAGGACGCCACCGGAGCCGTCCATCCCCCGATGGTAAGCCCGCGGGAAGCCCAGCGGCCTCCCTTCGGCACCAGGGAGGGCACTTTCACGTGAAAGTGCCCTCCTTGGCGGCGGGTCACGGGAGATCCGGGGCCGGTGGGGTTTCTTCGACGAGCCAGAGGACTCCGGACGGGGGGAGCTGAAGGACCGCGGAGGCCGGCTGGCCGTGCCACGGCTCCTCCGTCGCCTCCACCGCGCCCAAGTTGCCGACCCCGGATCCGCCGTAGGCCTCGGCGTCGGTGTTGACGACCTCCAGCCAGCGACCCGCCGAAGGCAGGCCGACGCGGTAGTCGTGGTGCGGGACCCCGGCGAAGTTGGCCACGCAAGCCAGCCGCGAGCCGTCGGCACCGATGCGGAGGAAGCTCAGCACGTTGCCGCTCGAGTCGTTCGCGTCGATCCAGGCGAAGCCGTCCGGGGAGGTGTCCTGGCTGTAGAGCGCCGGCGACGACCGGTACACCGTGTTCAGCGACCGCAGCAGTTCCCAGACGCCGAGGTGCAGCGGCTCGTCCATCAGGTGCCAGTCCAGCGACCGCTGCTCCGACCACTCCCCCGGCTGCCCGAACTCGCCGCCCATGAACAGCAGCTGCTTGCCCGGGTGCGCCCACATGAACGCCAGCAGCGACCGCAGGCCGGCCGCCTTGTTCCAGGCATCACCCGGCATCCGGCCCCACAGCGATCCCTTGCCGTGCACCACTTCGTCGTGCGACAGCGGCAGCATGAAGTTCTCGCTCCACGCGTACACCAGCGAGAACGTCATCTCGTTGTGGTGGTAAGCCCGGTGAATCGGCTCGTGCGAGAAGTACCGGAGCGTGTCGTGCATCCAGCCCATGTTCCACTTGAAGCCGAACCCGAGCCCGCCGAGGTGCGTCGGACGCGTGACACCCGGCCACGCCGTCGACTCCTCGGCCACCATCACGACACCCGGGTGTCGCTTGTAGACGGTCGCGTTGAGCTCCTGCAGGAACCGCACCGCGTCGAGGTTTTCCCGCCCGCCGTACTGGTTGGGCAGCCACTCCCCGTCCTTGCGGGAGTAGTCGAGGTACAGCATCGACGCGACGGCGTCCACGCGCAGGCCGTCGAGGTGGAACTCGTCGAGCCAGTACAGCGCGTTGGCGACCAGGAAGTTGCGGACCTCGTTGCGGCCGAAGTCGAACACGAGCGTGCCCCAGTCGGGCTGCTCGCCGCGGCGCGGGTCCGCGTGCTCGTACAGCGCGGTGCCGTCGAACTTCGCCAGTGCCCAGCTGTCCTTCGGGAAGTGCGCCGGCACCCAGTCCACGAGCACGCCGATCCCCCGCTGGTGCAGGCGGTCGACGAAGTAGCGGAAGTCGTCCGGCGAGCCGAAGCGGGACGTCGGCGCGTAGTACGACGTCACCTGGTAGCCCCACGAGCCGCCGAACGGGTGCTCCGACACCGGCAGCAGCTCGACGTGCGTGAACCCGGTTTCGACGAGGTAGTCGCCCAGCTGGTCGGCCAGCTCCCGGTAGTCCAGGCCGGGCCGCCACGAACCGAGGTGGACCTCGTAGACGCTCATCGGCGCCGCGGCCCACTGGGTCGCTTCCCGGGTGGCCACCCACTCGTCGTCGTCCCACAGGTACGCCGAGCTGGTGACGACCGACGCGGTCGCGGGCGGCTGCTCGGTGGCGAACGCCATCGGGTCGGCCTTTTCGTGCCAGTTGCCGTCCGCGCCGAGGATCCGGAACTTGTAGCAGCTGCCGACGCCGACGCCGGGCGCGAACAGCTCCCAGACCCCGGAGGAGCCGAGCGAGCGCATCGGGTGCCCCCGCCCGTCCCAGCCGTTGAAGTCGCCGATCACGCGGATGCCGCGGGCGTTCGGCGCCCAGACCGCGAACGACGTCCCCTCGACGACCCCGTTCGGGGTCTCGTAGGACCGGAGGTGCGCGCCGAGCGCTTCCCAGAGCCGCTCGTGCCGTCCCTCGCCGATCAGGTGCAGGTCCAGCTCGCCCACCGTGGGCAGCCAGCGGTACGGGTCGTCGGCGACGACGGTGTGCCCGTCGTACTCGATCTCCAGCCGGTAGTCGCCGGGGTGCTCGGGCACGGCGACGGCGAACAGCGCGTCGATCACCGGCTCCATCGGGTAGCGGTTCGAGCCCGCGCAGAGCGTGACGCCCTTCGCGCCGGGCAGCAGCGCCCGGGCGGCGAAGCCGGTGCCGACCGCGTGCACGCCCAGCACCGAGTGCGGGTCGTGGTGGGACCCGGCGAGCAGCCGGTCGATGTCCGCGGCCGGCGGGGCCGCGGCCGGGAGGCCTTCGGGAGCCGCGTTCACGATGTCGTCCCTCCGCTAGTGATCCGGGCGATCGAGGCGAGCGGCACGCCCAGCCAGTCCGGCCGGTTCGCGTGCTCGTAACCCACCTCGTAGACCGCCTTGTCCAGTTCGAAAGCGCGCAGCAGCTCGCCCTGTTCCCGGGGGTCCGCCGCGATCGCGGCGTAGCCCTCGCAGAATGCCGCCCGGTTGCGCTCCGACCATTCGTGGGCGCGCTCGGCCAGCGCCGGCTCGTCCGGCTGGCCGACCAGCATCTGCTGGGCCGCGTAGTCGAACGACCTCAGCATGCCCGCCACGTCACGCAACGGCGAGCGGAGCGCGTGGCGTTCCTCGACCGGGGCCGCGGGCTCGCCCTCGAAGTCGATCAGCAGCCAGCCGCCGACCGTCCGCAGCACCTGACCGAGGTGCAGGTCGCCGTGGATGTACTGCATGGTCACCGAACCGGTGGGCAGCGTGCTCAGCTTCTCGAACGCCGCCCGCAGCTTCGGGGCGTGCTGGGCCAGCTCCGGCACCCGCGCGGCGATCGTGTCGAGCCGCTCGAGCATCGCCTTCGCCGAGCGTTCCAGCTCGTCGGCGTCGACCGGCTCGGTGCCCAGGGCCTCGGCCAGGTCCGCGTGCACCTCGGCGACGGCGCGCCCGAGCCGCTCGGCCTCGCCCGCGAAGTCGCCGCCGACCTCCCCGGCGTGCAGTTCCGGCGCCGCCATCAGGTCGCGGACGCTGGTGGTGGCCATCGCCCAGCCGTCGACCGCGTCCGAGACGAACTGCTGCAGCATGCCGACCGTGGTCGGCTCGCCGTCCAGGTCGCCGGTGATCGAGCCGAGCACCGGCGCGATGTGCTTGCTGCCCACCCCCTGCAGCGCGCGGTGCAGCAGCAGGTCCTTGTTCTTGCCCGGCGACAGCTTCCGGAACAGCTTGAGGATGTACTGCCCGCTGTAGACCAGGGACGTGTTGCTCTGCTCCGACGTGATCGGCCGCGCCCGCAGGCCGGTCTCCAGCTCCACGCCGGGCTCGTGCTCGAAGACCAGCGACCCGACCTGGTCCTCGCGGGCCATCAGGTCCAGCAGCACGCCGGTGACGTCCAGATCGCCGGACGCCTCGTAGGCGTTGAGGTCACCGACCGCCCCGATCCAGCTGGTCGAGGCGATCTCCGGCGGGTGCGTCCGCCGGCCCACCAGCAGCTGGTAGGGCTCGCGCCGGTCGTCCTGGGCGACCTCGACGACGACATGCAGCAGCTGCGGATCGCCGGACACCAGCTCGGTCACGCCGAGCGTGCGGACGCCGGTCACCGGCCGGTCCTTGCCGGCGAACCACCGCTGTTCCGGCAGCCAGCGCTTCAGGTCGCCGGTCAGTTCGTCGACCAGCTCTCGCGGGTCGGACAAGGGACTCACCTCGCTTCGCCTTCGTCTCCCGGGCTCGTCAGCTGGAACCAGTAGAAGCCGTGCCCGGGCAGCGTCAGCAGGTACGACAGGTCCCCGATGCTGGGGAACCGCACGCCGCCGGTGAGCTCCACCGGCGTGCACCCGCGGTGCGCGGACAGATCCAGCTCCACCGGCTGCGGGAACCGGGAGAGGTTGTTCACGCAGAGCACGACGTCTTCGCCGCCGTCCGGGCGCCGCCACTGTCGCTTGTAGGCCAGCACGCTCGGATTGGACCCGCCCAGGTCGATGAACTCGCCTTCGGCGAAGGCGTGGTGCTCCTTGCGCACCTCGATCATCCGCCGGGTCCAGTTGAGCAGCGACGACGCGTTGTTCGACTGCGCCTCGACGTTCAGGCCCTGGTAGCCGTACACCGGGTCCATGATCACCGGCAGGTAGATCCGGCCCGGGTCGCAGGAGGAGAACCCGGCGTTGCGGTCCGGGGTCCACTGCATGGGGGTGCGCACCGCGTCGCGGTCGCCGAGCCAGATGTTGTCTCCCATGCCGATCTCGTCACCGTAGTACAAAACGGGCGAGCCCGGCAGCGACAGCAGCATCGCGGTGAAGAGCTCCTGCTGGTTGCGGTCGTTGTCCAGCAGCGGGGCGAGCCTCCGGCGGATGCCGATGTTGGCCTTCATCCGCGGGTCCTTGGCGTACTCCGCGTACATGTAGTCGCGCTCGTCGTCGGTGACCATCTCGAGGGTCAGCTCGTCGTGGTTGCGCAGGAAGATGCCCCACTGGCTGCCGCTGGGGATCTCCGGGGTCTGGGTCATGATCTCCGAGATCGGGAACCGCGATTCGCGCCGCACCGCCATGAAGATCCGCGGCATCAGCGGGAAGTGGAACGCCATGTGGCACTCGTCGCCGCCGACCGCCGGGTCGCCGAAGTACTCGACGACGTCGGAGGGCCACTGGTTGGCCTCGGCCAGCAGGATCCGGCCCGGGTACTCGTCGTCGACGACCTTGCGGCAGCGCTTGAGGAACTCGTGCGTGCGCGGCAGGTTCTCGCAGTTGGTGCCCTCCTGCTCGAACAGGTACGGCACGGCGTCCAGGCGGAACCCGTCGATGCCCAGGTCCAGCCAGAACCGCAGGGTGTCGATCATCGCGTTCTGGACGTCGACGTTCTCGAAGTTCAGGTCGGGCTGGTGGGAGAAGAACCGGTGCCAGTAGAACTGGCCGCGCACCGGGTCGTACGTCCAGTTCGACGTTTCCGTGTCGACGAAGATGATCCGGGCGTCGGCGTAGCGCGAGTCGTCGTCGCTCCACACGTAGTAGTCGCCGTAGGGCCCGTCGGGGTCGCTGCGGGACTGCTGGAACCACGGGTGCGCGTCCGAGGTGTGGTTGAGGACCAGGTCGGTGATGACCCGGATGCCGCGCCGGTGCGCTTCGTTGAGCAGGAAGACGAAGTCCTCGACGCTGCCGAACTCCGGCAGCACCGCGCGGAAGTCACTGATGTCGTACCCGCCGTCACGCAGCGGCGAGGCGTAGAACGGCGGCAGCCACAGGCAGTCGATGCCCAGCCAGGCCAGGTAGTCCAATCTCCCGGCCAGGCCGCGCAGGTCACCGGTGCCGTCGCCGTTGGAGTCGGCGAACGCGCGCACCAGCACTTCGTAGAACACCGCGCCCTTGAACCACTCCGGGTTGCTCGGCGCCTGCTGCGCCGACCGGAAGTCCCCGGCCTGGGGTTCCACCAGCATGCCGTCCGCGGTCATCGCCTCGCCGGTGTGCGGCACGCCCTCCAGCCCCAGTGCGGCTGCCGCCGCGTCGCGGCGCGCGTCGGGCCGGACCTCATCCGCCATGAATTCCACCTCGTCCCTCGAGTCCCTGTCCTTCCACCTCAGCCGGCCAGCCGGCGTCTCACCGAGACCACGTGCGCCACCGCCCGCCAGGGTTCGAGCCGGACGTAGTTCGCCGGGCCCCAGTCCCAGGTGTCGCCGGTGACCTCGTCGTGGGCGATGAGCCGTTCGTGCGCTTCGAAGCCGAGCGCCGCGGTGTCGAGCCACAGGGTGCCCTCTTGGATCCCGTACGGGTCGAGGGTGACGACCGTGACCACGGTGTCGCCGGTGGCCGGGTCCTGTTTGGAATAGGCCAGCAGCGCGTCGTTGTCGATGTGGTGGAAGTGCAGGGTGCGCATCTGCTGCAGCGCCGGGTGCGCGCGGCGGACGGCGTTCAGCTTCGCCAGCCACGGCTCCAGCGAACGCCCTTCGGCGAGCGCGCGTTCGAAGTCGCGCGGGCGCAGTTGGTACTTCTCGGAGTCGAGGTACTCCTCGCTGCCCTCGCGGACCGGGACGTGTTCGAACAGCTCGTACCCGGAGTAGACGCCCCACGTCGGCGAGATCGTCGCCGCCAGCGCGGCCCGCAGCGCGAACATGCCCGGGCCGCCGCGCTGCAGCGACTCGTGGAGGATGTCCGGGGTGTTGACGAACAGGTTCGGGCGGCCCTCGTGCCAGTGTTCCCGCAGGTCGATCGCGAAGTCGATCAGTTCCTGCTTGCCGGTGCGCCAGGTGAAGTACGTGTAGCTCTGGGTGAAGCCGAGCCGGGCCAGGCCCCACAGGCGCGCCGGGCGGGTGAACGCCTCGGCCAGGAACAGCACGTCCGGGTGGGCGTCCTTGACCGACTGGATCAGCCAGGCCCAGAAATCCGGCGGCTTGGTGTGCGGGTTGTCGACCCGGAAGATCTTCACCCCGTGGTCGACCCAGACGGTGACGACCCGCAGCATCTCTTCGTAGACGGCCTTGGGGTCGTTGTCGAAGTTGATCGGGTAGATGTCCTGGTACTTCTTCGGCGGGTTCTCCGCGTACGCGATCGAGCCGTCCGGGCGGGTCGTGAAGAACTCGGGGTGCTTCAGGACCCACGGGTGGTCGGGCGCGGCCTGCAACGCGAAGTCGAGGGCCACCTCCATGCCGAGCTCGCCGGCCCGCGCGACGAAGGTGTCGAAGTCCTCGAAGGTGCCGAGGTCGGGGTGGATGGCGTCGTGCCCGCCCTCGTCGGCGCCGATCGCCCACGGCGAGCCGACGTCCTCCGGCTTGGCGTCGAGCGTGTTGTTGGGCCCCTTGCGGTTGACTCGCCCGATCGGGTGAACCGGCGGAAGGTAGACGACGTCGAAGCCCATTTTCGCGACCCGGTCGAGGGCGGTCGCGGCGGTGGCGAAGGTGCCGTGCACCGGCTTGCCCTCGGCGTCGAGCCCGCCGGTGGAGCGGGGGAACAGCTCGTACCAGGAGCCGTACGCGGCGCGGCGGCGGTCGACCCAGATCTTGCGCGGCTTGCCCTTGGTGATCAGCTCCCGCACCGGGAACTCGTGCATGACCTGGCGGATCTCGGGCGAAAGCGCGGGCCCGACGCGCTCGGCGAGGCTGCGCTCCTCGTCGCGCAGGGCCTTCACCGCGCCGATCAGGAGCGCTTTCTCGCCCCGGCGGTCGGGGCGGCGCGAGACGCGCTCGATCAGCCGGGCACCGTTCTCGAGGTCGTTGGCGAGGTCCTCGGGTCCCTGCCCGGCGGCGACCTTCACCTCGACGGCGTGCTCCCACGTCGCCCAGGGGTCGCCCCACGCGTCGATCCGGAACGTCCACAGGCCGGTGGTGTCCGGGGCGATCACCGCGGCGAACTCGTCCGGGTGGTCGGGGCCGCGCGGCACCATCCGCGTCTGGCGCGTGAGCCGGTCTTCCGGGCCGCGCCACGCGACGGTGGCCGCGACGGCGTCGTGACCCTCGCGCCAGACGGTCGCGAAGACCGGGATGTGTTCCCCCACAACGGCTTTGGCCGGATACCGGCCGCAGCTCACGCTGGGGGAGACGTCGTCGATGCCGAGCCGGCCGGTCATGGGCAACGCCCCTCGATGTGTCGGTTGGACGCAGACGGCGTCAGTCTGCCTGACTCGATCAAGCGCCCACGAGGCAGGGTTCTCTATCCCTGTACCCAAAGCGGATCAACTGAAACGCTTTCGGCGCAACGAGTTCCGGCCACGTGTCCGCCAGGTTACGACCCGCCGCTTCCCCGGCCCGCGGCCCCACCCGGCCGACACGCGAACCCGAACGGCCAACACCCGTACCCGAACGGACGACTCCCACCGGGGAGGGGCACTTTCACGTGAAAGTGCCCCTCTTGGGCCGGGGGTACGGGTCAGTAGGGTTCGGGGTGGGGTTCCGCCGCCAGGCGGGGGGCGCGCAGCAGGAGCAGGGAGCGGGACTGGAGGGTCACGCGGCTCTTGGCTTCGAGTGCGCCCGGGTTCGCCGGGCTGCCGTCCGCGGTGCTCGTGTCGAGGGTCGGCTTGAACGTTTCGCCGTATTCACGTCCGGGCAGGACGACGTCGGCCGGTCCGTCGCCGGCGTGCAGCCACAGCAGCCACGAGTGGTCGGGCACCAGCTCGCCGTCGCGGTTGCGGGCCTGGCTGTTCGAGCCGTCGATCCACATGCCGAGCGTGTGCCGGTCCTCGAACCAGTCGGTCTCGCCGAACTCCTCGCCGTCCGGGCGGAACCAGACCAGGTCCGGCTTGCCGGTCGGCGTCGTGCGGCCTTCGAAGAACTCCGGCTGCCGCAGCGCCGGGCTGTTCGCGCGCAGCCGCACGACCCGGCGGGCGAACGCGAGCATGGCCTCGGCCTCGGGGTCGTCCGGCGTCCAGTCGAACCAGGACGTTTCGTCGTCGAGGCAGTACGCGTTGTTGTTGCCGCGCTGGGTCCGCCAGAACTCGTCGCCGGCCGTCAGCATCGGCGTGCCGGTGGACAGCAGCAGCGTGGCGAACATGTTGCGGACCTGCCGGGCCCGCAGGTCCCGGATCGCCGGGTCGGCCGTGTCACCCTCGGCGCCGTGGTTCCACGAGCGGTTGTCGTTGCCGCCGTCGCGGTTGTCCTCGCCGTTGGCCTCGTTGTGCTTTTCGTTGTAGGACACCAGGTCCCGCAGCGTGAAGCCGTCGTGCGCGGTGACGAAGTTGATCGACTGCCACGGCCGACGCAGGTTGTGATCGTACAGGTCGGACGAACCGGACAGCCGGTAGGCGAGGTCGCGGACGCCGGTCGCGCCGCGCCAGAAGTCACGCACGGTGTCGCGGTAGCGGCCGTTCCACTCGGCCCACTGGGCGCCGAAGCCGCCGACGCGGTAGCCCTCGCCGGTCGCGTCCCACGGCTCGGCGATCAGCTTGCAGCGCGAGAGCACCGGGTCGACGGTGATCGCGGTGAGCAGGGTCGACGCGTCGTCGAACGCGCCGCCGCGCGGCCGCCCGAGCGTGCTGGCGAGGTCGAACCGGAAGCCGTCGACGCCCATCTCCTGATTCCAGTACCGCAGTGAGTCGGTCACCAGCCGGACGACGGTCGGCGAGCCCGCTTCGAGGGTGTTGCCGCAGCCGGTGATGTCGGCCATGTGCCCGCGGTCGGTGTGCAGGTAGTACACCGGCGCGTTCAGCCCGCGGAAGCTCAGCGTCGGCCCGTCCGGCCCGCCCTCGCAGGTGTGGTTGAACACGACGTCGAGGATCACCTCGATGCCGGCCGCGTGCAGGGCGGCGACCATCAGCCGGAACTCCTCGACCTCGTGGCCCGGTTCGCTGGCGTAGGCGGCGTGCGGGGCGAAGAAGCCGAGCGGCGAGTAACCCCAGTAGTTGTGCCGCCCGGCGCTGATCAGCGACGGCTCGTCGAGGAACGAGTGCACCGGCAGCAGCTCCACCGACGTGATGCCGAGCCGGGTCAGGTACTCGATCGCGACCGGGTGAGCCAGGCCGAGGTAGGTGCCGCGCAGTGCCTCCGGGATGAACGGGTGCTGCTGGGTGAACCCCTTGACGTGCAGTTCGTAGACCACCGCCTCCTCGAACGGCACCTCCGGCTTGGTCCCGGTGTCCGGCCCGCCGGGCGAGGTGACCACCGACAGCGGCACGCTGCCCAGGGAGTCCACAGTGGACATCGGCCCGCGCTCCGGGTCGCCGGTGAAGCCCTGGGCCGCGGCCAGGTCGGTGAGCCCGCCGGTGATCTGCCGGGCGTACGGGTCGAGGAGCAGCTTGTGCGGGTTGCAGCGCAGGCCGCGGGCCGGGTCGTACGGGCCGTGGATCCGGTAGCCGTACCGCTGCCCCGGCGTCACCCCGGGCACCAGGCCGTGCCAGACGCCGAAGGTGCGCTCGGTGAGCGCGATCCGGCGTTCCGACCCGTCGGCGTCGATCAGGCACAGGTCGACGGCGTCCGCGACGGCGGACGTGATCGCGAACCGCACTCCACCGGCCTCGGGGTGTGCTCCGAGCGGGAAGGGGCGACCGGCGAGGACGTGGTCGGCGGAGGGTCGTGTGGCCATTCCTGAATCGTCCCAGATCTCCCGCCGTCCGTGCGCGGCATTACAGACGAGTTGCTCGGAGGCAACCGCCGTCAGGGTGGGAGTTCCCGACCTTCGTGAAGGCCACCTTGAGGAAGTTTAACTTCCTCAAGGTGGCCTTCACGAAGATCAGGGGGTCGTGTCGGCGAGGACGAACGTGTCCGGGGGCAGGTGCGCGGCGCCACCGTCCACCGTGGCCTCGGCCCAGGCCAGTAGCCGCGTCGCCGTGGCGCCGAGCGGCAGCGTCACCGGGCCGGGCCCGAAGTTGACGGCCAGCCGCAGCGCGCCGCGGTGCAGCACGAGCCAGGACCCGTCCGGCGAGGAGTCGACCCGCAGGTTTGCGACCCACGGGTCGGCCAGCTCGGGCCGGTCGCGGCGCAGCCGGATCAACCCGCGGTAGAGCTCCAGCATCTCCCGGTGACCGGGCCGCGCCGGCTCCGCCCAGTCGAGCCGCGAACGTTCGACCGTGGCCGGGTCCATCGGGTCGGGCACGTCCGATTCGCCCCAGCCGTGCCGGGAGAACTCGCGACGGCGGCCCGTGCGGACGGCCTCGGCCAGCTCCGGGTCCGGGAAGGACGCGAAGAACTGCCACGGCGTGCTCGCCGCCCACTCCTCCCCCATGAACACCATCGGCGTGTACGGCGAGCAGAACAGGATCGCGGCCCCGCAGGCGAGCCGGCCCGGCGCGACCGTCGCGGACAGCCGGTCGCCGGTCGCGCGGTTGCCGATCTGGTCGTGGTTCTGCAGGTAGCCGAGGAACCGGTGCCCGGGCACGGTCCGCGTGTCGACCGGGCGGCCGTGGGTCCGCTCCCGGAAGGACGACCAGGTGTTCGCGTGGAAGAACACCTCGCGCAGCACCCGCTCCAGGGCGTCGGGCGCGGCGAAGTCGGTGTAGTACCCCGTCGTCTCGCCGGTCAGCTTGACGTGCAGGACGTGGTGCAGGTCGTCCGACCACTGGGCGTGCAGGCCGTAGCCGCCGCGCTCGCGAGGGGTGACGAGCCGCGGGTCGTTGAGGTCGGACTCGGCGATCAGGGTCAGCGGCCGGTTCAGCGCCGCCGACAGCGCCTCGACCTCGGTGGCGAGCTGTTCGAGCAGGTGGACGGCCCGCCGGTCGAGCAGCGCGTGCACGGCGTCGAGGCGCAGCGCGTCGATGTGGAAGTCGCGCAGCCAGCTCAGCGCGTTGTCGAGCACGTACCGGCGGACCTCGTCGGAGCCGGGGCCGTCGAGGTTGAGGCCCGGCCCCCAGTCGTTCTGGCCGGCGAAGTACGGCCCGAACTTGCCGAGGTAGGCCCCCGACGGCCCGAGGTGGTTGTAGACGACGTCGAGCACGACGGCCAGGCCGCGCGCGTGGGCCGCGTTCACGAACCGCTTGAGCCCGTCCGGGCCGCCGTAGGGCTGGTGGACCGCGCCCCAGAGCACGCCGTCGTAGCCCCAGCCCGCGGTGCCGTCGAAGGCGTTGACCGGCAGCAGCTCGACGTGCGTGATACCGAGGTCGACGAGGTGGTCGAGCCGCTCGATGGCCGCGTCGAAGGTGCCGCCCTCGGTGAACGTGCCGATGTGGAGTTCGTAGAGGACGGCGCCGGGCAGCTGGCGCCCGGTCCAGGCGTCGTCGGTCCACTCGAACTCGCCGTGGTCGTAGACGCGCGACTCGCTGTGGACGCCGTGCGGCTGCCAGCGCGACCGCGGGTCGGGCAGCGGCTTCTCGTCGTCGTCGATGCGGAAGGCGTAGTTGATGCCCTCGGCGTCGGCGTGCCACCAGCCGCCGTCGCCCGCGGACATCTCGTGCACGCCTTCGTCGACGCTCACGCGGACCCGGCGGGCCGCCGGGGCCCACACGCTGAACTTCATGCGTCTCCTCGCACCAGCAACGCGACGGGGTAGCGGTCGAACAGGATGGCGACGTCCGAAGCGGCATCGCGACCGGTCAGGACGTCGGTCCAGGTGCCGTCGGGCAGCGGCAGCATGGTGTCGTGCCAGCCGCCGCCGGCTTCGAGGCCGACGGGCAGCCGGGTGACCGCCACCGCGAGGTCCGGGCTGCGCGTGTAGGCGAGGACGTGCTTGGCGGCCGCCCCCTCGGCCCGCAGCGGCCGGTAGCCGCGGAACAGGGCGGGGTGCTCCTGGCGAAGCTTCAGCGCCTTGTGCGTGACCAGCAGCTTCGCCGCGCCCGAGGCGTCGATCTCCGGCAGCTCGCCGTCGGTGATCCGAGCCAGGATCTCGCGGCGCACGACGTAGTCGACCGGGCGGCGGTTGTCCGGGTCGACCAGCGAGAAGTCCCACAACTCGGTGCCCTGGTAGACGTCCGGAATGCCGGGCGCGGTGAGCTGGACGAGCTTCTGGCCGAGGGAGTTCGCGTAGCCGGGCCCCTCGATGCGCCGGACGAACGCCTCGACGTCCGCGGCCAGTTCGGCGTCGTTCATGACGTCGTCGGGCCAGGCGGCGACGTCGGCTTCGAAGGCCTCGTCGTGGTCGGTCCAGCTGGTCCGGAGCTTGGCTTCCTTGGCCGCCTTGTCCAGGTAGTACCGCAGCCGCGGCGGCTCGATCGGCCAGGTCGCGACCAGGGTCTGCCAGGCCAGCAGGTTCAGCGACGGCTCGTCGATCCCCCGCCGCGCGGTCCACCGCCGGACGGCCTGGGCGAACTCACCGGGCACTTCGGCCAGCACCGCCATCCGGGCGCGGGTGTCCTCGGAGCGCTTGGTGTCGTGCGTGGTCAGCGTCGTCATCGCGGCCGGGTAGCCGGCCTCGCGCCCGGCGGCCAGCCGGTGGAACTCCTCGACGTCCAGGCCGAAGCGGTCCGGGTTGCCGCCGACCTCGTTGAGCGCGGCGAAGCGCGTGTAGCGGTAGAAGGTCGTGTCCTCGGTGCCCTTCGCCACGACCATGCCGGAGGTCTGCTGGAGCCGGGTGGCCAGCTCGCTGTCCGGGTTCTTGCGCATGACGGCGTCGAGCATCATCAGCGGCTCGGCGAGGTCGGGCCGGGCGCGGCGGGCCCCGTCGATCGCGGCCGCCCAGTGCGCCGCCCCCTCCGGGAGGTAGGAGCGGTAGACGGGGAAGGCGATCATGGTCTCGGCGACCGCCTGCCGCGCGGCTTCGGGGTCGACGTCCCGCAGCTGCGCGGCGATCCGCCGGACCTCGGCGACCAGGATGCGGTCGGTGACCAGGCGCCGGGCCTCGGCCTCGACGCGGTGGTAGCCGGTCTTCACGCCCAGCTCGTTCGCCAGCGCGGTGAAGCCGGGCTCACCCGCCGGGTCGACGAAGACACCGGCGATCTCGCGCAGGGCGTCGTAGCCGGTGGTGCCGTCGACCGGCCAGCTCTGCGGCAGCGGCTCGCCCGGGTGCAGGATCTTCTCGGCCACGATCCACGCGTCCGGCGCGTTCTCCCGCAGCCGCCGGAAGTAGCCGCCGGGGTCGGCGAGGCCGTCCGGGTGGTCGACGCGCAGGCCGGTGACGTCGCCGTCGGCGACCCAGCGCAGCACCTCGCCGTGCGTCTCGGCGAACACCTTCGGGTCTTCGACGCGGACCGCCGCCAGGTTCGTGATGTCGAAGAACCGGCGGTAGTTCAGCTCGGCGTTGCCGCGGCGCCAGCCGATCAGGCGATAGTGCTGGCGCTCGTGGATCTCTTGCGGCGTCCCGGTTTCCGTGCCGGGGGCGATCGGGAAGCGGTGGTCGTGGTAGACCAGTTCGTCGCCCTCGACCGTCAGTTCCCCGACTGCGTCGTCGTCGCCGAGGACCGGCAGCAGGAGCGGGCCACGGTCCCAGTCGATGTCGTAGAAGGACGCGTACTCGGAGCCCTGGCCGTGCTTCAGCACGTCCCACCACCAGCGGTTCGCCTTCGGCACCTCGACCGACATGTGGTTCGGCACGATGTCGACCACCAGGCCCAGCCCGAGCTCCTTCAGCAGCGCGCAGAGCTCCTGGCGCGCCGCCTCCCCGCCGAGCGCGGGCCGCGCGCGCGTCGGGTCGACGACGTCGTAGCCGTGCGTCGAGCCCGGCGTCGCGTCCAGCACCGGCGACGCGTACAGCGCGCCGATGCCGAGGTCGCGCAGGTAGCCGGCGATGCCGGCCGCGTCGGCGAAGGTGAACTCCGGGCGCAGCTGCACCCGGTAGGTCGACTCCGGCACCGTCATGCGGATTCCGTCTCCGTCCGTTGCAGCACGATCAGGGACCGGGCGGGCAGGGCGAGCCGGCCGCCGCCTTCGATCGGCTTCGCGTCGGCGGGTTCCACCTCGCCGGTCGCGGTGTCGATCACGACGGTCCAGCTCTCCCCGTAGCCGTTGCCCGGGAGCGTGGTGTCGATGTCCTCGTAGTGGGCGTTGAAGGCGAGCAGGAACGAGTCGTCCTCGACGTGCATCCCGCGCGGGTCGAGGTCGGGGATCGCCTTGCCGTTGAGGAAGACGACGACCGCCTTGCCGAAGCCGTCGTCCCAGTTCTGCTCGGTCATCTCCGCACCGGCCGGGGTGAACCAGGCGATGTCGCCGAGCTTGTCGCCCTTGCCGACCGGCCCGCCCTGGAAGAACCGGCGGCGGCGGAACACCGGGTGCCGTCGCCGGAACGCGCCCAGCCCGCCGGTGAACTTGACCAGGTCCGCGTTCTCCTTGGCCAGTTCCCAGTCCATCCAGGACAGTGCGGAGTCCTGGCAGTAGACGTTGTTGTTGCCCTGCTGGGTGCGGCCGAACTCGTCGCCGTGCAGGATCATCGGCACGCCCTGGGACAGCATCAGGGTGGCCAGCATGTTCCGCTGCTGCCGCGCGCGCAGCGTCAGCACCTCGGCGTCGTCGGTGTCGCCCTCGACGCCGCAGTTCCACGACCGGTTGTCGTCGGCGCCGTCGCGGCTGTCCTCTCCGTTGGCCTCGTTGTGCTTCTCGTTGTAGGACACCAGGTCCCGCAGCGTGAAGCCGTCGTGCGCGGTGACGAAGTTGATCGACGCGAACGGGCGGCGGCCGTCGTCCTGGTAGAGGTCCGACGACCCGGTGATCCGGCTCGCGAACTCCCCCAGCGTCGAGGGCTCACCGCGCCAGAAGTCCCGGACGGTGTCGCGGAACTGCCCGTTCCACTCCGTCCACAACGGCGGGAAGTTCCCGACCTGGTAGCCACCGGGCCCGACGTCCCACGGTTCGGCGATCAGCTTCACCTGGCTGACGATCGGGTCCTGCTGCACCAGGTCGAAGAACGTCGACAGCCGGTCGACGTCGTAGAACTCGCGCGCCAGCGCCGAGGCGAGGTCGAACCGGAAGCCGTCGACGTGCATCTCCGTCACCCAGTAGCGCAGCGAGTCCATGATCAGCTGCAGGGTGTGCGGGTTGCGCACGTTCAGCGAGTTCCCGGTGCCGGTGTAGTCCATGTAGTACTCGGGTTCCCCCTCGACCAGGCGGTAGTAGGCCTCGTTGTCGATGCCGCGCATCGACAGGGTCGGCCCGAGGTGGTTGCCCTCGGCGGTGTGGTTGTAAACCACGTCGAGGATGACTTCGATCCCGGCCTCGTGAAGGGCTTTTACCATGCCCTTGAACTCCTGGACCTGGCCGCCCTCGCCGGGCATCGCGGCGTAGGAGTCGTGGGGCGCGAAGTACCCGATCGTGTTGTACCCCCAGTAGTTCGTCAGGCCCTTCCCGTCGAGGCCGTGGTCGGTGACGAACTGGTGCACCGGCAGCAGTTCCACCGCGGTCACGCCGAGCTTCTGCAGGTGCTCGACGACGGCGGGGTGCGCGAGACCGGCGTACGTGCCCCGCAGCGCTTCGGGCACGAACGGGTGGTGCACGGTCATGCCCTTGACGTGGGCCTCGTAGATGACCGTCTCGTTGTACGGCCGCTTCGGCTGCCGGTCGTTGCCCCAGTCGAAGAACGGGTTCGCGACGAGCGAGTACGGCACGTGGCCGGCGGAGTCGTCGTCGTTGCGCTCGTCCGGGTTGTCGAACTTGTAGCCGAACAGCGAGTCGTCCCACTTCACGCCGTGCGAGACGGCCTTCGCGTACGGGTCGATGAGCAGCTTGTTCGGGTTGCAGCGGAGGCCGCGCTTCGGGTCGTACGGGCCGTGCACGCGGAACCCGTAGCGCTGCCCCGGGCCGACGTTGAGCAGGTAGCCGTGGTGGACGAAGCCGTCGACCTCTTCGAGCGCGTACCGCGTCTCCTTGCCCTCGGCGTCGAACAGGCACAGTTCGACGCGCTCGGCCACCTCGGAGAACAGGGCGAAGTTCGTCCCGACTCCGTCGTAGGTGGCGCCGAGCGGGTAGGGCGTTCCGGGCCAGGGCCGCACTGGGTCTCTCCTCGAGCTTGAGTCGTGCCGGTGGCGTATCACCGGGGGTCGCGCGCGACGGGGTGGTCGTTACCGTCGCTACCGTCGTTACCGGGGCAGCGGCCGGGCCGCCGCCAGCGGTGCGACCGCGGCGCGGACCCCCTTCGCGGTGAAGAAGCCGTCTACGCTGACGGACAGGCGAATCCGCCAGTTAGGGTACTGGTCGACGGTTCCGGGCAGATTCGGCTGCCGCACTTGCCCCGCGACGTCGGCCGGCGAGGTCAGCACGAGCCGCGACGCGGCTCGCGCGAGGAGACTGTGCAGCGCGACAACCGGGTCGTCGTCCGCGATCCCTTCGCGCGCAACGAGTTCCAGCAGCGCCTTGCGTTCGGCGGCGGCCGCTTCTTCTTCGGCCTCGACCCCGCGGTCCAGCAGACCCAGTTCGGCCCGGACCCGGACGTGTTCGCTCTTCAGCCAGCCCGCGACGGTCGGCAGATCGTGCGTGGAGATGCTCGCCATGGCGTCCGGGTCCCAGCTCCGGGGCGGGGTGAACGGCTGGCCGGGTGCGTCCCAGTCGCGCTCGAACCACAGCACGGCCGAGCTGAGCATCCCCCGTTCGTGCATGGTGTCGGTGACGACCTCCTCGACGGTGCCGAGGTCCTCCCCCACGACGACGGCCCCGGCCCGGTGCGCTTCGAGCGCGAGCACACCGACCATCGCTTCGGCGTCGTAGTGGACGTACGTGCCGCGGTGCGCCGGCTCGCCCGGCGGGATCCACCAGAGCCGCCACAGACCGGCGATGTGGTCGACGCGGATGCCGTCGGCGAAGCGCAGGACGCCCCGGATGACGTCCCGGAACGGCGCGTACCCGGCCTCGGCCAGCTTGTCCGGCCGCCACGGCGGCAGGTTCCAGTCCTGCCCCTGCTGGTTGAAGGCGTCGGGCGGAGCGCCGACCCGCACGTCGGCGGCGAAGACGTCCCGGACGGCCCAGGTGTCGGCCCCACCGGGGTGCACCCCGACCGGCAGGTCGTGCACGATCCCGACGGTCATCCCGGCCTCCCGCGCGGCTGTTCGCGCCGCTTCCAGCTGGACCCGGCAGAGGTGCTGAAGCCACGCATGGAAGGCGACGCGCTCCTTCAGCTCTTCACGCGCCTTCGCCGTCGCAGGCCCGGCCGGGTCCCGCAGGTCGTCGGGCCAGTCCCGCCAGTCCCCGCCGTGCTGCTCGGCGAGGGCGCAGAAGAGGGCGAAGTCCAGCAGATCGCCGTCCTCGGGCACCTCTTCGACGCGGTGCGGCCACAGCAGCTCGAGCGCGGCCCGCTTGGCGGTCCAGACGGCGTCGTAGTCGATCAGCTCGCCTTCGCGGTCCGGGGCCAGGGACTCGACGGCCGCCTGGGTGGCGGCGTCGGACTGCTCGAACGTCTCGGTGGCGGTGACCCGCAGGTAGACGGGGTTGGCGAACCGCCGGCTCGCGGGCGAGTACGGCGACCGTTCGATCGGGTGTGCCGGGCTGATGGCCTGAACCGGGTTCACCAGCAGGACGCCGGCATCCAGTTCCGCGGCCGACCGGGCGGCGAAGGTGGCGAGGTCGGCGTAGTCGCCGATGCCCCACGAGCCGGCCGAGTGCAGGGCGTAGAGCTGCAGCATCCACCCCCAGGCGGGCCGCACCCGCGGCAGCTTCGCCGGCACGACGACGAGCACGACGTCCTGATGGGCGGTGACCACCCGGTGCCACCCGAGCGGCAGGTCCGCGGGCAGCCGGCCATCGGCCCGCCGCCGCGTCCCGTCTTCGAGGACGACCTCGGCCTCGACGCCCAGCGCTTTGCCGGTGCCCTCCCGCACGACGATGGTCGCCGGCAGCGCGGCAGGAGCCTCCCGCGCGGCGCTCAGAGCGGCGGCGATGGCCTGGTCGCCGGTGGCGTCGACACCGAACTGTCCGAGGATGGCGACGACGACGTCGTCGTCCACGTCGACCCAGACCCGGTCGGCATTCTGGTACCGGGTGGCGACCCCGTGAAGGTCGGCGAGCTCGTGCAGGGCACTGCGGGCGGGGATCTCATCGGGCACGGGACCAGCATTCCGGTGCCAGGCCGTTCCCGCCATCTGCACGGCCGACGTCACTCCCGACGGCCGTCCCGGCTGCGGCCGGCCGGGTGGAGGGCCGTCCAGCCGCAGCTTGCACGGCCTCCCGGCCTCCGCCGGACCACACCCGGCCCGGCGGAACCTCTCACCGGCCCCTGCCCGAGCGATCCTCAATCGCTCCCCTCCCTCCTTCCCGGCCCCGGCCACCCCTGGGCGACATCCCTCACCTCCGGCGCTTCCGCACCCCGGCCAGCACCACCACCCCGCCGAGCACCATCACCACGCTGGCCGCGACATGCAGCGACGGCGGCAACACGTGCAGCTGGACAAACCAGCTGGGCGACCGCGCACCCAGCAGCCGGTTGAGCAGCCCACCCCCGCCTTGCACGACCAGCAGGATCCCGAGCAGCTCGATCACCGCCGCACCTCCTCTCTCCTGCCGAACAGCTCCTCCCACACCGGTCCGGTGGCCAGCCAGATCGCCGAAACCACGCCCAGCCGCGGGAACCAGCCCCACAGCGGCGCCACCTGCTCCGGCTCGCCGATCGCGCAGATCGCCGCCAGCAGGGCCGCCGCCGCGAGCCCGCAGGCCAGCAGGCACTTGAAGAACTCACGCCACTCGTGACGCGCGCCACGTCGCTTCGGCGGTGGCGCCGGGCCGCCGGCGAAGCGCTGCGCGAACCGCACGTCGGCCCAGCGGACCATGCTCGGCCCGAACACCACGCTGAAGCCGAGGTACACCGCCGCCAGACCGTGCGTGAAGTTCGCCCGTGCACCGCCGCTCAGGTCGGCCACCGTGGCCACCAGCACCACCACGTCGATCAGCGGCACCAAGGCGAGCAGTACCGCCGACGTCCGCCGGGCCCGCAGCAGGTAGCGCACCGCGAGGCCCGCCGCGATGAGCACCCAGAACCCGATCTCGCCCGCCGCGATGACGGCGGCCATCGGGTTCTCCGCGAAGAACTTGCCGATCTCGTCCACGTCTCCAGGTTCGCCCGGAGGCCGGCCCGGGCGCGTCGGCGGAAAGCACGACCGGGGGTCATCACTTAGTAGGACGCGCACCCGTCACCCCGTGTGCTGGGATGGTCACATGTCCATCCCGCGTCTGCGTTCACTCCCGGTGTGGCAGCAGGACGCCCTGATCGCGCTGGCCACCTGGCTGATCGGGCTCCTCGTCTACGTGACCGGCGTCCACCGGCTCGTGTCGGCGTACGACCACGCGCCGCTGTGGGTGCGGCTGCTGGAGCTGACCGCCTTGTGCGGGCTCGAACTGCTCCGCCGGCGGGTGCCGGCCGCGCTGGTCCTGGCGACGGGGATGCTCGCGGTGGACCTCTGGCTCGGCGCGTCGCTGCCGGTGCTGGTCATCTACACCGACTTCCTTTACGCGGCGACGCTGTACGGCTCCCGGCGCACGAGCCGGGTGATGATCGGCCTAGCCGGGTTCTCGGTGGTGGCCGTGCTCGCCGGGGTGCTGCTGTTCGCGCAGGAGTGGCGCGCGGCGGTGCTGGCCGCCGTGGCCGTGCTGCCGTTCGTCCTCACGCCGGTGTGGTGGGCGGCGAACGTCCGGCAGCAGCGCGACATCGCCGAAACCGAGCGGGCGAACGCGGCACAGCTGGCGAAGATCGCGGAACTGGACCGCCGGGCCGCGGTCGCCGCCGAACGCGGGCGGATGGCGCGCGACCTGCACGACGTGATCGCCGGGCACCTCTCGGCCATCGCGATCCAGTCGGAGGCGGCGCTGTCGTTGCCGGACCCGAAGCTGGCGAAAACGGTCCTGCAGTCGGTGCGGGAGAACAGCGTGAGCGCCCTGGAGGAGATGCGCGCGATGATCGGGCTGCTCAAAGCGGACAGCGGAACGGCGGAAACGACCGCTCCACCCCGGCTCGTGGACCTGCTCAAATTGGTAAATTCGGCGCGGGCGAGCGGACTGGACGTGTCCTTCGGGTCCACTGTGGACGTGGTGTTGCCGACGGCGGTCGACCTGACCGCGTACCGGATCGCGCAGGAGGCGCTGACGAACGCGGCCAAGCACGCGCCCGGCGGCCGGGTCGACGTCGACGTCCGCTACCTCGACGACGTCCTGGCGGTCCAGGTCCGCAACGACGTCTTCCACGCCGACACCGAGCCCGCCGACGGCGCCGGCCTGATCAACATGCGCGAACGCGCGGACGCCGTCGGCGGCACGCTGACCGCGGGGCCGGCCGACGACGGCTGGCTGGTCCGCGCGGAACTCCCGGTGAGAGATCAGCGATGACCGTCACCGTTCTCATCGCCGACGACCACGAAGCCATCCGGTTCGGCCTCGCGACCATCCTCGACAACGCCGAAGGCATCAAGGTCGTGGGCGAGGCCGCCGACGGTGCCGCCGCCGTGCGGCAGGCACGCGCCCTCCGTCCGGACGTCACGCTGATGGACATCCGGATGCCGGGCACCGACGGCATCGCCGCCACCCGGCAGCTGGTCGCCGAAGGGCTCACGCAGGTGCTCGTGCTGACCACGTTCGACCTCGACGAGTACGTGGACGGCACGCTGCAGGCGGGCGCCGCCGGGTTCCTGATCAAGTCCGTCGAAGCACCGCGGCTGATCGAAGCCGTGAAGCTGGTCGCGGCCGGCGAAGGCGTACTCGCCCCGCAGATCACCCGGCGGGTGATCACCGCCTTCGCCGCGGCCGGCCAGGATCCGGCGTCGGCGCCCCAGGGCCTCGGCGACCTCACCGAGCGCGAACGCGAGGTGCTCGGCTGCCTGGGCGAGGGCCTGTCCAACGCCCAGATCGGCACCCGGCTGTACATCGGCGAGACGACGGTGAAGACACACGTCTCGCGGGTGCTGGCCAAGCTCGACCTGCGCTCCCGCGTGCAGGCCGCGATCCTCGCCCAGGAAAACGGCCTGACCCGGGAAAACTCCGTCGCCGATCTGCGGGAGCGCCCATGACCTTCTAACTTCTCCTCATGGGTGAGCGGCGAACGCTGAACGTGGACGAGGTCCTGAAACGTCAGGACTCCGGGGAGCTCAAACGACGGCTGCGCGGACGCGATCTGATCGGGTTCGGCGTCGGGATCATCATCGGCACCGGCATCTTCACCTTGGCGGGTGTCGAGGCGAAGACCCACGCGGGGCCCGCCGTGACGCTGTCGTTCGTGCTCGGCGCGGTCGTCGCCGGGCTCGCGGCGCTGTGTTACGCCGAGCTCGCCTCCAGCGTCCCGACGGCGGGAAGCGCTTACACCTACGCGTTCGCCACCCTCGGCGAGGTGTTCGCCTGGATCATCGGCTGGGACCTGCTGCTGGAGTTCGCGCTCGGCGCCGCTGTGGTGTCGCGGGGCTGGTCAGGGTACCTGGCGAACCTGCTCGGGCTGTCGCCTGAGTGGTTCGGCGAAGACGCGAAGGTCAACGTCGGCGCCGTGCTCGTCATCGCCGTGCTGACCGTCGTCGCCGTGCTGGGCATCAAGGAGTCGGCCTGGCTGACCAACCTGCTGGTGTGCGTCAAGGTCGCGGTCTGCGTGCTGGTGCTCGCGGTGGGGCTGTTCTTCGTCAAGGGCGCGAACTTGACGCCGTTCATCCCGCCGGCGAAGGCGCCCGAAGCCGGCACGACGGTGCTGGAGCAACCGGTGGTCCAGGCGGCGCTGGGGTTGGAACAGTCGGTCTACGGCCTCGCCGGCATGATCACCGCGGCCGCCGTGATCTTCTTCGCCTACACCGGGTTCGAAGCGCTCGCGAACCTCGGCGAAGAGACGCTGAACCCGCGCAAGGACCTGCGCGTCGGCATCCTCGGCGCGCTGGGCGTGTGCGCGCTGCTCTACATCGGCGTCTCGATCGTGCTGACCGGCATGGTCCCGTTCACCGAAATCGACACCGGCGCGCCGCTGGCCGCTGCGTTCGACCGGGTCGGCCAGCACTGGGTGGGCGCGCTGATCTCCCTCGGCGCGGTCACCGGGCTGACGTCGGTGATGATGGTCGAACTGGTCACGATCGGGCGGATCGGGTTCGCGATGGGCCGCGACGGCCTGTTGCCCAAGGCACTCGGCACCACGCACCCGCGCTGGGGCACGCCGCACCGGATGACCGTCGGCGGCGCCGCCCTGATCGCCGTATTGGCCGCGTTCATCCCGATTTCCGAGCTGGCCGACATGGTCAGCATCGGCGCGCTGTCGGCGATGATCATCGTGGCCGTGGCGGTCCCGGTGCTACGCCGCCGCCGTCCCGACCTCGACCGGCCGTTCAAGGTGCCGTTCACGCCGGCGATCCCGATCGTCGCCGCACTGGCGTGCCTGTACCTGATGCTCAACCTGAACGTGCTGACGTGGATCCGGTTCGCCGCGTGGCTGGCGATCGGCCTGGTCATCTACTTCGCCTACGGCCGCCGCCACTCCCGCTTCGCGACCAAGACGCCGGTCAGTCCCAAAGGGACGGAGTGAGCCCGGCCGCGCGAGCCGCCGCGCGCACCACGGCGGCTTGATCGGCGTCGACGACCACGAGGACGCCGAGCCCGGTCAGCGCCGCCGTCACCCATTCGACCGGCTGGTCGTGGCGGCCGTCGTCGCCGAGGGACGGATAGGTGTCCACAACGGACAGCAGGGTGCCCTCGGCGCCGATGCGGATACCCGCCAGGAGCACGAAGTGGCCGCCGGGCGGCCGCCAGCGGGACGTCCACAGTGGCGGGACGCCGGTATCGAGGTAGTCGAGCAGCGCGCGTTCCGGGGTGTCGTGGGCGCCGAGCTCGGCGCCGTCGATCCGGGCGAGCACCGCGACGCGCGGGACGTCCCACAGCCCGATGAGCAGGTCGAACAGTGCCTCGGTGGTCCACTCCCCCGTCACCGGCACCGCCGCGAGAGCGCCCCGCGACAGCGACTCGACGGCCGCCGCCAGCCCGGAAACCCGGGTGCCGGCCGCGGCCGGGTCGTCGACGACCGGCAGCGGCAGCCGGAAGTCGCCACGGCCCGGCTCGCCCGGCGGGTGCACGGCCGGACCGCGGACCGTGCCGGCGGCCGCCGCGACGGCGTCCTGATCGGGCACGTCGAGCCCGGCGGCCCGCAGCGCGGCGAGCCCGCAGAACGCGGCGGCCAAGCCGTCCTTCTGGGGTAGTTCCGCCTGGGCGACCGCGGCCAGCCGGGCCCCGCCCGGCAGCCACCGCACCCCGGACAGGTCGAGCTGCCCGCCGTCGATCCCCGAAGTCATCGGTCCCCTCAGTAGCGCCAAAGGTGGGCGGCGACGATCTCGTCGGCCGTGCGTTCGGCCGCCCACGCCGCGTCGGAGGCCCGGACGGCGCGGAAGGCGCCCAGCAGCTCGGCACCGAGCACACCGGCGATCCGCGGCGACGCCACGAGCGCGGCGTCCTGTTCGGCGGAGTTCGCCGGCAGCCGGCACACCCCGCGAGCCTCCCGTTCTCCGTCCGTCCAGCTGCCCGGGTCTTCGCCGATCGGCTCGGGCAGCGCGGGCGCGTCCTCGATGCCGGCCATCCCGGCGGCGAGCACCGCGGCCAGCGCGAGGTACGGGTTGGCCGAGGCGTCGGACGTCTTGAGCTCGACGTTCGCGTGGTCGGCACCCAGCATCGCCGAACCGGGGACGTACCGCAGCGGCGCTTCCCGGTTCTCGACGCCCCAGAACGCATACGCACCCGCGAAGTAGCCGGGCCGCAGCCGCAGCGTCGAGGGGACGCTCGGCGCGGTGAGCGCGGTCAAGGCCGGCAGGTCGCGCAGCAGCCCGGCGACGTAGCCGGCGCCGTCCCCTTCCGGCTGCCCGTCTCCGTCGAGCAGGTTGCGCCCCTCGCGGCGGACCGAAGTGTGCAGGTGCCACCCGTTGCCGGCAGCGTCGAGGCCGATCATGGGCGCGAAGCTGACGGCGAGGCCGTGCACCCGCGCGGCGGCGTGGATGGTCTGCCGGGCGAGCAACTGGTCGTCGGCGGCGGAGACGGGATCGGTGACGGCCAGCGACAGCTCGAGCTGCGCGACGCCGTACTCGGCGTGGAGCTGGCCGATCTGCAGGCCGTTGGCCGCGAAGTCGTGCAGGAGGGCCCCGATGAAGCCGTCGAGCCCGACGAGGGCGTGCGGGCTGTAGGCGGGCCCGGGGTGCCCGGGAACGGCCAGGACGTCGAGGCTGCCCGCCGGAGCGACGGCGAACTCCAGTTCGTAGCCGGCCCGGAATTCGAGCCCGCGCCGGGCGCCCTCGGCCACCTGCGCTTCGAGGACAGCGCGCTGGCAGTAGGGCGAGGGAGCACCGTCGCGGGTGAGCTGCCGCACGGGTGCCCAGGCGAGCGCGGGCTGCCCGGCGAGCCGCCGCAGCCGCTCGACGACGGGCACGAGCCGGATGTCCCCGGACGGCGTGTCGAGGCCGGGGTGCGCGTAGGTGATGGCGTCATGGCTGTCGAAGACGGCGAAGAGCGAGGTGGCGCCGACGCCACGCGTGGCGGCATCGGCCAGCCCGGCGACGGGCACGATCCGCGAGCGTGGAATGCCGTTGTTGTCCGCCCAGGCCAGGTGAACCCCACCCACTCCGGCTGCGGCGAAGTCCTTCGCCGCGGCCGACGCCGCCTTGGTCATGGCCACCCGCTTCCTGCCGCCCGGGCTCAGTATCCCGGGCGAGGGAGACGCGAGCCAGCACGATCCGGTCCAGGTCTGGCACCCGCGACATGAGGGCTACGCGGCACGGCCGCTGCCAGCCAGCGTCGAAACGTCCTGAATGACTCATTCAGGACCTCCGACGTCCTGAATGAGTCATTCAAGACACCGGCAACAACCGAGAGCTTCCTCACCCCGGCGGCTCAACCCCCCGCTCCCCCGCCCCTTCCCGGCTCCGCAACGCCACCCCCGCCACCACGGCCAGCGTCCCCACTGCCTCCGGCAGGCTCGGCACCTGGCCCAGCAGCGCGAACCCCATCACGCCGGCCGTCACCGGGAGCAACGCCAGCAGCGTCGCGAACCTGGCCTGGCCCACGCGGCGCAACACCACCTGGTCCAGGGCGTACGGCACCACCGTCGACAGCACCCCCACCCCGATCCCCAGCAGCAGCAACCGTGGCGAGGACCACACCGGGCCCGTTCCCAGCGCCAGCGGGGACAACACGATCGTCCCCGCCGCGAAGCCGATCGCCAGGCTGTCGATGCCGTCGCCGTCCGTGGCCACCCTCTTGCCCAGGAGGATGTAGCCCGCCCAGGCCGCCGCCGCGGCCAGGGCGAACGTCACTCCCCAGAAACTTCCGCCGAGGCGGACGTCCGCGATCGCCGCCACCCCGGCCGCCACCAGGACCAGGGCCAGGACGTCGCGCACCGTCCGGGAGCCCAGGGCCGCCACCAGCACCGGGCCCGCGAACTCCACCGCCACCGCCGTGCCCAGGGGCAGCCTGGCGATCGCCTCGTAGAACAGCACGTTCATGCCCGCCGTCACCACGCCGAACACGATCGCCAGGAGCAGACGGCGGCCGCGCCAGGCCGCGCGGCCCGGGCGGCGCCATGCCAGCAGGACCACCGCCGCGCCCAGGCAGCGGAGCCACGCCACCCCCGCCGGGGTGGCGTGGCCGAAAAGGTCGACCGCGACCGCCGCTCCGGCGTACATCGAAATTCCGCTGAGAACGAACAAGAGCGGAGCGGGGACCGCGGAAAGCCGTCTCGGGGAAGTTGCGGTGCTCACCGCCCCATCCTGCCTGACCACGGAAAATGTAACTCTCCGGGTAATCGTCTCCTGGAATGCGGGACAGCGTTACGGCATCCGGGGTAAATCGACGTGACTCAGGTCCCACCGGCGCGGGAACACTTGCGAGCCGCGAAACGTCTGGAACAGTAGAAGCACGAACACGCGGAGCCGGAGGCGATCGCCGCCCCCGGCAGCAGTCCCGAAGTGGGCGTAGCTGGATCGATGGCACCGGGCGACCGGTGCCGGGACGGAGGGAGACCCCCATGACATCGCCGACGCTCACCCGCCCCGAACTGACCGCCACCGACCGCTGTGACCGGTGCGGAGCAGCAGCTCAGGTACGAGCCATCCTCAGTACGGGTGGCGAACTGCTCTTCTGCGGGCACCACGCCCGCGAGCACGAGGCCAAGCTCAAGGAACTGTCCGCCGACATCCAGCGGTAACCACAGACGACCGAAAGGCGGCCGGTGCGCACAGGCACCGGCCGCCTTTCTGCATCTTGCAGATCGAGACTTATTCTGGTTAGGCCGCTGCTCGCTGCGTGGCGGAAATCACGGTTCAGCCGCGATAAGTGGTGTTTCCGGACACGAAACCGGACAGGAAATCAGACAGAATCCAGCACGACTTCGAACGCCACTTCGGCGGCGCCGAGCAGCTTCCCGTCGGCCCCCAGCGCCGAACTGACGATCCGCGTGCCCCCGACCGCCCGGCTCACCAAGCTGCGTCGGCGCACCTCGGCGCCGACGTGCCGCAGCACCGCCTCCGGCAGCACCGTCAGCAGGTCGCCGAGGATCACCAGCTGCGGCCCGAGCAGGTTGACGACGTTGATCAGCCCCAGCGTCAGCCACTCGGCGAACTCTTCGAGCCGGGTCAGCGCCGCCTCCGGGTCGCGGCCCAGCTCGCGCAGCTCGAACAGAATCGCGCCGCGTGGAGTGTCCTCCGCCAGGCCGAGCGCCCGGCACAACGCCGCTTCGCCGACCTCGGTCTCCCAGCAGCCGCTGCTGCCGCAGTAGCACGGCCGCCCGTCCGGCCGGATGACCATGTGCCCGATTTCGCCGACGTAACCCGAGCCGCCGCGCAGGGCCGAGCCTTCCGCGATGACGCCGCCGCCGACCCCGACGTCCGCCGAGATGTACACCATGTCGGACGCCCCGCGGGCCGCCCCGCGCAGGTGCTCGGCGACCGCGCCGAACTCGGCGTCGTTGCCGACCAGGATCGGGATCTGCAGCACCGCGCCGAGCCGGTCGCCGAGCGCGACGTCGGTCCAGCGCAGGTTCGGGGCCTCGTGCACGTGCCCGTCGGCCCGCCGGACGACGCCGGGCACCGACACCCCGGCCGCCACCGGGGTCACGTCGAGGTCGCCGGCCAGGATGGCCGTCGACTCGATGACGTGCGTGATGACTTCGTCGGGCTGGCCCATCCGGCCCCGCAGGTTCCAGCTGTTGCGGCCCAGGATCTGGCCGCCCAGCCCGACCAGGGCGATCGCGACGTGCTCGACCTGCAGGTCGACCGCGAGCACGACCGCCGCGTGCGGCTGGGGCAGGACCAGGAGCGAGGGGCGGCCCGCCCCTCGTCCCGGCCTCGGCACCTTCTCCTCGACGACGCCGGCTTCGGCGAGCCCGTCGACGAGGGTCTTGATCGTGCTCCGGTTGAGCCCCAGCTGGGTGGCCAGGGTCGCCCGGGTGCTCGGCCCGCCGACGTGCAGCAGGCGGAGCAGGGTCGTGCGGTTGTGCCGGCGCACCTCGTCCGGTCGAGCAACGGGTGAACTGGACACGGGCTTGATCATTCCATGCTGGTTCAGCGCGCCGACGCAGCCGCGCGGCGCCGGGACAGCGCGTCGACCGTGGCGGCGAGCAGCAGGACCAGACCGGTGATGATGTTGACCACCGCGGCCGGCTGCTTGAGCAGGCCGAGGCCGTTGATCACGACGGCGATCACGAGCCCGCCGACCACGGCGTCGGACACCCGGCCCTTGCCGCCGAACAGCGACGTGCCGCCGATGACGGCCGAACCGACCGCGAACAGCAGCGTGTTGAGGCCACCGGACTGCGGGCTGACCGAGCCGACCTTCGACGCGGCGACGATGCCGCCGATGGCCGCGACCGCCGAGCCGATGACGAACACGCTCGCCCGGATCTTCGGCACGTCGATACCGGCGCGGCGGGCGGCTTCCTTGTTGCCGCCGACCGCGTAGACGTACCGGCCGTACCTGGTGCGGTTGAGCACGTAGGTCCCGGCGACCAGCAGCACCAGCATGATCGGGATGACGTACGGGATGCCCTCGATCGTGACGACCGCCTTGTTCGGCGAGCGGTTGATCGTCAGCAGCCAGGTGCCGACCGCCGACAGCACGACGAGCGCGCCGACCTTGACCATCACCAGCGCCGTCGGCTGGACGACCAGGCCCCGCTGGAGCCGCTTGAAGTGGCTGGTCAGCGTGATCACCGCGAACCCGCCCGCGGCGACGAGGAAGAAGATCCAGCTGCCCAGGATGTTCAGGTTGCCGTTGGCGATCTTGTAGAGGACGTCCGAGTTGCTGATGCCGATGGTGCCGCCCTCACCGATGAACTGCAGCAGGACGCCCTGCCACACGATGAACAGCGCCAGCGTCACGACGAAGGACGGCATGCCGATCTTCGACACGAGGAAGCCGGTGATGCAGCCGATCGCGGTGCCGACGCAGATGGCCAGCAGGATCTCGAGCCAGGCGTTGGCGGGGACGCCGATCGCCACGAGCAGCAGGCCGACCAGCGAAAGCCCGGCGCCCGCCCAGATCCGCTGGTAGGCCGACAGCAGCATGGCCACGGCCAGGACCCCGATGAACGTGATGAACACGCCGGATCCCATGTTGCCCAGCAGGTTTCCGTTGTGGACGTAGTGCAGGGCCGTCACCGACGCCGCGACACCGGACGCGACACCGGCGGCGAGGTCGATCTCGCCGAGCAGCAGCACGAACACGATGCCCATCGCGATGATGATCACGCCCGCACCCTGCGGGAAGACGTTGGCGATGTTGGCCAGCGTGAAGAAGTTGTCCGACAGCGCGCTGAACAGGATGACGAGCACGAGCAGGCCGAACAGCGACGGCAGCGCGCCCAGTTCACCGGCCCGCAGGCGGGCGAAGTAGTCGCGGATCGCTTCGCCGGTTGACATCGATGTCGTGTCGATGCCGAAGTCGGAGATCGCCCCGGTCGGGTTCTGGGTCTGCGCGAGGGCTTCCGCGGCCGGGGTGCCGACCTCGTGCTTGGCAGGGGTTTCAGTCATTTCCGGTTCTTTCTTCCCGCTCACAGGACCACGGCTTCGGGCCGGGCCAGGCCGAGGTCACCGGAGCGACCCGCGGTGATCAGCTCCACGACCTGGCCGTGGGAGACGTCCTTCGTGTGCACCTCGGCGACGAGCCGGCCGAGGTAGAGCACGGCGATGCGGTCGGCGACCTCGAACACGTCGGCCATGTTGTGGCTGATCAGCACGACCCCGAGGCCCTGCTCGGCCAGCCGGCGGACCAGGTCGAGCACCTGCCGGGTCTGCGCGACGCCGAGGGCGGCGGTCGGCTCGTCGAGCACGACGACCTTGCTGTTCCACAGCACCGACTTCGCGATGGCGACGGTCTGCCGCTGCCCACCGGACAGCGAGGAGACCGGCGTGCGGACCGACTTCACGGTCCGGACCGACAGGGAGGCCAGCGTCTCGCGGGCGGCCTTCTCCATGCTGGCTTCGTCGAGCTTCCAGGAACTGCCGCGCTCACGGCCGAGGAACATGTTCTGGACGATGTCGAGGTTGTCGGCGAGCGCGAGGTCCTGGTAGACGACCTCGATGCCGAGGTCGGCGGCGTCACGCGGACCGCGGATGTGGGCGTCCTGCCCGTTGAACCGCACGGCCCCCGAGTCGTACGGGTGGATGCCGGCGATGCACTTGACGAGCGTCGACTTGCCGGCGCCGTTGTCGCCGACCAGCGCGGTCACTTCGCCCGCCCGCACGTCGAAGTCCACGTCGTGGAGGACGTGGACCGGCCCGAAGCTCTTGTTCAGGCCCTTGATCTCGAGAATGGGCTCACTCATGGATGGCTTTCTCCTGGGTGGGGACCGGGCCGGGACGCGCCGTCGGGGTGCGCGTCCCGGCCCGGCTGTTCAAGGGGTGATGCGGGAACTCAGCCGGAGATGCCGAGCGAGGCACACTTGGCGGCGAGGTCGCCACCGCAGATCTCGGTCGCCTTCACGTAGCCCTGGGTCACGACGGTCTTGATGTCCTTCGCCAGGACCGTCGTCGGGGTCAGCAGCACGGACTTGATGTCCCGGTTGTTCTTCGGGTCGTGCAGCTTGGCGGTCGCGATCGCGTCGGCCCCGGCCTTGTCACCCTTGGCCAGTGCGGCCGCAAGCTTCGCGCTCGCCTCGGCCTCTTCCTTGATCGGCTTGAACACGGTCATGTACTGCTCGCCGCGCATGACCGCCATCAGGCCGTCGGCGGTGGCGTCCTGGCCGGTGACCGGGACCTTGCCGTTGAGGCCGTTCTTCTTGAGGATGTTGATGACCGCGCCGGCCAGGCCGTCGTTCGCCGCGACGACGCCGTCGACCTTGCCCGCGTTGGCGGTGAAGATCTGCTCGAACGTCGTGCCGCCGAGCTGGTTGTCCCAGTCGTTGATCGGCTGCTTCTGGATCCGCTTCAGCTTGCCGGAGGTGAACAGCGGCTCGAGAACGGAGTCCTGGCCGTTGGTGAACAGCGTGGCGTTGTTGTCGGTCGGGGCGCCCTCGATCTGGACGACACCCGCGCCCGCCTTGTCCTTGAGCGCGTCCGCCATGGCCTGGCCCTGCAGCTGGCCGACCTTCTCGTTGTCGAACGAGACGTAGTACTCGGCGCTGCCGCCGAGGCTCGGGCGGTCGTAGTTGATGACCGGGATGCCCGCGGTCTTCGCCTTGGCCTCGACCGCGGCACCGACGGCCGGGTCGGCCGGGGCGATGATCAGGACCTTGACGCCGGAGCTGATGAAGCCGTCGGCCAGGGTGGCGAACTTCTGGGCGTCGCCCTGGGCGTTCTGCACGTCGGCGTCGAAGCCCTGCGCCGCGAGGGCGGCCTGCAGCATCGGCTTGTCGAAGGCTTCCCAGCGGGCCGAGCTGGCGGTCTCCGGCAGGATGACGCCGACCTTGCCGCTGGCACCGCCACCGGCGGCCGGGGCGGACGAGGAAGCGGAGTTGCTCCCCGTGCCCCCGCTGTTCGAACTGTTTGTACCGCAGGCGGTCAGCACCAGGCCGACGCTCACCGTGGCGGCGAGGAGGGTAAGGGTTCTGCTGCGCATCCTCGTTCCTTCCGGATCCAAGCATTGGTGACGAGCGGCCGTCGGCGTGTGCTTCGGGCCAGCGAGGCGGCGATCCGGGGAGGCCCGGCGCACCGTCGCGCATATGTTGTGGGCGACAACATATGCCGCTGAGCGGCTGCGGGGAAGATAGCTGGATCGATTAAATGACACCAATTGGACACGGTTCGGCAACACAGGCTGAAGCTCGCCCGGAAAGAGTAGATCCGCTGACGATGTGATCGCCAGCACTCACGGTTAGTTACATCCAGGTTTCATCGAGCTGTGACGTTAGGCCGGTCGTGTGCACCGAGCGCAACCCGTGGCGAATCCACGACCCGGCAGCGCAATTGGTCGCCGACTTGCGGAGTTCGAGCGTAGAGGTGCCCGGGAGGCCACCCGCCGGGGGCCGGACGGGCAGGCGAGGGGCCGTTTGCCGGGTACGGACCGTCACGGGGGCGGGGCAGGTTCCGGGCGAGGCGGAGGGAACGGACAGTGATGGCCGAGCTTCAGCCTCATGGGCGACAACGCGGGCGGTCTCGGGCCGTCGCAGACCCGGCCTTCCGCAGCCTCCCGTCCCTCTCCGGCCCCGGCCGGTCTCCTACCAGGACCGCAGCGTCACGATCCGCTCTTCCAGCTGCTCGACCGTCGCCATGGCCGTCACCGGTCCGCCGCAAACCCGCCGCAGCTCGTTGTGGATCGCGCCGTGCGGCTTCTTCGTCCGGTGGTGGTACATCCCCACCAGCGCGTTCAGCTCCTTGCGCAACGCACCGAGCCGCTCGCTGACCGACTGGGGCCGAGCCGCCGGCGGCGTTGCCTCCTTGGCCGGCTTGCGGCGCTTCTCGTCCGCGACCTGCTCTTCCTGCCGCTTCCGCAGCAGCGCCCGCACCTGATCCGGCTCCAGCAGCCCCGGCAGGCCCAGGTACTCCTGCTCCTCGTCCGAGCCCGAGAACACCGCCGTGCCGAACGAGTTGCCGTCGTAGATGACCTGGTCGAGCTCGGCCGAGGCACCCAGCGACGTGAACGCCTTCTCCTCCTCGCCCGGCTCGTCCTCGGTGCGGTTGGCCTGGGCGAGGAGCTCGTCCTCCCAGCCTTCCTTCTCCCGGTGCGGCTTGCCGAGGACGTGGTCGCGCTGGGCCTCCAGCTCGCTGGCCAGCTCCAGCAGCACCGGCACGGACGGCAGGAACACGCTCGCCGTCTCGCCCTTCTTGCGGGCCCGCACGTACCGGCCGATCGCCTGGGCGAAGAACAGCGGCGTCGACGCGCTCGTCGCGTACACGCCCACCGCCAGCCGCGGGACGTCGACGCCCTCCGAGACCATCCGGACCGCCACGATCCAGCGCTCGTTCGTCTCGGAGAACTCCTTGATCCGGCCCGAGGCCTTCGGGTCGTCCGAGAGCACCAGCGTCGGCGTCTCGCCCGAAAGGCGCTCCAGGATCTTCGCGTACGCCCGCGCCGACTCCTGGTCCGTCGCGATCACCAGGCCGCCCGCGTCCGGCACGCTCTGGCGGACCTGCGACAGCCGGGTGTCCGCCGCCTGCAGGACCGCCGGGATCCACTCGCCGGACGGGTCGAGCGCCGTGCGCCACGCCCGGGCGTTCTGCTCCGCCGTCAGCGGCTCGCCGAGGCGGGCGGTGAACTCCTCACCCGCGCTCGTGCGCCAGGAGGCCTCGCCCGAATACGCCAGGAAGACGACCGGCCGGACCACGCCGTCGGCCAGCGCGTCCGCGTAGCCGTACGAGTGGTCGGCCTTGCTGCGCTGGAAGCCGCCCGCGTCCGGCTCGTAGGTGACGAACGGGATGGCCGAGTCGTCGGAGCGGAACGGCGTCCCGGTCAGCGACAGGCGCCGCACGGCCGGGGTGAAGGCCTCGCGGATCGCGTCGCCCCAGCTCTTCGCGTCGCCGCCGTGGTGGATCTCGTCGAGGATGACCAGCGTCTTGCGGTTCTCCGTGCGCACCCGGTGCAGGGTCGGGTGGGCCGCGACCTGCGCGTACGTCAGCGCGACGCCGTTGTAGTCCGACGAGGTGACGCCGGTGGTGTTGCGGAAGTTCGAGTCGATCGCGATGCCGGCCGCCGCGGCCGAGGCCGCCCACTGGTGCTTGAGGTGCTCGGTGGGGGTGACGATGGTGACCGCCTCGATCGTGCGGTCGCTGAGCAGCTCCGCGGCGATCCGCAGGCCGAACACCGTCTTGCCGGCCCCCGGCGTCGCCACCGCGAGGAAGTCCTTCGGCTTCCGCGTCAGGTACTTGGTGAGTGCCCGCCGCTGCCACGCCCGCAGCGGGCGCGCGGTCGAGTCCTTCTCCGCGGGAGGCGCCCCGAGCTGCGTCTCCGTCATCGCCGGTCCTCCCCCTCGCTCAAGTACTTTGACGTGCGGCTGTGACATGCAAAAACCCTCACTGTGGTTCCGACTTCAGCTGCATTGATCAGCCGGCGACTGCGGTGAGGGCACTGGAACGAGTCTACCGGCCGGGTCCGACAGTTCCGGGCACCGGCACGGGTGATGTCCCCCGACACGCCCGGCCGCAGGGGGTGTGACGAGCCAAATCCGGGCCGATGGACCATGCTGGACACGTCATGGGTGAGGTGCAGCCGTCCGCAGCGACGAAGGTGGCCCGCAAGGGGCCGTGGCGGCTCGTCACGCGCACGTTCGCCAAGGCGTGGGAGGGCAACGTCTTCTCCGAGGCCGCGGAGGCGGCCTTCTGGCAGACGCTGTCCCTGCCGCCGCTGCTGCTCGGCCTGCTGGGCAGCCTGGGCTTCGTCGGCGAGTGGTTCGGCCAGGACGTGGTCACCGCGGTGCACGACCGGATCATCGGCTTCTGCCGGACGGTCTTCAGCCAGAACGCGGTCCACGACATCATCGAACCGACCGTGAACAGCATCCTCACCGTCGGCAAGGGCGAGATCGTCTCGGTCGGCTTCCTCATCTCGCTGTGGGCGGGTTCGTCGGCGATGTCGTCGTTCGTCGACGCGATCACCGTCGCGCACGACCAGTACGGCGTCCGCAACGACGTCTGGCAGCGGATCTTCGCACTCCTGCTGTACCTCTGCGGCCTGGTCATCCTGGTCGTCGGGCTGCCGCTGCTGGCGATCGGCCCGGACCTGCTGCCGGAGTTCTTCCCGGCCGCCTGGCGCCCGACCGTGACGTCGTGGGTGAGCGCGCTGTACTTCCCGGCACTCGGCGCGATGATCACCCTCGCGCTGACCACGCTGTACAAGCTCTCGCTGCCGCGGAAGCTGCCGTGGCACCGCGGGCTGCCCGGCGCGGTGCTCGCCATGGTCGTGTTCCTGCTGTCCTCGGTCGGCCTGCGCGTCTACCTGAACTGGATCACCAAGACCGGCTACACCTACGGCGCGCTGGCCGCGCCGATCGCGTTCCTGCTGCTGATGTTCTTCATCGGGCTGGCCGTGGTCGGCGGCGCGTACTTCAACAGCGCGATCCAGGAACTGTGGCCGGCGAAGGCGACGCGGCGGCAGCGGCGCAAGTGGCGGCGGCTGGAGATGGAACGCGCCGCCGAGCGGCTGCGCTCGGAAGAGGGCCGCAAGCTGTGGGACCGCTCGACCACGCCGCCGCGGCGCCCGCGGGCCGAGGACGTCGCCGCCAACCGGGCCGAGCCGTCCGAAGAGGACACGTCGTCACCAAGCGTGCCGGAGCCGGCACCCAGCGCTGCCCAGGATCCCCTCTCCTCCCAAGGGACGACCCGGAATCCACCCTCAGACTGAGTCGCTCCTCAGCAACGGCGTGAAAGGCTCAGCGGGCCATTGACGCCGGCGGGGGTCGCCGCGTCGTTCCCGAGGGGGTTTTAACGTCATGTCCGTGCTGGCCAGACTGAGCCTGCGCAACCGAAGCTTGATCGGATTGCTCGCGCTGGTGGTCGTCGGCTTCGGCGCCTTCGCGCTGCCGCAGCTCAAACAGCAGCTCTTCCCGTCCCTGCAGTTCCCGCAGGCGCAGATCGTCACGGCGTACCCGGGTGCTTCGCCGGACGCGGTCGACCGGCAGGTCTCCGAGCCGCTCGAAGGCGGGCTCCAGGGGCTGAAGGGCCTCGAGCAGGTCACCTCGACGTCGTCGGACGGCGTTTCGCGAGTCGTCGCGCAGTTCGAGTTCGGCACGGACATCGACGCCGCCGTCTCACAGATCCAGCAGGTGGTGAACCAGGTCCGGCCGCGGCTGCCGCAGAACTCCGAGCCCGCGGTTTCCGCGGGCAGCACCGACGACCTGCCGGTGGTGCTGGTCGCCGCGGGCACCACCGGGGACCCGCAGGCGCTCGCGCCCGCGCTGACCGACCAGGTCGCGCCGGAGCTGCGGAAGATCGACGGCGTCCGCACGGTGACGGTCACCGGCGTCCAGCAGCCGCGCGTCACGATCACGCTCGACTACGCGAAGCTCGCCGCCGCGGGTGTCGACCCGGCTTCGATCGCGACCACGCTGCAGACGGCCGGGGCCGCGGTACCGGCCGGGACGCTGACCGAAAACGGCAAGACGCTGTCGGTGCAGGTCGGCGGTGGGCAGACCACTGTGGACAGCCTCCGCGGCCTGTACCTGACGCCGGGTGCGCGGGCGGGGGCGCCGGCCCGGGGTCCGGTGAAGCTGGGTGACGTCGCCGACGTCCAGGCCGGGTTCGCGCCGCCGACGTCCATCACGCGCACCAACGGCAAGCCCAGCCTCGGCCTCTCGGTCACCATGGTCGACAACGGGAACGCCGTCGCGATCTCCGACGCGGTCCGCGGCAAGCTGCCGGACCTGGCCAAGAAGACCGGCGCCGAGATGAGTGTCGTGTTCGACCAGGGCACCCCGGTGAAGGACGCGATCAGTGGCCTGACCACCGAAGGCCTGCTGGGCCTGGCCTTCGCCGTCGTCGTCATCCTGCTGTTCCTGCTGTCGGTGCGCTCGACGCTGGTGACCGCGGTGTCGATCCCGCTGTCGGTGGTCGTCGCGCTGCTGGCGCTGTGGACCGGCGACCTGTCGCTCAACCTGCTCACCCTCGGCGCGCTGACCATCGCGATCGGCCGGGTGGTCGACGACTCGATCGTGGTGCTGGAAAACATCAAACGACATCTGGCCTACGGCGAGGAGAAGGACCGGGCGGTGCTCGACGGCGTCCGCGAGGTGGCCGGCGCGGTCACTTCGTCCACGCTGACGACCGTCGCGGTGTTCCTGCCGATCGCGTTCGTCGGCGGGTTCGTCGGCGAGCTGTTCTCCCCCTTCGCGATCACCGTGACGGTGGCGCTGCTGGCCTCGCTGCTCGTGTCGCTGACCGTGGTTCCCGTGCTGGCGTTCTGGTTCCTGAAGCGGCCCGCGGTCCCCGCAGACCCCGTCGAGGCCGAGCGCGCGCGTGAAGCGGCCGTCGAAAAGGAACGCCGCAGCATCCTGCAGCGCGCCTATCTGCCGGTGATCCGGTTCGCGACCCGGCGGCGGCTGACCGTCGTGCTGCTGGCGCTGCTGATCTTCGCGGGCACGGTCGGGCTCGCGACGCGGCTCAACACGAACTTCCTCGACCAGTCCGGCGGCACCACGCTGAACATGACGCAGAAGCTGCCCGCCGGCACCAGCGTCGAGGCGAAGGAGAAGGCGGCCACGGCCGTCGAGCAGGCTCTCGCGGCCGAGTCCGCGGTGCGGACCTACCAGGTCAGCATCGGCGGCGGCGGGGCGTTCGGCTTCGGCGGCGGGACCAACACGAGCATCTCCGTCACCGTCGCCAAGGACACCGATCTGAACGCGCTGTCGGACCGGCTGCGGTCAAAGCTGACGTCGCGGCCCGAGCTGGGCGAGATCAAGATCGGCGCGGACGCGTCCGGTTTCAACTCCGACCAGGTCTCGGTGACGGTCACCGCGCCGTCGGAGGCCGCCCTGAAGCCCGCGTCCGACCAGGTGGTGCAGGCGCTGGGCGGGGTGGCCGGGCTGACCGAGGTTTCGAGTGACCTGGCCGTCGGCTCGCCCCGGGTGCAGGTCGAGGTGGACGACGCCGCGGCCGCGGCGCGCGGGCTGTCGGCGAGCACCATCGGGCAGATCGCCAACCAGGCGATCGCCGGGCGCACGGTGACCCAGCTTCCGGTCGGCGGGCAGCGCACGGACATCGTCCTGCGGGCCGGCACGGCTCCGGTCACGGTCGACCAGGTGAAGGGCCTGCCGATCCCGGGCCCGGCCGGCGTCGTCCGGCTCGACGAGGTGGCCAAGGTGTCCACTGTGGACGGACCGGCGTCGGTGCACCGCACCGGCGGCGACCTGAGCACCACGGTGACCGCGAAGAACACCGGCGACGACCTGACCAAGACCACCGCGGACATCAAGTCCAAACTGGACGGCCTGACGTTCACCGGCGGTGCGGCGTACTCGCTCGGCGGCGTCAGCCAGGATCAGCAGGAGGCGTTCTCGAACCTGTTCCTGGCGCTGCTCGCGGCCATCGCGATCGTGTTCCTGATCATGGTGGCGACGTTCCGGAGCCTGATCCAGCCGCTGATCCTGCTGGTGTCGATCCCGTTCGCGGCGACCGGCGCGATCGGGCTGCTGCTGGCCACCGGCACCGCGCTCGGCCTGCCGTCGCTGATCGGGATGCTGATGCTGGTCGGCATCGTGGTGACCAACGCGATCGTGCTGATCGACCTGATCAACCAGTACCGCGCCGAGGGGATGAGCGTCGCCGACGCCGTCACCGAAGGCGGCCGGCGCCGGCTGCGGCCGATCCTGATGACCGCGGCGGCGACGATCTTCGCGCTGGTCCCGATGGCTTTGGGCATCACCGGCCAGGGCGGCTTCATCGGCCAGCCACTGGCGATCGTGGTGATCGGCGGCCTGGTCAGCTCGACCCTGCTGACCCTGGTCCTGGTCCCGACCCTCTACACGATGGTCGAGACCCGCAAGGAACGTCGCAAGGCCCGCCGCGAAGCCCGCCGAACCCCGGCCCAAGCCCCGGACTCGGAGTCCCTCAACCCGGAACTCGCGTGATCAGAACGCCGACACGCGTGATTTGAGGGTCGACACGCGTGATCAGGAGGACGACACGCCGGGGCCAGGTCGGGGCCCGGCGTGTCGTCGCTTCAATCACGCGTGTCGTCGCTTCAATCACGCGTGTCGACTCCGCAATCACGTGTGTCGACCCTCCAATCACGGAGCCGTTACTGGCGGAAGCGGTAGGTCTTGCTGTCGAAGAGGATGCAGATGCTCGGGGACATGACCACCACGCGGAGGGTGTTGTCGCGTTCGTCGAAGTCGATGCCTTCGACCTCGAACGAGCCCGAGCAGCCGCTGCGGAGCGGGAGCTGGCCGAGGGACGTGACGTGGGCGGTGACGTCGGAACCGGACAGCGGGCCGGCCAGGTCCACCTGGAGGAGCGGCTTCGTCGTGCCGAAGAGGCTGCCGTCCGGGTCATCGGACGCGCAGAGCAGGCGGGTCGCGGTCTGGAAGTCGCAGCCCTGGATGTCGCGGACCGCGTGGTCCAGGCGGATGGTGCCGGCCAGAGGCAGGTTCTGCGCCGGGTTCGTGGCCACCACGCCCGGCATCGGGTGCACCAGGAGCCGGCTCATGGTGCCCCACTCCCCCGCCACCAGCCAGCGCGCGTCGGGCGACACCGCGGCGAAGGAGTTGTTGTTCGCTTCCCACGACTCGAGGTTGTGCTTGTAGCTGGCCCATGAGCCGTCCGGGGCCTGGACGCGGAAGAGCTTCGCGCCGCGGTCGTCGCGCTGGTAGGGCTCGACGTACCAGCCCTGGGCCGAGCCCGGGTCGCCGACGTGGTTCCAGCCCTGCGAGTTCAGATCGGCCGGGATGGTGCCGATCCCGGTGTAGCGGATCGTGGTGCCCGACGGGCGCACGATCGTGGCCAGCCCCTGGCTCTCGTCAAGGGCCCGGGCGTTGTCGGACCCGACTTCCGTCCAGCCGGTGACGGCCTGGGCCAGCGCGGGCGAGACCACGGCGAGCAGGGCGGCGAGGGTGAGCACGATCCCGGTTCTGCGCATGTGCGACTCCGGTGGGTGAGGGAACCTGGCCCGCTGGATTTACCAGGACTCCCGCACCCGGCACACCCGCCGAATGAAGGTTTTTCACGTTTGTTCGACGATCTGTCCGATTCCGGACAGCACGAAACCCCGGCGGGGACACCCGCCGGGGTTCAGGCCCGGTTACTTGCCCGGGCGGAGACTGTCGTAGATCTCCTTGCAGGCCGGGCAGACCGGCGACCCGGGCTTCGGCGACTTCGTCACCGGGAAGACCTCGCCGCACAGCGCCACCACGTGAGTGCCCATGACCGCGCTCTCGGCGATCTTGTTCTTCTTCACGTAGTGGAACATCTTCGGCGTGTCATCGTCGGTGGTGTCCGTGCCCTCGGGCGTGGTTTCCGGCTTCGTCAGCGTCTCGGTGCTCACCCGGCCATTGTGCCCGAGTCCCGCCGAACCTCCCGCGATCGGCCCCTCGGCCTGGCAGGATCCCCGGCATGTTCCAGAAGGTGCTCGCGACATTCGGCTCGGGCGGGGCGCGGATCGACGCCCGCCTGCTCGACCGGACCGCCGCCCCCGGCCGCCCGCTGCACGGCGAGGTGCTGCTGCTCGGCGGCGAGGTCGACCAGGAGATCAAGGGACTCGCGGTGACGCTGCTGACCCGCGTCCGGCTGCCCGGCGGCACGACCGAAGACCTCCCCTTCGGCACCCAGCAGCTGGTCGGCGGCGAAGTCATCCGGGCCGGGCAGCAGGTCCGGCTGCCGTTCGAGGTGCCACTGCCCTGGGAGACGCCGGTGACCAGCGTCTACGCCAAGCCGCTGACCGGCATGGCGGTCGGCGTCCGGGCCGAGCTCGACCTGGCCGCCGCGGTCAGCGACCCCTTCGACGCCGACGCCGTCGCGGTCGAGCCGCTCCCGGCGCAGAAGCGGATCCTCGACGCGCTGAGCCGGCTCGGCTTCACCTTCCGCGAGGCGGTCCTCGAGCAGGGCCGGGTCGACGGCGCCCGCCAGCAGCTGCCGTTCTTCCAGGAGATCCGCTTCACGCCGTCGCCGCGCTTCGCGACCATCTTCTCCCAGGTCGCGGTTACCTTCCTGACCTCGGCCGAGCGCACGGACGTCGTGCTCGAGGTCACCAAGCGGGTCCGGGTGAGCAAGACCGGCGGGTTCGGCGGCCGCGGGCAGGACTTCCTCGGGATGTTCACCGCGAAGCCGGACGTGAACTGGGAGAAGCAGCTCGAGGACTGGCTCGACCAGGTCGCCCGGCCGCGCGGGATCTTCGACTGATGCGCCTGCCCGACGCCGTGGCCGCGCTCGGCGGCACGTCCGATGCCTGGCCGCGGCTCGAAGCCCGCTACCGCGAGCCGCACCGCCGGTACCACACGCTGGACCACGCGGCGGCCGTCGCGCGCGACTCCGCCTGGCTGGCCGGCGGCCTCGGTGACACCGACCGCGCGATCGTCGCCGTGGCGGCCTGGACGCACGACGTCGTGTACGACGCGAAGCCCGGCGAAGACGAACGAGCCAGCGCCGCCTGGGCCCGCGAAGCCCTGGCAGGCGTGGCCGAAGTGCACGCCGACCGCGTCGAAGGCCTGATCCTCGCCACGATCGGGCACGACGCCCCGCCGGACGACGACCTCGCGACCGCCCTGCTCGACGCCGACCTCGCGATCCTCGGCGCGTCCGAAGAGCGCTACGCGGCCTACGCGGAAGGCGTGCGCCAGGAGTACGCGAAGTACCCCGACGACGTCTGGCGCGAAGGCCGCATCGCCGTCCTGGAGGGCATGCTCGCCCGCGAGCTCTACCGCAGCGAAACCGCGCGGACACGCTGGGCGAGCGCCGCGAAAAAGAACCTCGCCGCCGAGCTGACCCACTGGCGCCGCGCGCGGGGCGATCACCGATGATGGTCCCTCGTGACTACCGCACTCTCGCTGCACGAAGAGGTCGCCTCGGCGCTGCGTGACGGGCACCCCGTCGTCGCGCTGGAGAGCACCATCCTGTCCCATGGCCTGCCGCCGGGCCGCAACCTCGACGTCGCCCGCCGGCTCGAAGGCGTGGTCCGCGACGGCGGCGCCGTCCCGGCCACGATCGCGGTGCTCGACGGGCGGGTCGTCGTCGGCCTCTCCCCCGCCGAGCTCGAGCGCGTCTGCGCGCCGGACGCCGGCCTGGACAAGCTCTCGCTGCGCGACCTCGGCCCGGCCGTCGGCCTCGGCCGCTCCGGCGCCACCACCGTGGCGAGCACGTCGGCGCTGGCCGCCGCGGCCGGGATCGGCATGTTCGCCACCGGCGGGCTCGGCGGCGTGCACGTCGGCGCCGCGCAGTCCTGGGACGTCTCAGCGGACCTCGGCGTGCTGGCGAAGGTCCCGACCGTGGTCGTCTGCTCCGGCGTGAAGTCGGTGCTCGACATCCCGGCCACCCTCGAGGTGCTGGAGACGAACTCGGTGCCGGTGCTGGGGTACCGCACCGGCGACTTCCCGGCGTTCTACCTGCGCTCGTCGGGGCACCAGGTCGGCTGGCGGGTCGACGACCCGAAGCAGGCCGCCGCGGTCATCGACGCGCACCGCACGTACGCGAATTCCGGTGTCCTGCTGGCGAACCCGATCCCCGAAGCGTCCGAAATGGACCGGGAGCTGCACGACCGCCTGCTCGCCGAGGGCCTCGCGCTCGTCGCGGAGCGGGGCGTGCACGGCGCCGACGTCACGCCGGTGCTGCTGGAGCACTTCCACACCGCGAGCGGCGGCGTGAGCATCGACGCGAACGAAGCGCTGGTGCTGAACAACGCGAAGCTGGCCACCGAGGTCGCGGTGGCGCTGGCATGAGCGAGCTTGCGAGTGAATCGTCCGACACCGGTGGGATCGTGGTCGTCGGCGACGCGGCCCTGGACGTGATCGCCCGGCACGACAAGCCGTTGCCGCACGGCGGCGACGCGCGCGCGAAGATCCGGTTCACCGGCGGCGGCTCGGGCGCCAACACGGCGCTGTGGCTGCGGCACCTCGGCGCGGAGACCACGCTGCTCGCGCGGATCGGCGACGACCCGGGGGGCCGGCTCATCCGGGCCGAGCTGGAGGCGGCGGGCGTGCGGTGCGCGTTCGCCGTCGACCCCGAGGCGCCGACCTGCTGCGTCGTGGTGATGGTCGACGGGTCCGGGCAGCGCAGCATGCTGGCCGACCGCGGCGCGAACCAGCGCTTCGCGCCCGAAGACGTCACCCCCGAGTCACTGGCCGGGGCGAGCCACCTGCACCTGTCGGGGTACGTGCTGCTCGACCCGCCGTCGCGCGCGGCCGGTCTCGCCGCGCTGGCGGCCGCTCGCGAGGCGGGGCTGACCACGTCGGTCGACCCGCAGGCCGCCGCGCACATCACCGACCCGGCCGCGTTCCTGGCCGACGTCCGCGGGGTCGACCTGCTGATGCCGAACACCGAGGAGCTGGTCGCGCTGACCGGTTCGGCCGACCCGGTGTCGGCGAAGGAGCTGCTCGGCGCGGTCGGCGCGGTGGTCGTCACCGCGGGGCTGGACGGCGCCAGCTGGGTCGACGCGGACGGCGTCACCAGCGTGCCGGCGGTCGAGGCGGAGTGCATCGATTCGACCGGCGCCGGCGACGCCTTCGACGCCGGCGTGCTCACCGGCTGGCTGGCCGGGGAGTCCACTGTGGACGTCCTGCGGCACGGAACCCGCCTGGGCGCCCTCGCCGTCGGCAAGGTGGGCCCCCAGCCGTCGTGAGTGGTAATTAGGGTTAGAACCCGAATTACCACTCACGAGCCGGGACGTGCCTCAGCCGTCGATGACGCGGTGGGTGGTGCCTTCGATCGCCGTCGCCTCGTGCCGGTAGGTGTTCACCTGCTCGGTCTTGCGGGGCGGGCGGTCGTTGGCGATCAGCACCGCGATCCACGGCAGCGGCACGGAGATCGCCAGGAAGCCCAGCGCCAGCCACCACACGTGGTAGGTCAGCCCGGCCGCGATCAGGCACGGGATGCGGCACCCCATCATGATGACGTACTTGCGCTTGCGCGCGGCGAGCTGCTCTTCGTACGACGGGGCCGCCCCGGTGATCAGCACCGGGTCCGAGTCGTTGGCGGGCATGGTCACTGCACCACCTCCACCGTCCATCGTCCCACTTGCGCGGTTCATCCGACACCGGGGTGACGCAACTTGCTCACCGCGGCGAGAACGAGGGTTTCGATGCCGGTGCGCAGGGTCGGGTGCAGAACCGGGGCAAACCGCGGCGAGTGGTTGGACGGGACGTCGCGCTCGAACCGGCCCTCGGTCATCGCCGTGATCACCGTCTGCGGGTCGAAGCCGCCGACCAGCCAGAACACCGACGGCACGCCGGCCGCGCGGCCGAACTCGCTGAAGTCCTCACTGCCGGTGATCAGCGGCGCCGGCAGCACGACGTCGGTGCCGAAGTGGCCGCGGAAGACCTCGGTGAGGGCGTCGTTGGCGGCCTCGTCGTTCTCGGTGATCGGGTAGGAGCCGGACCGCTCGATCAGCGGCGGCTTCGGCGCGCCGGCCGTGGCCGCTTCGCCGTTGACGATCCGCTCGACCGCGGCCAGCACCCGCTCGCGCACGGCCTGGTCGAAGGACCGGACGTTGACCTCCAGCACGGCGTCGTCGGCGATCACGTTGCTCGCGGTGCCCACGTGCAGCGAACCGACGGTGACCACGGCCGAGTCCGTGGCGGCGATCTCCCGCGAGACGATCGTCTGCAGCTTGAGGACCACGGACGCGGCCAGCACGGCCGGGTCGACGGTGGTCTCCGGGCGCGAGCCGTGCCCGCCGCGGCCGTGCAGGGTGACGCGCAGCGTGTCGGTGGCGGCCATGATCACGCCGGGCCGGGTGAGCACCCAGCCGGCCGGGCCGGGCACCAGGTGCTGCCCGAACACGACGTCGGGCTTCCCGGCGACGTCGAACAGGCCGTCGCGAACCATCGCCGACGCGCCGCCCGCGCTCTCCTCCCCCGGCTGGAACACCACCAGTAGCGTGCCGGCCCAGGTGCCGCGACCCTTCGCGAGCAGCGCGGCGGCGCCGGAGAGCCAGGTGGCGTGCATGTCGTGCCCGCAGGCGTGCATCACCGGGACGTCGGTGCCGTGCTCGTCGGTGCCGCGGGCGGTGCTGGCGTACGACAGCCCCGTCTTCTCCTCGACCGGCAGCGCGTCGATGTCGGCCCGCAGCAGCACCGTGGGCCCCTCGCCGTTGCGCAGCACGCCCAGCACCCCGGTGCCGGCGATGCCGGTGTGCACCTCGTAGCCGTCGCCCTCGAGCCGCCGGGCCAGCTCGGCCGCCGTCCGGGTCTCGGCGAAGGACAGCTCCGGGTGCCGGTGGAGGTCGATGTACAGCGCTTCGAGTTCGGGCAGCGCCGCGTCGAGCGGGGCGAGGACGCGTTCAAGGGTCACGGGGGCCATCGTGGCAGCATTACCCACCGTGAGCACGCGAAGTGGATTGCCCGACCTGTCCGACGACGTCTGCGCGCGGCTGCGCGAGGCCTTCCGGCGCACCTCCTACGACGCCGACGGCGTGGTGGCGGCCCTCGGCGGGGCCGCGCACGCGGCGCTGGGCCGCGGCGAGCCGGTGCCGGCCGAACGCGCGACCCGGGACGCGGGTGACCTCGGCACGCTGATCCGGCTGTTCCTGCTGGGCGGCACCGAGCCGGAGACGGCGGTCAAGGCCGCCTTCGCACCCCTGTCCCCCGAAGACGCCGTGGCCGCGGGGGTGCTGGCTCCGGCGTCCGAGGGGTACCGCGCCGCCCTCGACATCCGGCCGCACGGCGACGAGGAGGGCTCCTGGTGGGTGGTCTCCGACCTCGACGCCGACGTGCTCGGCACCACCGTGCCCGAGGACCACGTGCTCGGCGTCGGCCACGCGTCGCTGTCGCTGATCCGCGCGACCGGCCGCCGCCCGGTCGGCACCCTGCTCGACCTGGGCACCGGCAACGGCGTCCAGGCGCTGCACGCGACCCGGCACGCCGAGCGCGTCACCGCGACCGACGTCTCCGCCCGGGCCCTCGCCCTGGCCGCGGCGACCTTCCGGCTGAACGAACTGGACGTCGAACTCGTCCGGGGCGAGTGGTTCGCGCCGGTCGCGCGGCGGAAGTTCGACCAGGTCGTCTGCAATCCACCGTTCGTGGTCGGCCCGGCACGGGTGGACTACACCTACCGCGACTCCGGGCTGGCCGGTGACGACGCGAGCGCGCTGGTCGTGCGGCAGCTGCCGGGCTTCCTGAACGACGGGGGCACCGGCCACCTGCTCGCGTCCTGGCTGCACACCTCCCGCGAAGACTGGGCCGATCGGGTGGGCCGCTGGCTGCCCGCCGAGACCGACGCCTGGTTCGTGCAGCGCGACGTCGCCGATCCGGCGCTCTACGTCGGCACGTGGCTGCGGGACGCCGGCCTCGACCCGCGCTCGCCCGAGGGCCGGGCGAAGGCGGCGGCCTGGCTCGACTGGTTCGCCGCCAACGACGTCCGGGGCATCGGCTTCGGATTCGTCACGCTGCGGCGGGCGGCCGGGCGGACACCGACCGTCGTGTGCGAGGACCTGCGGCAGGCCTACGACGACCCGCTGGGCCCGGAAGCCGCGGGCTGGCTGGACCGCGTGGAATGGTTGCGCGAATCGGGTGATTCATTGCTGGATGTCCGATTTGTTGTGCCGGACACGGTTTTGCTCGAAAGCGTCGAAGAACCCGGCGACGAAGGCTGGGCGACGACCGTCCGGCGCCTGCACCGCACCGACGGGCCGGGCTGGCAGCACGAAGTCGACGAACTGGCGACGCGGCTGCTCGCGGGCTGCCGCGGCGCGCTGCCCCTGGCGGACCTGATCGAGCTGCTCGCGGCCGCGCAGGGGCTGTCCGCGGAGGAGCTGGCGGCGGCCGCGCTGCCCGTCGTCCGGGAGCTCGTCCGGCACGGGATGCTCGTCCCGGCGGGCCGGTGAGGGCGGTCGCGGCCCGCGTCACGCGGGCGGACGTGACGGTCGGCGACGAGGTCGTCGGCGCGATCGACGAGCCGGGTTTGCTTGTACTGCTGGGAATTCACGTCGATGACGACAACGGCAAGGCCGCCACCATGGCCCGCAAACTGCACGAACTGCGGGTGTTGCGCGACGAGGAATCATGCGCCACGGCGAATGCGCCACTGCTCGTGGTGAGCCAGTTCACGCTCTACGGCGACACGAAGAAAGGGCGCCGGCCGTCGTGGACGCAGGCGGCCCGGCCGGAGGTCGCCGAGCCGTTGGTGGACGCCGTCGTGGCCGAGCTGCGCGGCCGCGGCGCCACCGTGGCGACGGGCCGTTTCGGGGCCATGATGGCGGTCTCCAGCGTGAACGACGGTCCGTTCACCATTGTCGTAGAGGTCTAGACCACAGGGATCCGGTTCAGTTTCCGACCGGATTCATATGGAATTCTCAGGTTCCCCGGTCACGGAACGTTCTCAGCAAAAGTTCAGCATTGGTTCAGCAACCGGATCGCTCCCGCATCCGTCTTCCCCTATGACGAGCCGGGAACGTTTTGGGAACCCGGAGCGTTGTGCCAGATGTCCAGCCAAGCCGGCCGGACCGGCGAACCGGGATCCACAGGCCCCGGTCCGCGGGTACGCACCCGGAGGACCACCGCAGCAGCACGTTCAGCCCGTGACCGGGGAGGCAGAATGTCAGTCCAGACTCTCGAACGCGAGTCGCGCGGGATTCGCGAGCGCATCCCGGCTCAGACGACCGAGGAGCCGTCGATGAGCGTGGGGACGCTCACCGACGCCGACCTCGACGCCCAGAGCCCCGCCGCCGACCTCGTCCGCGTCTACCTCAACGGCATCGGCAAGACGGCTCTGCTGTCCGCGGCCGACGAGGTCGAGCTGGCGAAGCGCATCGAAGCCGGTGTGTTCGCCCAGCACGTGCTGGACACCGCCGAGCAGCTCACGGCCAAGCGCCGCACCGAGATGGCCGCGCTGGTCCGCGACGGCCACGTGGCCAAGAACCACCTGCTGGAGGCCAACCTCCGCCTGGTGGTCTCGCTCGCCAAGCGCTACACCGGCCGGGGGATGCCGCTGCTGGACCTGATCCAGGAGGGGAACCTGGGCCTGATCCGCGCGGTGGAGAAGTTCGACTACTCCAAGGGGTTCAAGTTCTCGACCTACGCCACCTGGTGGATCCGGCAGGCCATCACCCGGGGCATGGCCGACCAGGGCCGCACGATCCGGCTGCCCGTCCACCTGGTGGAACAGGTGAACAAGCTGGCCCGCATCAAGCGCGACCTGCACCAGCAGCTCGGCCGCGACGCGACGCACGAGGAGCTGTCGGCCGAGTCGGGCATCCCGGCGCACAAGATTTCGGACCTGCTCGACCACTCGCGTGATCCGGTAAGCCTGGACATGCCGGTCGGTGCCGAGGAGGACGCCCCGCTGGGCGACTTCATCGAAGACTCCGAGGCGACCGACGCCGAGAGCGCCGTGATCTCGGGCCTGCTGCAGGACGACCTGCGCCGCGTCCTGGCGACGCTGGACGACCGCGAGCAGCACGTGATCCGCCTGCGCTACGGCCTCGACGACGGCCAGCCGCGCACGCTCGACCAGATCGGCAAGCACTTCGGGCTGTCCCGCGAGCGCGTCCGCCAGATCGAGCGCGAGGTCATGTCGAAGCTGCGTCAGGGCGAGCGCGCGGACCGGCTGCGCGCGTACGCCAGCTGATCGGTTCTCGTTCGAGGGCGGGTGCACATCGTGCGCCCGCCCTCGGTCATTTCCGCACCCCGGTGACCAGGCATTCGGCGGGACCGGAAAATTTTCCACGAAAGCCGGGTTTCACCCTTCCCGAGCCGGGGTAGCAACCCTCCGCCAGCACCCGTTCGGCGGCGTTGACTTATGACCTGCGTCACGACAGCCTCGAAGTGCCGGTGCAGGCCTCGCGACCGGATGTGCACGAATCCGGGAGCTTTCCCCGGGAGGTCGGGTCCGTCGGGGTGGACCCGGCCTCCCGACCAGCTTTCCGCCGCCGGTTCGGCGCGTTCCGCACACCCGGGCACAAGCGGTGTCGCAGGCCTGTGGGTGGGGCGCTTCACAGTGACCGGGTGCTTCTGTCCGGCGCCCGGCCCGCCTGCGTAGGGTGGACCGATCCCGGAGCTGGCAAAGGAGCCTGGCAGTGCCGTCCACCACGTTTCAGCACACCGAAGTCCTCCCGCTGGGCAAGGACACCACCACCGAATACCGGCTGGTCACCGACGAGGGCGTCGAGACCGTCGAAGCCGCCGGGCGGACCTTCCTGAAGATCGCGCCGGAGGCGCTCACCACGCTCGCCCGCACCGCCATCACCGACATCCAGCACCTGTTGCGCACGTCACACCTGAAGCAGCTGCGGGCCATCGTCGACGATCCCGAGGCCTCCGGGAACGACCGGTTCGTCGCCATGGACCTGCTGCGCAACGCCGCCATCTCCGCCGGCGGTGTCCTGCCCATGTGCCAGGACACCGGGACCGCGATCGTCATCGGCAAGCGCGGCGAAGGCGTCCTCACCGGCGGTGACGACGAGCGTGCCCTCTCGCAGGGCATCTTCGACGCCTACCAGCAGCTGAACCTGCGGTACTCGCAGATGGCGCCGGTGAACTTCTGGGACGAGCGCAACACCGGCACCAATCTGCCGGCCCAGATCGAGCTGTACCACAAGGACAACACAGCCGGGCAGCCCGAAGATCCTTCCTACGAGTTCCTCTTCATGGCCAAGGGTGGCGGCAGCGCCAACAAGACGTTCCTCTACCAGGAAACCAAGGCCGTCCTGAACCCGAAGCGGCTCGCACGCTTCCTCGACGAGAAGCTGCGCAGCCTCGGCACCGCCGCCTGCCCGCCCTACCACCTCGCCATCGTCGTCGGCGGGATGTCCGCGGAGTTCAACCTCAAGGTCGCGAAGCTCGCCTCGGCCCGCTACCTCGACACCCTGCCGCAGGAGGGCTCCGAACTGGGGCACGCCTTCCGCGACACCGGCCTCGAGCAGCAGGTGCTGGAGATGACCCGGCAGTTCGGCATCGGCGCGCAGTTCGGCGGCAAGTACTTCTGCCACGACGTCCGCGTCATCCGGCTCCCTCGGCACGGTGCCAGTTGTCCGGTCGGCGTCGCCGTCTCCTGTTCCGCCGACCGGCAGGCCAAGGCCAAGATCACCGCCGACGGCGTGTTCATCGAGCAGCTCGAGCGCGACCCGGCGCAGTTCCTCCCCGACGTGACCGAAGAGGACCTCTCCGACGACGTCGTCGCCGTCGACCTGAACCGGCCGATGGCCGAGATCCGGGCCCAGCTCTCGCAGCTGCCGGTCAAGACGCGGCTTTCGCTCACCGGGCCGCTGGTCGTCGCGCGGGACATCGCGCACGCGAAGATCGCCGAACGCCTCGACGCCGGCGAGGAGATGCCGGGCTACCTGAAGGACCACCCGGTCTACTACGCGGGCCCGGCGAAGACGCCCGAGGGCTACGCGTCCGGTTCGTTCGGCCCGACCACGGCCGGGCGGATGGACTCCTACGTCGAGCAGTTCCAGGCCGCCGGCGGCTCGCTCGTCATGCTGGCCAAGGGGAACCGCTCGAAGCAGGTGACGAACGCCTGCCAGGCGCACGGCGGCTTCTACCTCGGCTCGATCGGCGGTCCCGCGGCGCGGCTCGCGCAGGACTGCATCAAGAAGGTCGACGTCCTCGAGTACGCCGAGCTCGGCATGGAAGCCGTCTGGAAGATCGAAGTCGAGGACTTCCCGGCGTTCATCGTCATCGACGACAAGGGCAACGACTTCTTCGCCAGCACCGGCGATCCGGTACTGCAGATCAGCTTCCGTTAGCACACAAGGAAAAGGGGACACCAGCCCGCCGCCGGTGTCCCCTTTTCCCTTGCGCTCAGCCGACGCGCTCGATCCGCGCGCGCCGGATGAGGAACTTGCCGGACTCCCGGACCTGTTCGAAGGCCGCGTTGTTGAGCAGCGTGCAGCTGCCCGACACCGACGTCACCTCCACCGTGGTGGACTTCGAGTTGTCCAGGTTGGTCACCTTCAGCTTCGTCCCGGCCGGGAACTGGTTGCTCGACGCGGCCGGTGCGCCGCCCTCGCCCGAGAGCGTCACGGTCGAACCGGGGCACACGACCTGGCCCACCGCCGCGCCCGCGCCGGTGGCCGGCTGCTCCTGCTTCTTCTGCTGGCCGGGTGCCTGCGCCTGGCCCGGCGCGTTCCCGGAGTTTCCGGGCGCCGCCGCGGCCTGACCGTTGGTCGCCGCGACGTTCGCCGTGCAGCCCGCAACTTGCCGCCGCTGCTGGATCAGGTCCACGACCGCCTGCCGGTTGGCGATCCGCGCGGCCGACTGCGCGTCCGGGTTCGCCTGCTGGCCCGCGATGAAGGTCAGGTTGTTCTGCAGCGCGGTGTCGAGTCCCCCGCAGTTCTCCTTGGGCGCTTCGGCCGCGTTGCCCGCGGGACTGCTCAGCGCGATGGCGGTCGCGGTGACGCCGGCGACGCCCAGCAACGCGGCCAATCCGACGGTCGCCTGCTTGCGGTGCCGGCCACTGCTCAACCGGGGCATGGGCCCCTCCTCTCTGATCGCCACCTCACCCGGGGACACGGGCCGGTCACAGTGGCGGTTCAGCGAAAGCCCTGACAATTTTCGACAACTTCGACAAACCGGACCACGCGCCCCACGTGGTCCGGACCACGGCACTTTCACGTGAAAGTGCCGCCCCCAGGTGGGCGCTTTCACGTGAAAGTGCCCACCTGGGGGCGGTCTACCGGGCAGGCGTGGTCTTCAGCACCACCGTGCGCTGGTCCAGCGGCGCGGCCAGGGTGACCGAGATGACCGGGTACCGGATGTCCATCGTGCACATCTGATTGGTCTGGGCCTTCGTCTCGCTCAGGGTGACGACGACGTGGTCGCCCGCCTGTTCGGCCGCTTCGCCGAGCGCGTGGCCGCAGCCGCCCTCCTGGGCTCGGATGGTGAGCACGGTGCCGCCGTTGGCCGTCCACACCTCGCGCGGGAACCCGGCGGGCAGTGCGGTCGCGTCGATCTTGTCCGCCGGGACCCGCGTGCTGCCCTCGGGCACGGTCAGCCGGGGCTTGCCCGGCGGGTTGGGCTCGGGCGGCGCCGGCAGCACCGATGCGCTCGGCGACGGCGACGCCGGTGCGGGTACCGACACGCTGCCGGTCGAACCCGCGGGCTGGTTGGTGGGCATGTCCTGGCCGGCGCAGGCCGTCACCATCAGCAGGAGCGCGCCTGTTCCGACCACCTTCGCTGAGTACCTCATGCCCCGAAGACGGAACGGGGGCGCCGCGGGGTTGCATCGATCAGGCCCCGGACCTGGTCTGGGAGGGTGGCCCCGGGCATCCCGGGGCCGCCCTCCCAGCGTCGGTGGTGCTCAGCCCTGGCGGAGGACGACCGTGCGCGTCCCGAGCGGCTCCGCGAGAGCGAGGGGGATCTTGATCTCCTTGATGTAGTCCGGGCACATCTGGCCCTTGGGCGCCGACAGCACGGTGACCAGCACGACCACCTGCTGTGCGGCCTGCTCGCCGACGCGCGCCGAGATGCGGCGGCACCCACCCTCCTCAGCCTGCAGGATCAGCGTCTGCCCGTCGAGGCTGCGGGTGAGGCTGCGCGGGAAGCCCTCGGGCAGCCCGCGGGCGTCGACCTGCGTCTCGGCGATGACGTCGTCGCCGGGCGCGATGCCCTGCGTCGGCCGCCCGACCGTCTGCGACGGCGGCGGGCCGAGGGTGGGGGTCGTGGTCCCGGGCACGCTCGCCGACGTCGTGGGCGTCTCCGGCCCCGGACCGGTGCCCGCCGGGGCGCCGGCACCGGAATTCGCCGCGCAGGCCGTCGCCGTGAGCAGTGCCAAGCCCACGCCCAGCAGTTTCACCGTGGTACGCATACCTGCCAGACGGAGCGGACCCGCCCCGGGTTGCATCGGCACCCTCAGAGACGGCCCGCGGCGACGAAGACGCACACCGCCAGCAGCGCCACGTTGACCCCGACGTTCCGCCACTCGGCCGGCTTGTGCTGCACGACCGCCAGCCTGCCGTGCATCGCCATCGCGCCGACCATCACCACGGCCAGCCCGACCGCCGCCCAGCCGGTCAGGACCGGCGCGATGCCCAGCAGCGGCGGCAGGATCAGGCCCACCGCGGCGAGGATCTCGCAGATCGCGGCGAACCGGACCACGGGCAGCGGGTACGCCGCCGCTCCGGTTTGGCCGGTTTCGAGCATCCGCTGCTGCGTCATCGTCGACTTGAGCGCGCCCGACACGGCGAAGATCGCGGCGAGCAGAACCTGTCCGGTCCAGAGTGCGGCGTTCATTTCGGTCCTCCCAGTTCCCGTTGCTTGCGGGAGGAACGAGGACGCCCGGCGAAACGTGACCGGTGGTCAGTCGGCGCGGCCCAGGCGGGTCGTGAAGCTGAGCCGGTCCCCGCGGTAAAGCGACCTCACCCGCTCGAACGGCACTCCGTCGGGGTCCCACGAGATCCGGTGCGTCAGCAGCATCGGCAGCGCCGGGTTCGTCCCGATCAGCATCGCCTCGCGCGGCGTGGCCAGCACGGTCTCGACCCGCTCCTCCGCCCCGGCGGGCTCCACGCCGAGCTGCTCGCTCAACGGTTGCTCCGGGGTGAACACCGTGAGCAGGTCCGGGCACCGCGACGCCAGGAGATATGTCGACTCGAGCCCGACGCGCTCGTCTCCGGCCAGCAGGACCCGCTCGAGGTGGAACACCTCGGCGTCCGACGTCGCCTGGAGATCGGCCGCCAGCGCGCGCCCGGCCGGGCGCCGCTCCAGGGTGATCGCGCTGCGGCCCGGCCGGATGCCCGACCGCCGCCCCGCCGGGGCCAGCGGCTGGACGAGCTTCGGGCCGGCGATGTACGTGCCGCTCCCCTGGCGGCGGCTGAGCCTGCCCTCGAGCACCAGCTCCCCGACCGCTTGCCGTACGGTCGCCCTCGACACTTCGAACCGTTCGCACAATTCCCGTTCCGTGGGCAGCACCGCGCCTTCGCCGAGTTCCGCGATCACCGCCAGCAGTTCGACCTTGACCGCGTAGTAACGCGGGACACGGCCGTGCTCGGGAATCCCGTCGAGGACGGGACCGTCGGCGGACAGGCGGGAATGGCGCGAAGGGGCAGGCACGGAATCGACCCTATTCGGTTTCCCGTGCGCCGTGGTTCGCTGTGGCACGCAACACGGCCCGCACCAGGAGGATCACCCGGATGCCCCCGACTTCCCTCAACCGCAGGCTCGGCCTGGCCGACGCCGTTTTCCTGGGGCTGGGCTCGATGATCGGGGCCGGCGTGTTCGCCGCGTTCGCCCCGGCGGCGCGGGCCGCGGGGGCCGGTTTGCTCATCGCATTGGTCCTTGCGGCCGTCGTCGCCTACTGCAATGCGATGTCTTCGGCGCGGCTCGCCGCGATTTATCCGGAATCCGGAGGCACCTACGTATACGGCCGGGAAAAGCTCGGTGAATTCTGGGGATACCTGGCCGGCTGGGGATTCGTTACCGGGAAGACAGCCAGTTGCGCCGCGATGACGCTGACCGTCGTCGCCTACGCCGCGCCCGGGCTCGGGCAGCCGTGGCGGAGCCTCCTCGCGGTCGCGGTGGTCGCCGCGCTCACCGCCGTCAACTACTTCGGCGTGCACCGGTCGGCGCTCGCCACCCGGGTGATCGTGTCGTGCACCCTGCTCGTGCTCACGGTCTCCGGGGTGGCGATGGCCGCCGGGCCGGCCGGCGGCGGCCCGCTCGTCGCCTGGCCGGGTGGCGGGGGCGTGCTCGAAGCGGCCGGGCTGCTCTTCTTCGCCTTCGCCGGGTACGCGCGGCTCGCCACGCTCGGCGAAGAGGTCCGGGACCCGGCCCGCACCATTCCCCGCGCCATCCCGCTCGCCCTCGGGATCACCCTCGTGGTCTACGCCGCGCTGGCGGTGCTGCTGCTCGTCCGGCTCGGCCCGGCCGCGCTCGCCGCGAGCCCGGACCCGATCGCCGCGGCCGTCCCGGGGTGGCTCGCCCCGGTCGTCCGGGCAGGCGCGGCCGTCACCGCCCTCGGCTCGCTGCTCGCGCTCATCCTCGGCGTCTCGCGCACGACGCTGGCGATGAGCCGCGACGGCCACCTCCCCCGCTTCCTCGCCGTCGTGCACCCGCGCTACCAGGTGCCGCACCGGGCGGAACTCGCCGTCGGGATCGTCGTCGCCGTGCTCGCCGCGACACTCGACCTGCGCGCCGCGATCGGCTTCTCGTCCTTCGCCGTCCTGACCTACTACGCGATCGCCAACGCCGCGGCGTTCACGCTGAGCGGGACGGCCCGGCCGATCGCCGTGCTCGGCCTCGCGGGGTGCGTGGTGCTGGCCTTCAGCCTGCCGCTGCCGTCGGTGCTCGCCGGCTGCGCCGCCCTGGCGCTGGGCGGTCTGGCCTACGGCGTTCGTCGGATCCGCAGGTGAGAAATCACCCAACCGCCCGAAAGATCCGAAGAAAGTCGGTTGTCCCGGTCTGAGAGCACCTGGTGTAGTCATGGAGCCGCAGACGGCAACCGCTTCCACTGTGGACACTGGAAGGACTGATCCCCTTGGCCCCCAAGCGCTGGTTCACCCTGCTCAGAAACGCCACCACCACACTCGCCGCGGTCGCCGCGGCCGCGTCGTTCGCCACCCCGGCGATCGCCACCGCCGCTCAGCCCCCGTCCACGAACGTGGTGGGCGGAACCCGGGCGGCCCAGGGCGAATTCCCGTTCATGGTCCGGCTTTCGATGGGCTGCGGCGGAGCGCTGTACACGAACCAGATCGTCCTGACCGCCGCCCACTGCGTCAGCCGGACCGGGGCCAACACCTCGATCACGGCGACCGTCGGGGTGGTCGACCTCAACAGCACGAGCGCCAAGAAGGTCAAGTCGACCTACGTCTACCGGTCCCCCACGTACGGCACCTCGACCGGCGGCGACTGGGCGCTGATCAAGCTCGCCAGCCCGGTGACCGGTCTGTCCACGCTGCCGATCGCAACGACCACGACGTACAACTCCGGCACGTTCACCGTGGCGGGCTGGGGCGCGGCGACCGAGGGTGGTGCGCAGCAGCGGTACCTGCTCAAGGCGACCGTTCCGTTCGTCGCCGACTCGACCTGCGCCGCCCAGGGCGGCAGCTACCCCGACCTGATCCCGAGCGCCGAGATCTGCGCGGGCAACCTGGCCTCCGGCGGGGTCGACACCTGCCAGGGCGACTCCGGCGGCCCGATGTTCCGCCGCGACAACAACAACGCCTGGATCCAGGTCGGCATCGTCTCCTGGGGTGACGGCTGCGCCCGGGCGCACGCCCCCGGTGTCTACACCGAGGTGAGCACGTTCGCGTCGAAGATCGCCGCTGCGGCCGCCACGCTGTAGCTCCCCGTAGTTCGTGAAGGCCACCTTGAGGAACTTGTAGTTCCTGAAGGTGGCCTTCACGAAGTTTCAGCGGGTCTTGTCCAAGCGGGACAACGCTTCTTCGTAGCCGCTCACCAGGTCCGCGACGACGTCGGCGACCGGGCGGACCGCGTTCATCCGGCCGACGATCTGCCCGACCGGCATCGACACCAGGCCCGGGTCGTTCGTCGCGTGGATCCGGTTGTGGGCCGGGGAAACCAGCAGGTTCTGCAGCGGCATCGGCAACGGCTCGGGCGCGTCCGCCGCGGCCCACGCCTCGGTCCAGCGGGTCTTGAGCAGCCGGGCCGGCTTACCGGTGTAGATCCGCGTCCGCACGGTGTCGGACGACGACGCCGCGACGAGCGCCTGCTGGATCGCCCCCGACGTCGCCATGGTCTGCAGGTACTCCTCCGTGGTGAGCCACGCCGAGCCCATCCAGACGCCGGAGGCGCCGAGCGCGAGCGCCGCGGCCATCTGCCGGCCGGAACCGATTCCGCCCGCGGCGAGCACCGGCACGTCGACCGCGTCGACGATCTCCGGCACCAGCACCATGGACGCGATCTCGCCGGTGTGCCCACCGGCTTCGTAGCCCTGCGCCACCACGAAGTCGACGCCGTTTTCGACGTGCCGCACCGCGTGCTCGGCCTTCCCGGCGAGCGCCGCGACCGGGACACCCTTGTCGTGGCACTGGCCGATCACGTCCGCCGGCGGCGAGCCGAGCGCGTTGGCGATCAGCTTGATCGGGTGGTTCAGCGCGACCTCGACGTGCGAGCGGGCGACCGAGTGCAGCCAGCCGAGCACCCCCGCGCGCTCGTCGGTGTCCTCCGGCAGGGGCGGTACCGAAAGCTCCTTCAGCACGCGGTCGACGAACGCGCGGTGCCCGTCCGGGATGAGCTTCGCCAGATCGACCTGCGTGCCCTCGGCGGGCACCTTCGCCGGCATGACGATGTCGACGCCGTACGGTTTCCCGCCGGTGTTCTCGTCCATCCAGGTGAGCACCCGGTCGAGCTCGGCGGCGTCGTTGAACCGCACGCAGCCGAGCACGCCGAGCCCGCCGGCGCGGCTGAGCGCCGCGGCGACGTGCTCCGACGGGGTGAACCCGATGATCGGCAGGTCGATGCCGAGCCGGTCACACAGCGATGTCCGCACTGTCGTCTTTCCTCCTCCCAGAAGGGCACTTTCACGTGAAAGTGCCCTTCTGGATCAGTAGTCAGTGGGCTCAGACAGGCTGGGCCGTGGCCGGTTCGTGCTCGGCGGCGTAGCGCTGGGCCCACGGGTAGTCCGGCTTGCCGCTGGGCGAACGGCCGATCTCCGCGGCCAGCCAGATGGTCCGCGGCACCTTGTAGCCGGCGATCTCACCGCGGACGTGCTCCTCGATCGCGGCGAGGTCTCCTCCGGCGCCCTCGCGCAGCTGGACGACGGCGGCGACGCGCTGGCCGAGCCGCTCGTCCGCGACCCCGATGACGAGCGCGTCGAAGACGTCGGGGTGCGACTTGAGCGCCCCTTCGACCTCTTCCGGGTAGACCTTCTCGCCGCCGGTGTTGACGCACTGCGAGCCGCGGCCGAGAAGCGTGACCGTGCCGTCCTCTTCGTAGCGGGCGTAGTCGCCCGGGACGACGTACCGGACGCCGTCGACCTCGACGAAGATCTTCTTGCTCTTCTCGGGATCGTTGTAGTAGCCGAGCGGGACGTGCCCGCGGCGGCCGATCAGCCCGGTCGCGCCGGGCTTCTTCTCGACGATGGCGCCGTCTTCGTCCAGCAGGACGGCGTCCTTGCCGAAGTTGACCCGCGGGCCCGCGCTGTGGTCCGACCCCTTGGCCACCGCGCCGATCCCGGTGAAGCCGCTCTCCGACGCGCCGATCGCGTCGGTGACCAGCGCGTGGGGCGGCACGAGTTCGACGAACTGCTGTTTCACCGACTGCGAGAACAGCGCGGCGTGGCTCGACACCGCGACGATCGACGAAGCGTCGTAACCGCCCTCGTGGTAGGCCTCGATGAGCGGCCGGGCCATCGCGTCGCCGACGATCGTGAGGACCTGGACCTTGTGCTTCTGCACGGCCTTCCAGATCTCGTGGGCGTCGAAGCGGGGCACGAACACCACTGGGCTGCCGGTGAACAGCGCACCGAACGCGGCCCACTGCGCGGCGCCGTGGATCAGCGGCGCGGCGGGCAGCCGGCTCAGGCTCCCCAGCTTGCCCTGCTCGGCGAGCGTCCATTCGTCCGGGACGTACTCGCCGGTGACGAAGTTGATCCCGCCACCGAGCGCGCGCCAGACGTCCTCCTGCCGCCAGAGGACGCCCTTCGGGTAGCCCGTGGTGCCGCCGGTGTAGAGGATGTAGAGGTCGTCGCCGCTTCGCTCCTCGAAGTCCCGCTCGGGGCTCTGCGCTTCGAGGGCGGCTTCGTAGCCGACGCCGCCGTAGCTCTCGTAGTCGCCGTCACTGCCGTCGTCGATCACGACAACGTGTTTCAGTTTCGGCGACTCGGCCAGGGCGGCTTTCACTTTGCCGGCGTAGCTGCGTTCGTGCACGAGGGCGATGATCTCGGCGTCGTTGAAGAGGTAGACGAGTTCGCCGTGCACGTAGCGGTAGTTGACGTTGACGGCGATCGCGCGCAGCTTGTACGCCGCGATCATCGCCTCCAAGGCCTCGATCGAGTTGCGGGAGTAGACCCCGATATGGGATCCGCGTCCCACGCCGTGTGCGGCGAGGTGGTGGGCGAGCCGGTTGGCCCGCGCCTCCAGTTCGGCGAAGGTGACTTGCCGGTCGCCGCACACGACAGCGACGCGCTCCGGCACGGCGTCGACGGCGTGCTCCAGAAGATCCGCGATGTTGAGTGCCACGTGCTCAAAGTAGAACATGTTATCGTTCCGGGCAATGGCACTGCTCCTTCAGGAGGTCTTCCGTGGGTGAACCGCACGCGCTGGTGACACAGGAGGGCCAGACCCTCGTCGTCACGATGAACCGGCCCGAGGCGCGCAACGCGATCACCGGCGAGATGATGTCGATCATGGTCGACGCCTGGGACCGCGTCGACGCCGACGACGGGATCCGCAGCTGCATCCTGACCGGCGCGGGCGGCGCGTTCTGCGCGGGCGCGGACCTGAAGTCGATGTCGAAGAACTCCCCCTCGGAGTCGTTCGCGTCGGGCAAGTTCGACCCTTCGCGCATCCCCGGGCTCCTGAAGGGCCGCCGGTTGACGAAACCCCTGATCGCGGCGGTCGAGGGGCCGGCGATCGCGGGCGGGACCGAGATCCTCCAGGGGACCGACATCCGAGTGGCGGGCGAGTCGGCTCGGTTCGGGGTGTCGGAGGCGCGGTGGGGGCTGTTCCCGATGGGCGGGTCGGCGGTGCGGCTGGTGCGCCAGATCCCGTACACGGTGGCCGCGGACATCCTGCTGACGGGCCGGCACATCACGGCTTCGGAAGCACTGGCGATCGGCTTGATCGGCCACGTCGTCCCCGACGGTTCGGCGCTCACGAAGGCCCTGGAGCTGGCTTCGCTGATCAACGCGAACGGGCCGCTGGCCGTGCGGGCCATCCTGCGGACGATCCGGGACACCGAGGGACTCCACGAGGAAGAGGCCTTCAAGCTGGACTCGCAGTACGGCATCGAGGTGTTCGCTTCCGAGGACGCCAAGGAGGGGCCGCGGGCCTTCTCGGAGAAGCGGAAGCCCGAGTTCCGCGGCCGCTAACCAGAACACGTTTCATTTGAACCGGACCAGCCCGCGGGGGAATCTTGCCGCCAGAACGAGAACATGTTTCACTCAAGGACGTGACCGAGACACCGCTTGCGGCACCGCTGAACGTCGGCTTCGACTACACCCGGTCGACCGGGCCCGTCCTCGGCCGGTTCGTCACCGCGCTGCGCGACCACCGCATCGAAGGCATCCGGGGCAGCGACGGCCGGGTGCACGTCCCGCCGGTCGAATACGACCCCGTGACCGCCGAACAGCTCAGCGAGTTCGTCCCGGTGGGCGAAGAGGGCACCGTCGTCTCCTGGTCCTGGTGCCCGCGGCCGCTGGACGGGCAGCCGCTGAACCGGCCGTTCGCCTGGGCGCTCGTGAAGCTCGACGGCTCCGACACCCCGATGCTGCACGCCGTCGACGCCGGCTCGCCGGAGAAGATCCACAGTGGACAGCGGGTCCGGGTGCGCTGGGCGGACGAGGTCGTCGGGCACATCCGCGACATCGCCTACTTCCTGCCGGTGGACGCCGAAGACACCACGCCCACCGAGCCCGCTCCCCCGGTCGCCGAGCGTGCGGAGGGGGCGCCGGTCAGCGTCGTCATCACGCCGGTGCACCTGAAGTACATGCACTCCGCCTCCCCCGAGGAGAGCACCTACCTGCGCGGGCTCGCCGAAGGGAAGATGATCGGCCAGCGGTGCCCCGCCTGCGCCAAGGTCTACATCCCGCCGCGCGGAGCCTGCCCGACCGACGGCGTGCCGACCACCGAAGAGGTCGAACTCCCCGACACCGGCATCGTCACCACGTTCTGCATCGTCAACGTCCCGTTCCTCGGGCAGCGACTCAAGCCGCCCTACGTCGCCGCGTACATCCTGCTCGACGGCGCCGACATCGCCTTCCTGCACCTCGTCCTCGGCTGCGCCGCCGAAGACGTCAAGATGGGCATGCGCGTGCGCGCCGCGTGGAAGCCGCGCGAAGAGTGGTGGACGTCGCTGGAGAACATCAGCCACTTCGAGCCGACCGGTGAGCCGGACGCGGCTTACGAAACCTTCGCCCACCACCTGTGAGGTCCTGATGCCAGACGTCGCGATCGCGGGCTTCGCGAAGGCCCCCAACGTCCGCGAAACGCCGGGTACCACCAATGGCGTGGAGATGCTCGTCCCGATCTTCGCCGAGGTCTTCGCGCAGACCGGCCTGTCCAAACAGGACATCGGGTTCTGGTGCTCCGGCTCGTCGGACTACCTGGCCGGGCGCGCGTTCTCCTTCATCGCCGCCGTCGACGCGATCGGCGCGTTCCCGCCGATCCACGAGTCGCACGTCGAGATGGACGCCGCCTGGGCGCTCTACGAAGCGTGGCTGAAGATCAAGATGGGCGAGGTCGAGACCGCGCTCGTCTACGGCTTCGGCAAGTCCAGCGCCGGGCAGCTGAGCCGGGTGCTGTCCCTGCAGCTCGATCCGTACGTCGTCGCCCCGCTGTGGCCGGACTCGGTTTCGATCGCCGGGATCCAGGCACGGCTCGGCCTGGAGGCCGGACTGTGGTCCGAAAAGGACCTCGCCGAGGTGGCCGCGCGCGGGACCGCCCACGATGTCGCGGAGCTCCTCGACACGCCGTACTACGCCGATCCGTTGCGCAAGCACGACATCGCGCCGATCACCGACGGCGCCGCCGTGGTTGTCCTGTCCACTGTGGAGCGTGCCAGGGAGATCGTCGAACGTCCGGCGGTGATCACCGGCATCGAGCACCGCGTCGACTCCCCCGTGCTCGGCGCCCGTGACCTGACGCGTTCGCCGTCCACCGAGGCGGCAGGCCAGGCGCTGGACCTCGACGGCGTCGACCTCGCCGAACTGCACGCGCCGTTCACGCACCAGGAGCTCATCCTGCGCACCGCGCTCGGGCTCGGCGACGGCGTGAAGATCAACCCTTCCGGCGGAGCACTGGCCGCGAACCCGATGTTCTCCGCCGGGCTCGCCCGGATCGGTGAAGCGGCGATCCGGATCCACAGCGGCGAATCCCGCAAGGCCGTGGCGCACGCGACGAGCGGGCCGGCCCTGCAACAGAACCTGGTGACCGTGCTGGAGGCCCGATGACCAAGCAGCTCACCGCCGTGCTCGGCACCGGCCAGACGCACCACCGCGCGAAGCGGCAGGACGTCTCGATGCCGGGCCTGCTGCGCGAGGCGATCGACCGCGCGATGACCGACGCCCAGGTGGAGTGGGCCGACATCGACGCCGTCGTCCTCGGCAAGGCTCCCGACCTGTTCGAGGGCGTCATGATGCCCGAACTGTTCCTCGCCGACTCCCTCGGCGCGACCGGGAAGCCGCTGCTGCGCGTGCACACCGCCGGGTCGGTGGGCGGCTCGACGGCGCTGGTGGCGGCGTCGCTCATCCAGTCGGGCGTGCACCGGCGCGTGCTCACCGTGGCCTACGAGAAGCAGTCCGAGTCGAACGCGATGTGGGGCCTGTCGATCCTGCCGCCGTTCCAGATGCCGGTCGGGGCCGGCGCGGGCGGCTACTTCGCGCCGCACGTGCGGTCCTACATCCGCCGTTCGGGCGCACCCGAGCACGTCGGGGCGATCGTCGCAGCGAAGGACCGGCGCAACGGGGCACTCAATCCGTTTGCGCACCTGCAGCAGCCGGACATCACCGTGGAGTCGGTGCGGGCGTCGCAGATGCTGTGGGACCCGATCCGCTACGACGAGACGTGCCCGTCGTCCGACGGCGCGTGCGCGATGGTGCTCGGCGACGAGGCCGCCGGGGACGCCGTCGAAGGCGGCGCGGCGTGGATCCACGCGACGGCGATGCGCACCGAGCCGACCACGTTCGCCGGCCGCGACCAGGTGAACCCGCGGGCCGGGCGCGAGGCCGCGGCCGCGCTGTGGGCCGAGGCCGGGATCACCGACCCGATGTCCGAAGTGGACGTCGCCGAGATCTACGTGCCGTTCTCGTGGTTCGAGCCGATGTGGCTGGAGAACCTGGGGTTCGCGCCCGAAGGCGAGGGCTGGAAGGTCACCGAGAAGGGCGAAACGGCGATCGGCGGGCGGCTGCCGTGCAACCCGTCCGGCGGGGTGCTGTCGTCCAACCCGATCGGCGCGTCCGGCATGCTCCGGTTCTCCGAAGCGGCGAAGCAGGTCATGGGCCGGGCCGGGGACTACCAGGTGGACGGCGCGCGCCGCGCGCTCGGCCACGCCTACGGCGGCGGCTCCCAGTACTTCTCGATGTGGCTGGTCGGCTCCGAAAAACCCGCCTGAAAGGGCACTTTCACGTGAAAGTGCCCCTGCCCCTGCCCCCAGGTGGGCACTTTCACGTGAAAGTGCCCACCTGGGGTCAGCGGCGGGAGCGGCGCCAGGCGAGGGCGAGCAGGGTGCCGAGGACGCCGGTGACCACGCCGACCGTGGCGGGCACCGCCATCGGCGGGTCCACCACGACCACCGGCTTCAGCACCACCGGCGCCGGCGGCTGGACCGGCTTCGGGGGCGCGTCCGAGCCGGTCGCCGTCCACGCCGTGACGTAGACGAGCAGCCGGGCGACGAGCGAGATGAAGAAGATGAGGCCGATGATCGAGCCGAACGCGATCCCGGTCGGCGAGTCGCCGATCAGCCGGAGGTAGAACCCGCCGAGCAGCTTCAGCGCCTCGAACCCGATGGCCAGGGCGACCGCGCCGCGGACCGCGCTGCGCACGCCGACCTTCTGCCGCGGCAGCCGGGTGAGCACCCAGAGGAACACCAGCCAGTCCGCCGCCAGCGACAACGGCACCGACGACGCCGAGACGAGCTGGTGCCCCCAGCTGGTGTCGTCGAGGCCGACCAACCTGAGCAGGTAGCTGCCGAGCGCGGTGCCGGAGATGGTGAGCGTGAACGACACCAGCAGCGCCGCGGTCAGGCCGAGCAGGGCGAGCAGGTCGCCCAGGATCAGCCGCAGCAGCGACTGGTCCGACCGGTTCTGCCCCCACAGCGCCGTCAGCGAGTCCCGCAGGGCGTTCATCCAGTTCCAGCCGGAGTAGAGGCCGATGGCCAGACCGAGCACCCCGACGCTGGTCCGCTGCTCGACGAAGCCGGTGAGCAGTTCGGTGGCCTTGTCGCCGAGCCCGCCGGGCAGCGTGCTGACGATCGCGTGCACCAGCGTGTCGAGCAGGTGCGGCTGGGTGGCCAGCACGAACCCGGCGACCGACGAGGCGACCATCAGCAACGGCACCAGCGACAGCAGGCTGAAGTAGGTGATCGAGGCGACGTAGTGGTAGCCGCCGGACTCGATGTAGCGGTTGGTCGCGCGGGCGAGGTGGTCCAGCCATCGGTACCGGGCGCGTGCCCGGGCCCAGAGGCTCGGCGCCGTGGGGGAACTCTTCACGAAGACTGTCTACCCAGCCGGGGCCCTCTTTGCGCAGGCAACACGCGGGGTCAGCCCAGAACGACCAGGCCGGACCCGTCGTCGACGGGCAGCGCGGCGTCGGTCGTGGCGAAGACGGTGCTGCCCAGGAAGTCGAGCTCGCCGCCGAGGGTGGCGAGGAAGGCGGTGTCGGCGGCGTCGCGGCCGGTCGAAATCCGGAGCATGGTCTGGCGCGGCGCGAGCCGGGTGGCGTCGAAGACGTACCAGTGCCCGTCGACCGCGGCTTCGAAGACGGCGTGGAAGTCCATCGGCGCGAGCCCGGGCGCGTAGACGCCGACGTACCGCGCGGGGATGTCGAGGAAGCGGCACAGCGTGACGCAGACGTGCGCGAAGTCCCGGCAGACGCCTTCGCCGGCCAGGAGGGTGTCGATCGCGTCGTCGGTCGGCCGGCTCGAACCGACCACATAGGACAGTCGCTCGTGGACGTGCCGGACGACGGCTTCGACTTGCCGGTGGCGGTTCTCGAGCCCGAGGAGTTCCGGCGGCACGAGCCCGGCGACGCGATCGGACGGGCAGTACCGGCTCGGCCGGGTGAACACGGCGACGTCGGCGAGCGTGACGGGTTCGGGTTCGGGGCCGGTCAGCACGCGCTCGGCGTGGTAGGTGACGCGGTGCTCGCCGGCGGGCAGGTCGAAGACCTCGGCCCGGGTGCCGTGCTCGAACTCGACGGATCGGCTGTCCCCGTGCCAGGACACGGTCAGCTCATCGGTGTCGGCGTGCGCGGCGGAGACCGAGATCGCCGCGGGGCCGGGTTCGGTGACGCGGATGGCGAACTCGACGTCCACCGTCGCTCGCGGGGCCATCACCCCATCATGTCATCCCCCGGCAGGATTGCCGGGTGGCCTGGCGCGAGGCCGCAGCGAGGCGGGGTGCCTCGCTGCGGCCGAACGCACCTGGGAACGCGTTGCCGGGTTCCTCAGCCGTAGTTCACCGGGTAGTGCTTGATGCCGTTCAGCCAGCTCGACCGCAGCCGCACCGGCGGCGCCGCCTCGGTGATGTTCGGCATCACGTCGGCGATGGCGTTGAAGATCAGGTCGATCTGCAGCCGGGCCAGGTTCGCCCCGATGCAGTAGTGCGACCCGGTGCCGCCGAAGCCGACGTGCGGGTTGTCCTCGCGGAGCACGTCGAACTTCTCCGGGTCCTGGAAGACCTCGTGGTCGAAGTTGGCGGAGCTGTAGAACATGCCGACGCGGTCGCCCTTGCGGATGTGCGCGCCGCCGAGCTCGGTGTCACGGGTGGCGGTGCGCTGGAAGGCGATCACCGGGGTGGCCCAGCGGACGATCTCGTCGGGCGCGGTCTTCGGCCGCAGGTCCTTGAAGGTCTCCCACTGGTCCGGGTGGTCCAGGAGCGCTTTCATGCCGTGGGTGATGGAGTTGCGCGTGGTCTCGTTGCCGGCGACGGCGAGCAGGATGACGAAGAAACCGAACTCGTCGGAGCCGAGTTCTTCGCCGTCGACGTCGGCCTGGATCAGCTTCGTGACGATGTCGTCCATCGGGCACTTGCGGCGGTCCTCGGCCATGTTCCACGCGTAGCCGATGAGCTGCGTGGACGCCTCGAGAGGCTCGACCTCGTACTCGGGGTCGTCGTAGGCGACCATCTGGTTGGACCAGTCGAAGATCTTGAGCCGGTCCTCCTGGGGGATGCCGATCAGCTCGGCGATCGCCTGCAGCGGCAGCTCGCACGCGACGTCGGTGACGAAGTCGCCGGTCCCCTTCTTGCGGGCCTCGGTGACGATCCGCTCCGCGCGGTCGCGGAGGGTGTCCTCGAGCTTGGAGATCGAGCGCGGGGTGAAGCCCTTCGACACGATCCGCCGCAGCTTGGTGTGCTGCGGGGCGTCCATGTTGAGCAGGACCAGGCGGTTCGCTTCGAGGTTGTCCTCGGTCATGTTCTCGTCGAAGCGGATGATGGCGGTCTTTTCCCGCGACGAGTACAGCGTGCTGTCGCGGGAGACCTCCTTGACGTCCGCGTGCCGCGAGACGACCCAGTACCCGTCGTCGCGGAAGCCCGCGGTGTTGTGCTTCTGGGGGTTCCACCACACCGGGGCAGTCCGCCGAAGTTCGGCGAACTCGGCGACGGGAAGTCGCTCTGCCAAGAGATCGGGATCGGTGAAGTCGAACCCGGCGGGGATGAGCGGAGCGGCCACGTTGCCTCCCACGGTTCGGCTTGGAACACGTTCTAGGTTGGATTGAAGCATACGGCGTTAACCAGCGGAAGACCGTAAGTGAAACCCGTTTACTTAACCGATGATGCCAGGTGAGCGTGCGCTCACCGCGCGAAGATCAAGAAGGGGTTAAGCCTGCGCAGACTTGCACAAAACGATAACTTGTTCTAGTTTTTGCGGTAGTGAACAGTGTTTCCCGACGAAAGGGACGAGCATGGGCGTGCCGGTCATCGTCGAAGCCGTGCGGACCCCGATCGGCAAGCGGAACGGGCTGCTGGCCGGCCTGCACGCGGCCGAGCTGCTGGGCGCCGCGCAGCTCGCCCTGCTGGACCGCGCCGGGATCGACCCGGCCCTCGTCGAACAGCTCATCGGCGGCTGCGTCACGCAGGCCGGCGAGCAGTCGAACAACGTCACGCGCACGGCGTGGCTGCACGCGGGTCTCCCCGAAACGGCGGGCGCGACGACGATCGACGCCCAGTGCGGCTCGGCGCAGCAGGCCACCCACCTGATCGCCGGCCTGATCGCGGCGGGCGCCATCGAAGCCGGCGTTTCGTGCGGCGTCGAGGCGATGAGCCGGGTGCCGCTGGGCACGAACCGCGCCGGCGCGTCCCCGCGGCCGTCGTCGTGGTCGATCGACCTGCCTAACCAGTACGGCGCGGCCGAGCGGATCGCGGTCCGCCGCGGGCTGACGCGGGACGACGTCGACGCGTTCGGCGCGGCGTCCCAGCAGAAGGCGGCGGCCGCCTGGGCGGCGGGCCACTTCGACCGCGAGGTGGTGCCGGTGAAGGCGCCGGTCCTCTCCGCTTCCGGCGATCCGACAGGGGAAACGCACCTGGTCACCCGCGACCAGGGCCTGCGCGAGACCACCGTCGAAGGCCTCGCCCGGCTCAAGCCGGTGGTCGAGGACGGCATCCACACGGCGGGCACGTCGTCCCAGATCTCCGACGGCGCGGCGGCCCTGCTCCTGCTGGACGCCGACCGCGCAACGGCGCTGGGGCTGCGTCCGCGGGCGCGGATCGTGGCGCAGGCACTGGTCGGCGCCGAGCCGTACTACCACCTGGACGGCCCGATCCGCGCGACGGAACGCGTGCTGTCCCGGGCCGGGATGACCGTGGGTGACGTGGACCTGTTCGAGGTCAACGAGGCGTTCGCTTCGGTCGCATTGTCCTGGCAGCAGGTGGTTTCGCCGGATCCGGCCCGGGTCAACGTCAACGGCGGTGCGATCGCCCTCGGCCACCCGGTGGGCAGCACGGGAGCGCGGTTGCTGACCACGGCGTTGCACGAGCTGGAGCGCCGGGACGCCTCGACGGCGCTGGTGACGATGTGTGCAGGCGGCGCGCTGGCCACCGCGTCGATCATCGAACGGCTCTAACCCGGCAGGTGGGCGTCCACCTCGATCTCGATCTTCATCCGCGGGTCCGCCAGGCCGCATTCCAGCATCGTCGCGGCCGGGCGGACGTCCGCGAACGCCTTGCGCAGCACCGGCCAACACGGCTCGAAGTCCTCGCGCGCGGGCAGCAGGTAGCGGACGCGGACCACGTCCGCGAACGTGCAGCCCGCCTCCGCCAGCGCCGCCTCGATGGTGCGCAGGCACTGGGCCGCCTGCTCGACGACGTCGTCGGAGATGGTCATCGTCGCGTAGTCGAAGCCGGTCGTGCCCGAGACGTACACGCGATCGCCGCGCACCACAGCGCGGGCATAACCGATCCGTTCCTCGAAGGTGGACCCGCTCAGGATCGCTCGCCGTTCCGTCATACCGCGCACATTAGCTTGCGGCCCTTGTGCTTCACTTCGATGCATGATCTCGGAAAGCCGTTGCCCGGTGGAGGACGGTGAGCTCCTCGTCCGCCGCGGCGGCGAGGGCCCGGCGCTGCTGCTGATCGCGGGCGGCACCGGATCGGGCGACGCGTACCGCGCGCTGGCGAAGCAGCTGTACGCGGACTACACCGTGATCACCTACGACCGCCGCGGCCACTTCGGCAGCACGGACACGACGACCGGCCCGGTCCCGGTTTCCCTGCAGGCGGACGACGCACTGGCGGTACTGGACCACGCGGCCGGCGGCCCGGCGCAGGTGTTCGGCTCGAGCGCGGGCGCCCTGATCGGCCTCGACCTCGTCGCCCGCCACCCGGACCGCGTGACGACGCTGATCGCGCACGAACCCCCGGCGGTCCACCTGATGCCGGACGCGGGCGGCTGGCTCGAAGCGGCGGCGGAACAGGTCCGGCTGGCCCGGTCCGGCGAGCTGATGGCCGCGGTGACGCGGTTCGCGGACGCGATCGCGGGCGCGGCGCTGCCGAACCTGCCGAACCTCCGCCTCCCCCACGAAGCCGACTGGATCCGGCTGTTCGACCGCGAGCTGACGGAGTTCTTCGACTACCTGCCGGATCTGCGGGCGCTGCGGAAGGCGGGCACGGAGATCTTCCCGGTGGCCGGCGAGGGCAGCCGGGGGCGGTACCACTACCAGCCGGCGAAGATCCTGGCTCTGGAGCTGGGGTTGCCGTTCACCGAGATGCCGGGAGCACACCTGGCGCCGCAGCGGAACCCGGCGAAGTTCGCCGCGGCGTTGAAGGACCTGCTGACTCCGGACGACACGCGTACTTAGACGGACGACACGCGTGCCTGGACGGACGACACGGCGTCAGACCACCCGGATGCCGTCCTTCCAGACCTCCCGGATGTTCGACGCCAGCGCCGGGAAGTCGTACGGATCCCCGGCCACCACCACGACGTCCGCCCGCAGGCCCGGCGCCAGCCGGCCCAGCTCGCCGTCCAGGCCCAGCAACCGCGCCGCCGAGGACGTCGTTGCCTCCAGGACGTCCCCCGGCGTCATTCCGCACGCCGCCATCAGGGCCAGTTCCTCGAGGTTCGTCCCGTGTGGGCCCACTCCGCTGTCCGTACCCATCGCGATCCGGACCCCGGCCGCGTACGCGCGGCGGACCGAGTCGCGGTGCGCCTCCACCACTTCGCGCGCCTTCGCCACCACCGCCGCCGGGAGGTCGACGCCCGCGTCGGCCGCGCGGACCACGTTGACCGGGGCGATCAGCGTCGGGACCAGCCAGGTTCCGTGGCCGAGCATCAGCTCGATCGCTTCGTCGTCCAGGTAGATCCCGTGCTCGATCGAGCGGGCGCCCGCGCGGATCGCGTTCTTGATGCCCGCCGCACCCTGGGCGTGCGCCATCACCGGGCGGCCCTGCATCGCCGCCTCCGTCACCAGGACGTCCAGTTCCTCCGGCGTGAACTGGGCGTGCCGCGGGTCGTCGCGCGGGGACAGCACGCCGCCGGTCGTGCACACCTTGAGCACGTCGGCGCCCGCGCGCAGCAGCTTCCTGGCCACCCGGCGCATCTCGTCGGGGCCGTCGACCGTGGTGTCCGGCCGGCCCGGGTGCGGGACCATCAGCGGGACGCACAGCCCCGACGGGTTCCACGCGTCGCCGTGGCCGCCGGTCGGGCTGATCAGGCCGATGGAGATCTGCAGCCGCGGGCCCGGGATCAGGCCGTCGTCCACCGCCTGCTTGATGCCGAGGTCCGCGCCCGCCGCGTCGCGGACCGTCGTGATGCCCAGCCCGAGCGTCGCCCACAGGTTCCGCGCGGCTTCGTAGAACTGGTAGGAGAACGGCTTCTGCACCCGCGCCAGCAGCCCGATGTCCGAGATCGTCACGTGCACGTGGCAGTCGAACAGCCCGGGCAGCAGCACCGTGCCGGTGCAGTCGACGCCCTCGTCGCCGTCGAGGTCCGTTCCGACGTCGACGATCCGGCCGTGCTCGACGACGACGTCGGCGGGCGCCGGGTCCGCGCCGGTGCCGTCGAAGACCGAGCCGCCGGTGAACACCGTGCGCGTCACGCCGCCTCCACGAGAGAATGAGTGTCCACAAAGGTCAGTCGGATGACCACGAGCTCGCCGGCGGATCCGGCCGGAGGATGCCGAGCACGGGGGCAAGAGTACCCGCCGGCACCGGAACGCACCCCCGCACGAGCGTCACCCCGCCAGGAGCCCGAGCCGGCGGACGGCGAGTTCGGCCAGCAGCGCGGCGCCGTCGCCGAGCACGCTGTCGTCGAACCGGGCGCGCGGCGAGTGGTTGTCCGGGGCGGTCGCCGGGTCCGTGGGACACGCGCCGAGGAAGAGGTACGCGCCGGGAACCCGTTCGAGGACACGGGAGAAGTCCTCCGAACCGGTGATCGGATCCGCCATCTCGGTGAAGCGCTCCTCACCGAAGACGTCGCGGATCGTGCCGGCCACGAAGTCGTAGGCGCCGGCGTCGTTGACCGTCGCGGGGTACTCGGGTTCGTAGGTGACTTCGATGTCGAGGCCGTGCGCCTGGGCGATGCCGCGGCAGACCCGCACCGCGCGCTCGCCGACCCGGGCCGCGACTTCCGGCGAGAACGACCGGAGCGTCGCCTCGAAGACCGCATCGTCCGGGATGATGTTGCGCCGGGTGCCGGCGTGGAACGAGCCGACGGTGATCACGACCGGGTCGAAGACGTCGAAGGTGCGCGTGACCATCGTCTGCAGGGCGGTCACCATCTCGCAGGCCGCCGGGATCGGGTCGCGGGCGTCGTGCGGGGACGAGCCGTGGCCGCCGTCGCCCAGCACGCGGACCTCGAGGGCGCCGGACGCCGCCATCAGCGTGCCGGGCCGGGTGACGAAGTGGCCCTTGGCGTAGCTGGCGGCCGAGACGTGCAGGCCGTACGCGGCGTCGACCTGCTTGCCCGACGCGGTCAGCACGCCTTCGTCGATCATGTGGCCGGCGCCGTCCCAGCCCTCTTCGCCGGGCTGGAACATGAACACGACGTCGCCGGGGAGGTCTGTGCGGGCGGCGAGCAGGCGGGCCGCGCCGACCAGGCCGGCCGTGTGGAGGTCGTGGCCGCAGGCGTGCATGGCGCCGTCGAGGGTCGAGGTGAACTCCTCCCCGCTGGCCTCGGTGACCGGGAGCGCGTCCATGTCGCCGCGCAGGAGGACGGTGCCGCCGGGCCGGGCGCCGCGGAGGACGGCGGTGATCGACGACAGGTTCTTGCCGAGGGTGATTTCGAGCGGCAGGCCGTCGAGGGCGGCGAGGACCCGTTCCTGGGTGCGCGGCAGGTGGAGGCCGATCTCGGGGATGCGGTGCAGGTCGCGGCGCAGGGCGACCAGGTCGTCGAGCAGGGCGGCGGCGTCCGAGCGCAGGGTCATGTGCCGATCATGCGAGAGTCGAGCACAATGGACGCGGAAAATCGACAAAACCACCGTTTTGAGGGCTGATGAGCGAAGAAACCGCCATGCTGGCCGAGCAGGACCTCAAACTGGCCGACGCGCTCCAGGCGGCGCCGCGGGCGTCGTGGTCGACGCTCGGGGACGCGCTCGGCCTGAGCGCGGTGACCGTCGCCCGCCGCTGGGACGCACTGGTGGAGCGCGGCGACGCCTGGCTCACCGCGTACGCCGGCGGGGAACTGATCGAGCAACTGGTGCTGGCCTTCGTCACCATCGACTGCGAGCCCGGAGCGGCGTTTTCCGTCGCTGCCGCGCTGGCGGCGGACGTGCACGTGGCGACCGTCGAGTACGTGGCGGGGCCGGGTGATCTGCTCGCCCACGTCGTCGCGCCGTCGGTGCGGGAACTGGGGGCGCACGTGGCGGGCCGGGTGGCGGCGGTGCCCGGCGTGACGCGGCTGCGGACGACGTTGTCCCCGCGGATCTTCACCGAGGGCAGCCGCTGGCGGGTGCGGGCGATCTCGCCGGGTCAGCGGGAGGCGTTGGCCGCGAAGCCGGCTCGCCAGCGCGCGCCACTGCGGTTCGACGCGGCCGACCGGGCGCTGATCCTGGCGTTGGGCGCGGACGCCCGGGCCTCGGCGGCGACGCTGGCGGGCTCGCTCGGCGTCGGGGCGACCACCGTGCGCCGTCGCCTGGACGGGCTGCTCGGCCGCGGCGCGATCCGGGTCCGCTGCGAGATCGCGCGGTCGGTGTCGCCCGCGCCGGTCACGGTGACGCTGTGGCTGCGGGTCCCGCCGGACAAGCTGGAGACGACGGCCCGGTCGCTGGCGATGGTGCCGGAGGTCCGGATGTGCGCGGCGCTGACCGGGGCGGCGAACCTGATGCTGGTGCTGTGGCTGCCTTCGTCGCACGACGTGCTCGCGGTGGAGGCTCGGCTGGCGGCGAAGCTGCCGTGGCTGGAGGTTGTCGACCGGGCGGTGACGCTGCGGAGTGTCAAGCTGATGGGCCGGTTGCTCGACTTCGCGGGCCGCGGGACGGGCCGGGTGCCACTGGACTTCTGGGCCGCGGTCCCCGTGCCGGAGCACGGGGACCGCAGCGTTCACCGGTCCGGGGAATGAGGGGGGTGAGGTGGAGGGAAGCATTCCCCGGGACCGGAGTTCATGGGAAGCCGCGAAGTGGCCCGGACCGGACCGGTGACCGAGGGGCGGCCACCGGCCGGGGATTTCGGGCGGGGTTCGCGTGGTCGGAGACGGAAGTCGCGTGACTGGGGGCGGAAGTCGCGTGATCAGCCACGGATCTCGCGTGATCGAGGACGGATCTCGTGTGCTGGGAGTGATTTTCGCGTGCTTGAGGGGGCATCTCGCGTGATTGCAGAGGCATCTCGCGTGATTGGAGAGGCATCACGCGTGATTGGGGGTCGGGTGGGTGGGGAAGGGTTCCGGCGCGGTGGACGGGGGGGTGAGGTGGAGGGAAGCGTCCACCGGGCCGGAACTCGCGGGCGGGAGTGACTCCCGCTTTCTCCTCCTTCGCTGATCCGGCTGGCCGGATCGGTGGTGAGGTATCCCGGCCCGGCGGACAGGGGGGTGAGGTGGAGGGAAGCGTCCACCGGACCGGGGCTCGGGGAGCGGAACCGAAGTTCCACGGTGGGTGCGGGAGGGAGTCCCGCGGTTTTCTCGGGGTGAAGCAAACCGGCCCGGTGGACTGGGGGGGTGAGGTGGAGGGAAGCGTCCACCGGACCGGGGTTCTCGGTGCGGGAGGGAGTCCCGCGGTTTTCGGGGTGGTGCAACCGGCCCGGCGGACGGGGGGGGTGAGGTGGAGGGAAGTGTCCGCCGGGCCGGGGATCGGGGAGCGGGTCAGTACCCGCTGGGGGATTGCGCGATGGCCTGCCGGACCGGCGGCCTGACGGCCGGGTCGGCCTTGCAGCCGTTGGGCTCCAGGGCGTACCACGTGCCGCCCGCGCCGTGGCCGCCGGCCACTCCGGGCTCGCCGTCCGCGGCGTAGGTGTACGCCGGCCAGCCGCCGACCGTCACCTGGGCCGTGCCGTCCGCTCGGCGGATGCGGCCGACCAGGCCGGGGTCGATGCCGTCGGCGACCGTGATGCGGCCGTCCGCCGGTACCGGTGGCCACTTCTGCGCGCAGGATCCGTCGCAAGTGGACTTTCCGGAACCCTTGCGGTCCGGGGTGAAGAGGTAGAGCGTGCGGCCGTCCGCGTCCGTGAGGACGGGCCCGAGGCCGTCGATCCGCGTGGTGCCGAGGGTGGGCGGCTCGGTGCCCGCCTTCTCCCCCGCCGGCGTGATCGCCGCCCAGTCCGCGCTGACCTCCCGGCCGAGCGCGACGCCCGGCCCGGTGTCCTTCGCGTACCGGTAGACCGGCCAGCCGTCGATCGTCACCTGCTTGCGGCCGTCGGGCCGGGCGACCTGGCCGACCAGCCTGCTGTCGACGCCGGCGGCCACCGCCGGGGCGTCGGACACCAGGGGTGGCCACGTCGTCGCGCAGGGACCGGCGCAGGTCGCCTTCGACGGGGTGGCCGCGTCTTTCGCGAACCGGTAGAGCGTGTGCCCTTCGGCGTCGGCCAGTACCGTGCCCAGACCATCCACAGTGGACGAGATCAGCTGGGCCGCGGCGCCGGCCGGGACCGCGCTCACCGGCTGCTGCTGTGCCCCGAGCACCACCGGCTGGACGGCTCCGGACGTGGCGTACGGGTTGGTCCCGCAGGCCGCGACCAGCGCGAGTCCGGCGACGGCGATCGGTGCGGCAACAGCCGGGCGAGCACGGTTCATCGGAAATTCTCCTTCCCGCTTTCGAAGTGACCGGGTGACGTTATTCGGCGCAGGCCTTGCCGGAGTTGATGCAGTTGACCAGGCGGCCCATGATCTGCTTGCTCATCACGTTCGCGAAGTCGTCGTGGTCGGACTTCGGGTTGTGCTCTTCCTGGGCGAAGGCGTCCACTTTGTACTGCTTGTTCTGCTGGACGTCCTGCGGGACGTCGTACACCAGGGTCACCTGCAGCTGGGGCACGTTCTTGAAGCCCTGGGGGCACTTGCCCTGCTGGTCGGAGAACACGATGTGGCTGCGGTGGTCCGCGCTGTCGGTGTTCTTGCCGTCCCAGCAGTTCGGGAACGCGTGGATCCGCTCCACCTTGCTGCCCTGCGGGCAGATCGGGTACTTGTCGGTCAGCCGGTCCTCGAACCCGGTGCAGGTCCAGCTGGGCCGGGCGTTCTTCGGGCCGTTGGTGCTCTGCTTGGCGTCACCGTAGAGGATCTTCAGGCCGAGCGGCATCGCGACGACGTTCTGCGCGCCGCCGCCGATGAACTTCAGGGTCGCGGACTCCGGCTCGATGATCTCGCCGTCGTTGTCGCCGACCTCTTCGTTCGCGCCCTGCGGGCCGCCGAGCTCTTCCGCCTGAGCCTGGTCCTTGTTCTGGTCCTGCTGGGCCTGGTCCTGGTTCTGCTGATTCTGGTTCTGCTGCTGGTTCTTGTTCTGGCCGTTCTGGTTCTGCTGGTTCTTGTTCTGGTCCTGCTGGTTGTTCTGCTGGTTGTTCTGCTGCTGCTTCTGCTGCTGCTGGTTCTTCTGGTTCTGGTTCTGGTTCTGCTGACCGTCGTTCTGGTCGCCCTGCTGCTGGGCGCTCAGCCCGGCCTGGCCACCGCCCTGGCGCTTGCGCTCGCGCTGGTTCTGGGCCTGCGCGTCTTTGGCGTCCTGCGCGCTCTTGTCCTGCTGGACGTCGCCGGTCTTGCCCTTCTGCTGCTGCTGGGCCTTCTGGTTCTTGCTCTTGTCGGCCGCCGCGTCTTCGCGGTCGACGCGGATCACCGGCCAGAAGTACGCCGACTGGTCACCGTTCTTACAGGTGGTGTCGCCGGCGAGCAGGCTCTTGAGGCTGGAATCGGCGTCGGTCGTCACGTTGCCGACGTAGTCGTGCAGGTGCTGGGCACCGTTCTTGATCCCGGGCTGGGCGATGAAGTTGTCCGGGTTGTGGTGCGAGCCGTCCGCGTTCGTTCCACAGTCGACGGTGAAGGAACCCTTGGCACCCTTCTGCTTCAAAGCCGCGTTCACGTTGGTGCCGGCCGCGACCTTGGTGATGTCGATGAAGAACGACGGGTCCGCGGGGTCCGCGCTGGCTTCGCCCGTGCGGCCCGTCGTGACCGCGACGGCGAGTGCGCCGACGGCGATCGCCAGGCCGATCGCACCCATGGCGATCTTGGTTCGGCGGGCAACACGGTGCTTGCCCGTCACGGGGGGCCGAGAATTCCGGGCCATAGACTAGTTCACCTCGTTCGTTATTCCGGGCGCGCACCGAACGGCGCGGCAGCCCGGGCAAGAACTACCGTTGATTGAGCTTGAGATCGCACGGAACCCGGTCGGGGGATGCTTGCGGTTCCGGCTGTCGGGATGCATCGGGGGATGCATTGGGGGATACGGACATGAGCGCCCCGAGGTTCAAAAGCGACCGGTCCGTTATCTGTTCGTTATCTACGAGAACGCAACCGGGCAGCATTGACCCAGGTCACAGCGTTTTGTCGAAAGAAAGAGATTCAGCGCTGAACGACGACGAGGACCGTGCCGTCCTCGCCGCGCACCTCGAACCGGCCGATCTGGTCCATCGCCAGGGAGACCGAACCCTGCAGTCGCAACGGTTCGGGCGAGCCCGGGATACCGAATCCCTTGGGCGGCACCGACCAGCTGGCGACGACGCGCTCGGCACCGGTCGCCGGGACGGCGACCAGCTGGCACTTCACCGGCCCGACGATCCCGCGCAGCTCGAGCTCGACGCGGCTGCCCCACTCCACCGGCGAAACGGTGACCAGGGCGCTGACGGCGGACCCGCCGCTGCCGCGGCCGTAGGTCTGGCCGCCGCCGGGCTGCCCCTGGGCGCCCGCGGGCGGTGCGGTGGACGTCGCCGGGACGCTCGTCGCCGGCGGCTGCTTGTTGCCGGTGGCGGCGAGCGAAGCGGGCGGGACGGCGTCGGCCGGCCGGACCGCGAGGGTCACCAGCGGGCCGGCGATCACGGCCGCCGCGGCCGCGGCCCCGGCGAGGATGCCGATCCGGCGACGGCGGCGGCGTTTGACGGCGGCCTCTTCCATGAGGCCGCGCAGCACCCGGGGGCCGGGCGAGAGGGTGCGCGGGCCGGGCGCGGGCATCGGGGGCTCCGGCCAGCTGCGCTTCACCAGGTCGAGGACGTCCGGCAGCTGGTAGAGCTCGATCAGGTCGAGCTGGCAGTGCGGGCAGTTCATCAGGTGGGCTTCGAACTGGGTGTTCTCGGCTTCGCTGAGGACGCCGAGCACGTAGGCGGCAACGTCGGTGTGTGAGGATCCGGCCACGCTCAGTTCACCCCCGCTCGCGCAAGGCCCGGCGCAGCGCGCGGACGGCATGGTGGATGCGGGACTTCACGGTGCCCGGGGGCACGCCGAGGGTCGCCGCGACCTCGTTCACGGTCCGATCGCGCAGGTAGGTCTGCTGGATGGCCTCCCGCTGCTCGGGCGAAAGGCCCTGCAGCGCCTCGTAAACGATCATCGCGGCGAGCGTCCGGTCCGATTCGTCGGACACCGCGATCGCGTCGGATTCGATCTCCTCGATCTCCTGGGGCCGGGCACTGCGGCTGCGCCAGCCGTCGATGACGATACGCCGGGCCACCGTGAACAACCAGGCACGCAGCATCTCAGGCTGGCGGTCGAGCTTGTCCGCGTTCCGCCACGCCTTGATCAGGGTCTCCTGCACGACGTCCTCGGCCCACTGCCGGTCGTGGCCGGTCAGCCGCAGAGCGAACGCCATGAGGGACCCGCCGAACTCCTGGTAAAGCGCCTTCGCCAGATCGTCATGGCCGCCGTCGGGCTCGACGACGGCTTCCTGATCACCGACGGATCTCAGCGCTCGGGTGTGCCGTCCCACGCGGGACATCCTGGTGGGCCGGACGGGCTACGTCCAGTACTTCCGGCCTGCAAACTGGGGGCAAAACTTTTTTGAACCGTTTCCGGACCGTGTCCGTATCCCCTACCGAAGACCCCCGACCAGTGCGTTGTCCCCCGCAACGCTCCGCATCCACTCCGGACCGAAAGTCCACTGTGGATCTTTCGCGCCCTTTTCCGTTGCACTACCGGCAACAGCGCGTAGTCATGCCCCACGGAGGAGCAGTGATCCGCATTCCCCGCCCGGTGGTCCCCGCCGCCGTGTGCCTCACCGCACTCGCCCTGCTCACCGCTTGTACCGCCGGCGCCGCCACCACCTCGGGTGGCGGTTACGCTGCCGGCGGCGCCGGGATGCAGATGCCCGGCATGCAGCAAGGACAGGTTGTCCTGCCGATGCCGCAGGGCATCACCGCCGACCCGAACAACCCGGCGAAGAGCCAGCTCCGGGCCGCCAAGACGTTCGACCTCGGACTCCTGCTCGTCGACGGGACCGGGTACACGATCTACCGGTATGACCGGGACACCCCCCGGCCCTCGCGGTCGAACTGCACGGACGCGTGCGCGGCCAAGTGGATCCCGGTCAAGCCCGGCAACCTGGGCCCGATCGACGTCGACCAGTCGCTGATCGGGCAGATCACCCGCGACGACGGCAGCACGCAGCAGACCCTCGCCGGCTGGCCGCTCTACCACTTCACCGGCGACCAGGAACCGGCCGACACCTCCGGCCAGGGCCTCGACCAGGCGTGGTACCCGATCGCGCCGGACGGCAAGAAGATCACGCTCACCCAGGACGAGTGGAGGCAAAATGCGTTCGGCGTCTGAGCTCGCCGGGTTCGACTTCGAGCCCCTGTCCGTCCTCGAGCGTTCCCGGCCGCTGGTCCGGATCCTGTTCGTCGTGGCCCTGGTGCTGGCGCTGCTCGCGCCGGGCTCGGCCTCCCTCGCCCAGACCACCGCGATTTCCGACACCGACGCCGTGCTGCTGACCAAGGTCCGCCAGGCCGGTCTGTGGGAGATGCCGTCGGGCATGATGGCGATGGAGAAGGGCAGCCCGATCGTCCAGAAGGTCGGCTTCGCGATCATGATGGACCACGGCCGCCTCGACGTGGCGACCCGTGCCCTCTCGCAGAAGCTGAACTCGCCGGTCCCCGACCAGCCGTCGGAGGAACAGCGCGGCTGGCTCGCCGAAGAGATGGCCGCCTCCCCCGGCCCGGAGTTCGACCGCGTCTTCGCCAACCGCCTGCGGGCGGCGCACGGCGCGGTGTTCAACGTCCTGGCGCAGCTGCGGGCCGGTACCCGCAACGACGACGTGCGGGCCTTCGCGACGGTCGGCAACCAGGCGGTGATGCGGCACATGACGATGCTCGAGAGCACCGGGATGGTCGACTACACCGCGCTGCCCGCCCCGTCCGTCTCCACGACCGCGGCGCCCACCGGGATCCAGCTCGGCCTCGACCCGTCCCAGATCGCCGTGGTGGCAGCGTTGTTCCTGCTGCTCGGTGGCGGCTTCTTCTACGTGCTGCGCCAGGTGAAGAGCAACCGCAGCCGTGGCCGGGCGGCGGCTCGGCCGGCCACCGCGAGAGCCGGGGGTACCCGTGGTTGAGACCTGGCACGACGCGACGATCTTCCTCACCCAGCAGTTCCAGCCGAAGACCGACCCCGCGGCCCGCAACCTCGCGGCCTTCGCCGCCCGGACGTCCTACGCGGCGACGATGCTGACGCTCACCTGGGGCGTGCTCACCGCGACCGGCTGGATCCGCTCGGTCACCGGCCGGAAGGGCCTGCGCAGCACGCACATGGTGCTGGCCACCGCGACGATCATCTTCGGCCTCATCCACGCACTGGGCTTCACGTACCTGACGGTTCAGCCGTACAGCTTCGGCTACATGTTCATCCCGTTCGGCTCCGGGCAGGAGGGGCGCCACATTGCCGGCATCGTCGGCTTCGAGGTCATGTTCGCCATCTTCCTCACCGCGGGCCTGCAGCGCTTCACCTCCTACCGGCGCTGGCTGTGGCTGCACCGCTGCGCGTACCCGGCGGTGGCGCTCATCGCGATCCACTCCTGGTTCGGCGCCATCGCGAACGGACACCTCTCGGTCACCTGGCTGGGCGGCATCACGCTGCTCGTCCCGGCCGTGACGGTGTCGATGCTGCGGTTCATGCCGGCTCGCACCCTGGAACGCATCGGACTCGTGGAAGAGCAGGTGGCTTGACATGCCGCTCCGTTTGCCCGGTGGCGGGCCCCGGATCAGCGTCGACAACGACCGGTGCGAGCTCTACGGCATCTGCGCCATGGAGGCGCCGGACGTGTTCGACCTCGGCCAGGACGGCCGCTTGCGCTTCATCAAGCGGCTGCTGGACGAAGACACCTTGGAACAGGCGAAGCAGGCCGCCCGCTGCTGCCCGATGCAGGCGGTCGTGATGAGAGGGGACCTCGATGGCTGACGGCGACCGGATCGTCATCGTCGGTGCGGGCGTCGCCGGGCTGCGCGCCGCGGAACGCCTGCGGGAACAGAAGTTCGACGGCGAAATCGTGCTCATCGGCGACGAGGCCCGGCGGCCCTACCACCGGCCGATGGTCTCCAAGGCGCTGGTGATGGGGACCGAACGGCCCAGCGACGTGGGCCTTTCGCACTACTTGCCGGACCTCGACGTCCACTGGCGGCTCGGTGCGCGGGTCACGCACCTCGACACCACCGAGCGGGTCGTGCACCTGCCCGGCGGCGAGTCCCTCTGGTACGACGGCCTGATCGCCGCGACCGGCGTCTACCCGCGGCACCTGCCCGGGGCCCCGCGGCATGACCCGCGGGTGCGGATCCTGCGCACGGTCGAGGACTCGATGGCGGTGCGGCGCTGCCTCAACGCCAGCAAGAAGCCGGCCGTCGTGATCGGCGCCGGCCTGATCGGCAACGAGTTCGCCGCGAGCATGCGGCACATCGGCCGGGACGTCACCCTGATCGGGCACGCGAAGGCGCCGCTGCACCGCTTCGGCGACCGCGTCTCCAGCGGCATCGTCGAGGCACACCACGAGCACCGCGCGAACCTGGCGATGCGGAGCGAAGTCCGGCACTGGATCAGCACGAAGGACACCGTCGGGCTGCACCTGACGAACAACCAGCTGCTGGTCGCCGCCGTCGTCGTGCTCGCCATCGGCAGCGTCCCGTCGGTGGACTGGATGCGCGGCTCCGGCCTCGACATCAGCGACGGCGTCCTCTGCGACTCCAAGCTGTTCGCCGAAGGCGCCTCCGACGTCGTCATCGCGGGCGACATCGCGCGCTGGCCGAACCTGCGCTTCGACGAGACCCCGCGGCGGGTCGAGCACTGGATCAACGCCGTCGAATCGGCCCGGCACGCGGCGGACAACCTGCTGATGGGCCACTCCAGCGCCATCCCGTTCACCCCGCTCCCCCGCGCCTGGTCGACGCTGTACGACACGCGCCTGCAGATGTGCGGGATGCCGTCGCTGGCCGAGGACACCGTGTCCCTGGCCGACGGCATCACCGGCTTCGTCCGCGACGGGCAGCTCGTCGGCATCTCCTGCTGGGACAAGCCGCGGGCGATGCTCGACTGGATGGCCGAGCTCAACCGGCGGCTGCCCGCCCCGGACTACGTGCCCGAGCCGGAACCCGCGCCCGCCGCGGAGGTCCCGGTGGTCGAGCCGTCGCTCGCCGGCCTGGCGGCCGAGGTGCCGCCGGAGTTCGAAAGCGGGTTCGACGCGCAGGCCTTCGAGCGCGAGTTCGAGAGCGAGTTCGCCAACGACATCCCGACGACGGCGTTCCCCGCCCAGTCGCTGTCGGCCCAGTCCCCGCCCACGACGGCAATTCAGGCGCAGTCGCTGCCCGCGGCGGCGCTGCCGACCATGGCCATCCCGATGGGGAGGTAGAGAAGCCGGGGCGGGGCTGCGCGCGGCGGCCTCCGTCCCTTGTCGGCCACCACACCCCCTCCGCGGCTGGGTGGTGTGGTGGCCGGCCCAAAACGTCCCCCTGCCCGCCTCGCGTTCGTGGTGATGCGAGCGTCCGGCGGGCCAGGAGAAGGTCATCCCGAGGGAACCCGACGCCCCCGGGGTGACCTTCTTCCGGCACACCGGGCGGGGCCCGGGGTCGAGCGCCGCGGCGGGTCACTCCGCCTCGGCGCACGGGTCGTGGAGATCGTTCCGGTGGACGGGTATGCCGCCGGAAGGGGCGCCACGGTCTTGTAGCACCGGTGCACGGCCGTCCCGGGGGCACGGGAACCCCCGGGACGGCTCCACTGTCGCTTGTGGACAATCCCAGCCTCGTGTCGTCTCCCCAATCACGCGTGTCGTCTCCCCAATCACGCGTGTCGTCTCCCCAATCACGGGTGATGCCCCTTCAATCACGCGAGATCCGGCTTCGAGCACGCGGGATGCCGTGCGCGAACGGTCGACACGCGTGCCTGAAGGGTCGACACGCGTGTCTGGAGAGTCGACACGAAGGCCTCCGCCTCACCTCGTCCCCTGTGGCAGGATCCAGGGGTGACCAGCACCTCCTCGGCGCAGTACCTGCGCGACCTCGCGCTGCTGCGCCGCGTCCGCGACCGGATCGACCGGGAGTACGCCCAGCCGCTCGACGTCGAGGCGCTGGCCCGTGGCGTGAACATGTCGGCCGGGCACCTCAGCCGGCAGTTCCGGCGGGCGTACGGAGAGTCACCGTATTCGTACCTGATGACGCGGCGGATCGAACGGGCGATGGCCCTGCTGCGGACCGGCGAGCTGAGCGTCACCGAGGTCTGCTTCACCGTCGGTTTCTCGTCGCTCGGCACCTTCAGCACCCGGTTCGCCGAGCTGGTCGGGATGCCTCCGAGCGTCTACCGCGAACAGCAGGCCGAGGCCACTGTCGGGATGCCGCCGTGCGTCGCCAAGCAGGTCACCAGACCGATCAGGAATCGAGAAGCGCGGCCCTCGACGGCCACCTAGGGTGACCACCATGGACGTCACCATTCACTCGAGCTTCCTCCCCCACACCGATCCGGAAGCTTCGCTCGCCTTCTACCGCGACCTCCTCGGCTTCGAGGTCCGCCAGAACGTCAAGTACGGCGACCTGCAGTGGATCACCGTCGGACCGCCGAACCAGCCGGACACCGCGATCGTGCTGTCCCCGGTGTCCGCGACGCCGGGCCTGACCGACGACGAGCGCCGCATGATCGCCGAGATGATGGCCAAGGGCACCTACGCCTCGGTCAACCTGGCCACCGAGGACCTCGACGCCCTCTTCGCCAAGCTCGAGGCGGGCAACGCCGAAGTCGTCCAGGAGCCGGTCGAGCAGCCCTACGGCATCCGCGACTGCTCGTTCCGCGACCCGGCCGGCAACCTCCTGCGCATCCAGGAGCTGCGCTGACCACGACGCACGGCTACCGCCAAGTCCTGCGCGACCGGCGGATCGCCGGGCTCCTGCTGGGGGACCTGCTGGCCGGAGTCGGCACCGGCATGCTGCTGGTCGCCATGCCCGTCCAGACGCTCTCCCTCCACGGCGGCGTCCCGAAGGCGATCGCCATCGGGCTCGTGGAAGCCGCGCCGTTCGTCCTGTCCACCGTGCTGGCCCTGGCCATCGGCCTCGGCCGGGTGCGGGTGCCGCCGCGCACGCTGCTCGTCGCCGACTGCGTGCTGCGCTCGCTGACCTTCGCCGTCCTCGGCGTCCTGGCCGTCACCGGCCGGCTCACCCTGCCGGTGCTGGTCGCCGGGCTCCTCTTCGGCGCGACGTTCCGGCTGGCCGGGTCGAGCAGCCGCCGCCTGCTGGCGACGTCGGCCGCGGGCGAGGCCGGGCGGTTCTCGGTCAACGGCCTGCTGGGCCTGAACACGACGTTCGCGCTCTACATCGCCGGGCCGGTGCTGGGCGGGGTCGTCGTGGCGACCGCCGGCGCGGGCTTCGCGCTCTTCGTCGACGCGGTCGGAGCGCTGATCCTGCTGGCCGCCACGCTCGCCTGTGTTCCCCGCGGAACCGAGAGCCGTGACGCCCTGCGCGACGGCGGCACCCACGAGTCGGGCTGGCGGATCCTGCGCCGCCGTCCGGTCGCCGCGCGGCTGCTGGTGGTCGAGTTCTTCTTCAACTTCCTGTACATGCCGGTCGAAGTGGCGCTCCCGCTGTACGTGGGCGGGTCGCTGCACGCCGACGCGTCCGGTCTGGGGCTGCTGTGGGGTGCGCTCGGGGTCGGTGCGTTCCTCGGTTCCGCGCTCGTCAGCCGGCTGCGGAACCTGCCGCAGCAGCCACTGCTCGTCGCCATCATCGGCCTGTGGGCGCTGTGCCCGATCGCGCTCGCCGTCACCGGCGACCTGACCGTGGCCCTGCTCGTCTTCGGCCTCGGCGGCCTGGTGTACGCGCCGTTCACGCCGGTCGCGTACAGCTTCCTGCAGTCCGGGCTCGCTCCCGGGGAACAGCAGCAGGTCGTCACGCTCTGGACGACCGGCGCGACCGTGGCCGCCCCGCTGGGGCTGGCCCTGGGCGGGCCCCTGATCGAATTGACCGGCAGCACCGGCGGGCTGGCGCTGTCCGGGGTGCTGACCCTCCTGCTGCTCCCGATCGCGGCCTGTGTCATCCGGGGCTCCGCCCCGGGCCGGGGGCTCCGCCACCCGGAACCCCCGAAAAGCGACCTGTGTCATCCGGGGCTCCGCCCGGGCCGGGGGCTCCGCCACCCGGAACCCCCGAAAAGCGACCTGTGTCATCCGGGGCTCCGCCCGGGCCGGGGGCTCCGCCACCCGGAACCCCCGAAAAGCGACCGGGCGGTGCTCGGCCGCACACCGGAAAGGGAACCGACATGTGCCTGAGCCTCGCCGTCGCCGCGCGAAAGCACTTCGGCGAATTGATCCTGCTGCGCCGCGTCCGCGACCGCATCGACCGCGAATGCGCGCGGCCGTTCGACGTCGAAACGCTGGCGCACAGCGTGGATATGCCCGTCGCGCAGTTCGTCCGCCGATTCCGGGAGGCTTACGGCCTTTCCCCGCACGATTACCGGCGGGCCGCCGAGGCCGTCAGGAATCGAGAAGCCCGGGCCGCGCGGCCGGCAGTAGCGTGATTCCCGTGCGCCGCCCATTCACCCCGAAAGCTGGAGAACCCCGATGAGCAAGCCCACGAGGAAGAACGCACCGCACGTGGCCGACAGCCACGACCTGATCCGCGTCCACGGCGCGCGCGTCAACAACCTCAAGGACGTCAGCGTCGAGCTGCCCAAGCGGCGGCTGACGGTGTTCACCGGGGTCTCCGGCTCCGGCAAGAGCTCCCTGGTGTTCAGCACGATCGCCGCCGAGTCGCAGCGGCTGATCAACGAGACCTACAGCACCTTCGTGCAGGGCTTCATGCCGACGCTGGCGAGACCGGACGTCGACGTGCTCGACGGGATCACCACCGCGATCATCGTCGACCAGGAGCGGATGGGCGCCAACCCGCACTCCACGGTCGGCACCGCCACCGACGCGAACGCGATGCTGCGCATCCTCTTCAGCCGGCTCGGGCAGCCGCACATCGGCTCGCCACAGGCGTTTTCGTTCAACGTCGCCTCGATCAGCGGCGCCGGTGCGGTCACCATCGAAAAGGGCGGCCGGCAGATCAAGGAGCGGCGCAGCTTCAGCATCACCGGCGGCATGTGCCCGCGCTGCGAGGGCCGCGGCAAGGTCAACGACATCGACCTCACCGCGCTGTTCGACGAGAACAAGTCGCTCAACGAGGGCGCGATCACGATCCCGGGCTACAGCATGGAGGGCTGGTACGGCCGCATCTTCCGCGGCTCCGGCTTCTTCGACCCGGACAAGCCGATCAAGAAGTACACGAAGAAGCAGTTCGCCGACCTGGTGTACAAGGAACCGACGAAGATCAAGGTCGAGGGCATCAACCTGACCTACTCGGGGCTCGTCCCGGCGATCCAGAAGTCCTTCCTGTCCAAGGACGTCGACGCGATGCAGCCGCACATCCGCGCGTTCGTCGAGCGGGCGGTGACGTTCCAGACCTGCCCGGACTGCGCGGGTACGCGGCTGTCGGCGGAGGCGCGGTCGTCGAAGATCGACGGGATCAGTATCGCCGACGCCTGCGCCATGCAGATCAGCGACCTCGCCGCGTGGGTGGGGAAGCTGTCCGAGCCGTCCGTGGCGCCGCTGCTGGACGCGCTGAAGCACACCCTCGACTCGTTCGCCGAGATCGGGCTCGGCTACCTCTCCCTGGACCGTCCATCCGGGACGCTTTCCGGCGGGGAAGCCCAGCGCACCAAGATGATCCGCCACCTCGGGTCGTCGCTCACCGACGTCACCTACGTCTTCGACGAGCCGACGATCGGGCTGCACCCGCACGACATCCGGCGCATGAACGACCTGCTGCTGCAGCTGCGCGACAAGGGCAACACGGTGCTGGTCGTGGAGCACAAGCCGGAGGCGATCGCGATCGCCGACCACGTCGTCGACCTCGGCCCGCGGGCCGGCACCGAGGGTGGCGAGATCGTCTTCGAGGGCACTGTGGACGGTCTGCGGTCCAGTGGCACGCTGACCGGGCGGCACCTGGACGACCGGGCGTCGCTGAAGTCGTCGGTGCGCTCGCCGTCGGGCGTCCTGGAGGTGCGCGGGGCGGCCACGCACAACCTGCAGGACGTCGACGTCGACATCCCGCTCGGCGTGCTGGTGGTCGTCACCGGGGTGGCGGGGTCGGGCAAGAGCTCGCTGATCCACGGCTCGGTGTCCGGCGGGGAGGGCGTGGTGACGGTCGACCAGACGGGGATCCGCGGCTCGCGCCGGAGCAACCCGGCGACGTACACGGGCCTGCTGGAGCCGATCCGCAAGGCGTTCGCCAAGGCCAACGGCGTCAAGCCGGCCCTGTTCAGCGCCAACTCCGAAGGGGCGTGCCCGAACTGCAACGGCGCCGGCGTCATCTACACGGACCTGGGGATCATGGCCGGTACGGCGACGCCGTGCGAGGTCTGCGAGGGCAAGCGGTTCAACGCCGACGTGCTGGAGTACACCTTCGGCGGCCGCGACATCAGCGAGGTGCTCGGGATGCCGGTGACCGAGGCCCAGGCGTTCTTCGCGTCCGGTGACGCCGCGCTGCCGGCGGCGCACAAGATCCTCACGCACCTGGCCGACGTCGGCCTCGGTTACCTGACGCTCGGCCAGCCGCTGACGACGCTGTCCGGCGGCGAGCGGCAGCGGATCAAGCTGGCCACGCACATGGCGGAGCAGGGCGGGGTGTACGTCCTCGACGAGCCGACGGCGGGCCTGCACCTGGCCGACGTCGAGCAGCTGCTGGGCCTGCTGGACCGGCTGGTGGACGCGGGCAAGTCGGTGATCGTCATCGAGCACCACCAGGCGGTAATGGCCCACGCGGACTGGATCATCGACCTCGGCCCGGGCGCCGGCCACGACGGCGGCCGGATCGTCTTCGAGGGCACGCCGGCGCAGCTGGTGAAGTCACGGAAGAAGACGCTGACGGGCAAGCACCTCGCGGAGTACATCGCCTGACGCCCGTCCCGACCGGTCGTGAGTGGTAATTCGGGTTCTAACCCTAATTACCACTCACGACGAGCCGCGGCAGACATGGGAAGCCGGTGCGCGTATACCAGCGTGGGCGGTAGGGCTGGCCCCCGCACAGCGCCTGGGGCGCACAGGGTTCCGGTGCCCGCCCCGGGCGCGAAGACTCGGGTGGGTGACCACCACCGAGAACCAGGTCGGCAGCGACTTCGCCCGGCTGAGCCACCGCATCTCCGCCGCCGGCCTGATGGAACGCCGTCCCGGCTACTACACCGCCCGGATCGCCGTCGTGACCGGGTTGTTCGCCGCCGGGTGGGTGGCCTTCGCGCTGCTCGGGAACTCGTGGTGGCAGCTCGCCGTCGCGGCCTTCATGGCGGTGCTGTTCGGGCAGATCGCGTTGCTCTCGCACGATCTCGCGCACAAACAGGTGTTCCGGCGACGGCGGCCCACCGAAATCGCCGGCCTGCTCGCCGGGAACCTCGGGATCGGGATGAGCTACGGCTGGTGGATGGACAAGCACACCCGCCACCACGCCAACCCGAACCACGAGGAGCTCGACCCCGACGTCGATCCGGACATCCTCGTCTGGTCGAAGGACCAGGCGCGCGCCAGCCGCGGTGTCCCCCGGTTCATCGGGCGGTACCAGGCGTTCCTCTTCTTCCCGCTGCTCACCCTCGAAGGGCTGAACCTGCACTGGTCCGGCGTCCGCGCGGTCCGCAAGCCGGGGCTGCGCCGCCGTGGCCTGGAAGCCGCCTTGCTCGCCGCGCACTTCGTCGGCTACCTCAGCGCGCTGTTCACCGTGCTCAGTCCCGGCATGGCGGTGCTGTTCTTCGCCGTCCACCAGGGACTGTGGGGTGTCTACATGGGATCGATCTTCGCGCCGAACCACAAGGGCATGCCGACGCTGACCGGGCGCACCGAGCTCGACTTCCTCCGCAAGCAGGTGCTCACCTCGCGCAACGTCCGCGGTGGCGTCGGCACCGACGTCGCCCTCGGCGGCCTCAACTACCAGATCGAGCACCACCTGTTCCCGAGCATGCCGTCGCCGCACCTGCGGCGGGCGCAGCCGATCGTCCAGGCCTACTGCGCCGAGCTGGGCATCCCGTACCTGGAGACGAGCCTGGTCGAGTCCTACCGGCAGGCCCTCACCCACCTGCATGAAGCTGGGGCCCCTCTCAGGAACCGTTCGTAGACTCGATCCCATGAGGAAGACGATCGCGTCTCTGCGCGACCTGCCGGCGGCGTTCGGAGCGAAGGCGACCGGCGCCCGGGCCGAGCGGGTCCGCTCCTCGCCGCAGTTCGACGGCAAGGTGTTCCGCAACGCGGCGCCGCGGCATCCGATGACCGCGGCCTCGATGCGGACCATCTTCCGCGAGATGTTCTTCGGCGAGCACCGTGAGCTGCGCAAACCCGCCGGCGCGGTGCCGCTGGTGGCGACGGCGCCGGTCGAGTCGGCCGACGGCCTGCACCTGACCTGGTACGGCCACGCTTCGACGCTGGTCGAGCTCGACGGCGCCCGCGTGCTGCTCGACCCGGTCTGGAGCGACCGGGTCTCCCCCGCGGCGTTCGCCGGCCCGCGGCGGCTGCACGAGCCGCCGGTGCCGCTGTCGGCCCTCGGCCGGATCGACGCCGTGGTGATCTCGCACGACCACTACGACCACCTCGACCTGGCGACGGTCCGCGCGCTGGTGACATCGTCTCAGGCGCCCTTCCTCGTCCCGCTCGGCGTCGGCGCGCACCTGGAGCGCTGGCACGTCCCGGCCGACCGGATCATCGAGCTGGACTGGCACGAAGAGGCGACGGTGGCGGGTGTCCGCTTCGTCGCGACCCCGGCCCAGCACTTCTCCGGCCGCGGCATCACGAACGACGACACGCTGTGGACGTCGTGGGCGCTGCTGGGCCCGGAGCACCGGGTGTTCTACAGCGGCGACACGGGCTACTTCGACGGGTTCGCGGCGATCGGCGCGGAGCACGGCCCGTTCGACGCGGCCCTGATCCAGATCGGCGCGTACGCCCCGCTCTGGCCGGACATCCACATGACGCCGGAGGAAGGCGTCGCGGCGGGCCTCGACGTCCGGGCGAAGCTGCTGGTCCCGGTGCACTGGGCGACGTTCCAGCTGGCGATGCACCCGTGGGGCGAGCCGGCCGACCGCGTGTGGAGCGAGGCGAAGGAGGCCGACCTCCCGCTGGCGATCCCCCGCCCGGGTGAGCGCATCGACGCGGCCGAGCCGCCCGCGGTGGACGGCTGGTGGCAGGCGTTGTGACCGGCGAGCACGAGCGGTACGCGCGTTACCTGCTCGAGTTCGCGAACGTCTCCGACGACGACGAGCCGGCGCTGGTCCGCGCGGTGCTCACCGCCCCGGACCGGGTGATGGCGGAGTCGGCGGTCGCGCGCCACCTCGACCTGCGCGCGGCAGCCCTGCTGACCGGCCCCGGCTTCCCGGCGTGGGCGGCCCGGATCGGCGCGCTGGTGGCGGACCACCGCTTCCCGGCCCGGCGGCTGCGGGAGTGGGTGCTGCTGCACGCGATCACGCGCGACGAGGGCTGGCGGGAGAGTGAGCTGACGAGTGCGTCCGACTGGCTGCAGCGACGGGCGTGCGCCGAGCCCGCGGCCCCGGCCGCGCTCGCGGTGCTGGCCGAACAGGGCCGCACCCGCCGGGTGCGGGCGGCGGCCCTTCGAGCCCGGGAGGCGTTGTGAAGCTGAAGCTGGACCTGCACGACGTCTACAACCGCGGCGGCGAGATCGACCGGGCCCTGCGGGCGATCATCGACGAGGCCGTCGCCAAGAAGGCGCCGCTGGTCGAGATCATCCCCGGCAAGGGTTCGGGTCAGCTGAAGAAGCACGTCCTGCGGTTCCTCGAGCGCAAGGACGTCAAGGCCCTGTACCACCGGGTCGAGAAGGACAAGGACAACTTCGGCCGGGTGTTCGTGCACTTCCGCTGGAAGTGATCAGAACCGGCTGTCGTGGCGGGCTTGCGACCACGCCCGGTCCCAGGCCGCCGCGTGGAAGCGGGTCACCACGAACCTGGCGAAGAAGTACAAACCCGCCAGCGCGCCGGTGATCGCCGCCCACAGCAGGATCGCCGCGAACACGCCGTCCGCCGCCGAGGTCGACGCCGAGAGCGGCTCGCCCGCCAGCTCGCCGCGCTGGTCCAGCCAGATCGATACGCGGGTGCCCGCCGGGCTGCCCGGGTCGGCCAGGACGTCGCCGGTGTGGCGGGTGCCGCGGGCGTCGAACCAGGCTGCCGGGACCGTGGTCTGGGCGGCCGGGGCGCCCGCGCCGTCGGTGCTGTAGGGCTGACCGGACGCCGCCGCGAGGGAGACCGCCGTCGCCGGGTGGCGGGTGGTGCGCTCCTGCGCCGCGCGGGCCGTCTGCGCCGCGTACGTCTCGGAGCCGAACGCCGCCGCGAACGGGATCGCGAGCAGCGCGCCGGCCACGGCCAGGAGCAGCAGGAGAGCTTCGACGCGGTCACCGGCCCGGGCCACGGGGTTGCGGCCGGGGCGTAGCCGGCGCCCGAACCGGGCGATCCGTCCGCTGGGCCCACGCATGCGCGACTCACTCCTCCCGGGAAGGTGTCTTCTCGGTAACAGTGTGCGCGCCGGGACTCGGCTTTCTCTCGTCAATGGGATGCGGCCCACCTGTGAACCCGTGCACAACCACCCGGTCGCGCCAACGCAGCGCGATCGGCGGCCACGCATCGTCACCTGATTCCGGCCGCCCCACGGGCAATCCGGCCGGCTTCACCGTCGCGAATGACCCATTCGCGACGTCGGAGGGTGCTGTTGGCTTATTCGGGCGGGTGTGCTGAGGCCGGCTCGGTGGCGAGGGATCGCCCGGACCGGCCAACTCGCCACCCGGACCGGCCAACTCGCCCGGGTTCTCCGGCGTGTTGGCCGTTGCAGCCGCTGAGTTGGCCGCTCCGGTCGGCGAGTTGGCCGCTCCGGTGGGCACGAACCCGAATTCGCCAACAGCATCGTCGGAGGTCCCGAATGAGTCATTCGCGACGTCCGGGCCGGGGCGGTTACAGCCAGTCGTCGGGGCGGGGCCAGGGCAGCATGGCCGCGAGCACGTCCCGGGCCGGCTCGGTGACCGCGTACTGACCGCGGTGGAACAGCAGCGGGCGAACTTCCGACGGCGCGCCCAGCGCCGTCACCCGGCCGATCACGACGTAGTGGTCGCCCGCCTCGTGCACGGCTTCCAGCGAACAGTCGATCCAGGTCAGCGCACCGTCGAGCAGCGGCGCTCCGGACGGCGCGGGCGTCCAGCCGACCCGGGCGAACTTGTCCTCCCCGCGGGCGCCGAACACGGCGCTGACCTCCTGCTGGTCCTCGGCCAGCACGTTGACCGCGAACCGGCCGGCCGCGGCGAGCACCGGCCACGTCCGCGACGTCCGGCTCGGGCAGAACAGCACCAGCGGCGGGTCCAGCGACAGCGCCGCGAACGACTGGCAGGCGAACCCGGCGAGGGTGTCGCCGTCGCGGCCGGTGATGACCGTGACACCGGTGCAGAAGTGCCCGAGCACGCTGCGGAACTCGGTCTGGTCGACCGCCACGGACGTCATGCGCCCGGGGGCCGCGCGCCGACCGAGAAGTCGTGGCCCCACAGCGACACCGCGGTGCTCTCGCGGGCGATCCAGTTGTCGTCGTCGACCTGTCGGCCTTCGCAGCCGAACTCGACGTCGAAACCACCCGGGGTCTTCATGTAGAACGACAGCATCAGGTCGTTGACGTGCCGGCCGAGGGTGGCCGACATCGGCACCTTCCGCCGGATCGCGCGGTCGAGGCACAGGCCGACGTCGTCGGTGTTCTCCACCTCGACCATCAGGTGCACGATCCCGCTCGGCGTCGGCATCGGCAGGAACGCCAGGCTGTGGTGGCGCGGGTTGCAGCCGAAGAACCGCAGCCACGCGGGCGGCCCGTCCGCGGGGCGCCCGACCATTTGCGGTGGCAGGCGCATCGAATCGCGCAGCCGGAAGCCGAGGACGTCGCGGTAGAACCGCAGCGACGCTTCGTCGTCCTTTGTGGACAAAACGACGTGGCCGAGCCCCTGCTCGCCGGTGACGAACTTGTGGCCGTACGGGCTCACCACGCGCCGGTGCTGCAACGCGACGCCGTGGAACACCTCCTGGGTGTTGCCCGACGGGTCGTCGAAGCTGATCAGCTCGTCGACGCGGCGGTCGGCCAGCTCGTCCGGCGTGCCCTCCTTGTAGGGCACCGACGCGGCGTCCAACCGCGACCGCAGCTCGGCCAGCTCCGCCGCGTGGGCGACCTCCCAGCCGGTGACCGCGAGACGGTCCGCGGCACCGGGGGAGACGACCAGCCGCGCCGGGAAGTCGTCCATGCGCAGGTAGAGCGCGTCCGGGTGGGTGCCGCTGCCTTCCACCATGCCGAGCACCTTGAGCCCGTACTCGCGCCACGCGGCCATGTCGGTGGCTTCGATGCGGAGGTAGCCCAGTGACCGGATGCCCATCAGGAACTCCCGAGGAAGTCGAGGGCCAGCCGGTTGAACTCGTCGAACTTCTCCAGCTGGGCCCAGTGCCCGCAGCCGCCGAACACGTGCAGCTGCGCGCGCGGAATCGTCTTGAGCGCCACCAGCGCCCCGTCCAGGGGGTTGACGCGGTCCTCGCGTCCCCAGATCAGCAGGACCCGCTGGCGCAGGCGGTGGGCTTCGCGCCAGAGCATGCCCTCTTCGTAGGTGTCCGGCTGCGCGAACGACATCCCCATGGCCCGCATCGCGGCCAGGGACTCCGGGGTGTTCGCGGCGGCGAAGCGTTCGTCGATCAGCTCGTCGGTGATCAGCGCCTGGTCGTGGACCATGATCCGCAGGAAGGCCTCCATGCGTTCGCGCGACGGCTTGGCCGCGAACCGCCCGAGGTTCTTGACGCCCTCGGTCGGATCGGGCGCGAACAGGTTGACGCTCAGCCCGCCCGGCCCCATCAGCACCAGCCGCCCGGCCCGCTTCCCGTGGTTCAGCGCGAGCCGCACCGCCGCGCCCCCGCCGAGGGAGTTGCCGACGAAGTGGGCGCGCTCGATGCCCAGTGCGTCCATCAGGCCGGCGACGGCGTCCGCGCTGTGCCGGAAGTACTGCGGGTGCTCGGCCGGCTTGTCCGACCGCCCGAAGCCGGGCTGGTCGAGCGCGATCGTCCGGTAGTGCTTGGCGAACTCCGGCAGGTTGCGCCCGAAGTTGCTCCACGCCGACGCGCCGGGCCCGCCGCCGTGCAGCAGGATCACCGTCTCGGCGTGTTCCGCACCGGCCTCGTGGTAGTGCAGGTTCAGCGAGCCCGCCTGGACGTACTTGCCTTCGGGCGCGGCCATCAGTACATCGAGTTCTCGACGGGGAGCCCGAAGGCGCCGGTGCCGAACATGACGTACGCGCGCTCGGCGTCGTTGGCCGCGTGCACCCGGCCGCCGTGCGCGTCACGCCAGAAGCGCTGGATCGGCGTGCCACGCTGGATGGCCCGGCCGCCGGAGTTCTCGAACAGCCGGTCGATCGCGGCGATCGCGCGTTCCGTGCCGCGCACCTGGTCGCGCCGGACGCGCAGCCGCAGGTCCACGGGCAGCCGTTCCTCGCGCTTGGCGAGTTCGTACAGCTCCTCGATGTTGCGCGTCAGCTGCAGCCAGGCAGCATCGATCTCACTGGCCGCCTCGGCGATCCGCACCTTGGCGAACGGGTCCTCTTTGGACTGCTCACCGGCGTACGCGGCCCGGACGCGCTTGCGCTGGTGCTCGACGTGCGCGTCGTAGGCACCCTGGGCCATGCCGATGATCGGCGCGGTGATCGTGGTCGGGTGCACCGAACCGTACGGGAGGCGGTACAGCGGGCCCGGATTGACCGCCTGGCCCGGCACCCGGCACTTCGACGTCGCGATGAAGCTCAGCGCCCGGTGCTGCGGCACGAAGACGTCCTCGACGACGATGTCGTTCGAACCGGTGCCGCGCAGGCCGATCGTGTCCCAGACGTCCACGATGGAGTAGTCGGCGATCGGCAGCAGGTAACTGCAGAAGTCGACCGGCTTGCCGTCCTTGAACGCGGGTCCCCCGAGCAGCACCCACGTGCAGTGGTCACAGCCGGAGGAGAAGCTCCACCGGCCCGAAAGCCGGTAGCCGCCTTCGACGACCTCGGCCTTGCCCATCGGCGCGTACGACGAGGAAATCCGCACGTCCTGGTCCTCGCCCCACACCTCCTGCTGCGCCTGCGCGTCGAACAGGGCCACGTGCCACGGGTGGACGCCGAGGATGGAGGCGACCCAGCCGGTGGACCCGCACGCGCTCGCGATCAGCTTGACCGCGGTGTAGAAGCTCACCGGGTCGGCTTCGAGGCCCCCGTGGAGCTTCGGCTGCAGCAGCTTGAAGAACCCGGTCTCCTGCAGGGCCTTGACGGACTCCTCGGGGACGCGGCGCGCGTCCTCGGTGTCCTGGGCCCGTTCCCGCAGGACCGGCAGGAGGTCCCGGACCCCGGCGATCACCTGCTCGCTCATGCGCAGTTCCTCTCTAGTCTTCAGTACGGCAAGACTAGAACACGTTCTCGTTTTTGTCGAGAACACCCTGCGCCAGGGCACTGTTGATCCCCGCTCTCCGACCGGAAAACACGCAGTCGGCCAGCGACAGGCCACTCACATAGGACCTGGAACAGATTCCCACAGCGGTGCGGCCGGCGGCGTACAGGCCGGCGATGGGCGCCCCCGCCGTGCTCCGCACCGCGCCGGTGTCCTCGTCGACGACGAGGCCGCCGAGCGTGAGCATCGGCGTGGGATACCCGAGGTTCGGCCGCACCGAGATGTCGATCAGCGAGTACGGCGGGTTGTCCAGGCGCCGCACGAACTCGGTCGGCTTGCCCACGGGATCCCGGTCGCCGTGGTAGGCCTCGACGCTCGCGCGCAGCCCCTGGGGATCGACGCCGGCCTTGCGCGCCACCTCTTCCACCGACGTGCCGGTGACGCGGCCGCGCCGCAGCAGGTACCGCAGCTGCAACCCCTGGAACCACTGGCTTTGCGCCTTCGTGTCGCGGCGGGCTTCGGCGACAATGGGCGCGTCGACGAGCAGCCAGCCCTTGCTGCCGTGCTCCTCGATGAGCTTCTCGCCGACGGCGGCGCCGTACCGGGACTCGTCGATGACCCGCCGGCCCGCGGCGTCGACGATGATCCCGCCGAGGAACGCGCTCGGCGGCGTGATGAACCGCCACGCGGAGATCCGGCCGAGCTCGCCGGTCGCGGCACCGGCCGAGAGGCCGAGCCGGATGCCCGAACCGTCGTCGGCGGACGTGCCGAGCGGGAGCCCGCCGCGGTAGGCCGGCGCGTGCTCGCGCACCATCTCACGGTCGGCGATGAAGCCGCCGGCGGCAAGCACGACCCCACACCGGGCGGAAATCCGCAGCTCACGGCCGTGCGCTCGTTCGAACCGCTCGACCCGGCGGTGCAGCGACCTGCGCAGCGACGGCACGTAGATCCCGGGCTTCGCCGCGTACTGCGAGAGGCGCTGGTGCCGCGCCCGCACCGACGCGGGGGCCTCGCTCAGGGTGTCGACGACGAGCCCGGTGACGCGGCCGGCGCCGTCGCGGATCAGGGTCCGGGCGGTCGTCTGGGTCAGCACCCGGATGCCGCGGGCGCGCACGGCCGCCTTGAGCCGCGCCATCAGCATCTTCCCCGAAGTCCCGGGCCCCTTGACGCGGTGGCCGCGCGGCGCCGGCTTCGCCGCGTCGCGGAACCCGCCGGCGGCCTCGCTGCCGGAGTAGTAGAGGTAGTGCCGGTCGCTCGGGTACGACGTCTTGTACGGGCAGAGGCTGCCTTCGAACGGCACGCCGTTGCCCTCGAGCCAGGTGATCATCTCGCGGCTGCCCTCGCAGAACCGCCGCAGCGTCCGCTCGGAGACGACGTCCCCGGTTTCCATGCGCAGGTAGGCGTACATCGCGTCGACGGAGTCGTCGACGCCCGCGTCGAGCTGCTGGCCGGTACCCCCACCGGCGTAGACGACGCCACCGCTGACCGCGCTGGCCCCGCCGCCGGCGAAGCGCTCGACGATGATGACGTCGGCGCCCGCATCGGCCGCCTCGAGGGCGGCACAGGCACCGGCCGCCCCGAACCCCACGATGACCACGTCCGCGACGAGTGCGTCCATGGTCGCTACCCTAGAACTGAAACACGTTCTCGTCTATGGTGACCGAAAGTGGCTCTCAACTGGATACTCAGTCGGTGGAACACGTTATAGGTGAGGTGGCATGACGGAGCAGTTCGACGTCGTCGTGGTCGGCAGCGGCGCCGCCGGGATGACCGCCGCACTGGCCGCGGCCCGCCAGGGCCTGAGCGTAGTGGTCCTGGAGAAGGCGGCCTGCTTCGGCGGCTCGACGGCGCGGTCCGGCGGTGGTGTCTGGCTGCCCGGCAACCACGCGCTGCGCGCCGCCGGGATCGACGAACCACCCGAGCGGGCGCGCGAGTACCTGGCCTCGATCGTCGGCGACGCCGTCCCGGCCGTCCGGCGCGACACGTTCCTCGCGCACGGCCCCGAAGTGCTGCGGTTCGTCTGCGACCACACGCCGCTGAAGTTCCGCTGGGTCCGCGACTACAGCGACTACCTCCCCGAGGCCCCCGGCGGGCGCTCCGGCGGCCGGTCGGTCGAGCCGGTCGCCCTCGACGGCAAGCTGCTCGGCCCCGAGCTGGCCCACCTCGAACCGCCGTACAGCGCTCCCCCGCTCGGCGTGCCGATCACCCAGGCGGACTACCGCTGGCTGAGCCTCCTCGCCAGGCATCCGCGCGGGGCCGTCCGGATGCTGTCGCTGGGCCGGCAGTGGCTCGTCGGCAAACTCCGCGGGCAGCAGCTGCTGAGCATGGGGCAAGCGCTTGCGGCGGGCCTGCGGGTGGGCCTGGCTCAGGCCGGCGTCGAGGTCCGGCTGAACACGCCCCTGGTCGACCTGCAGGTCGACGACGACCGCGTCACCGGGGTCGTCACGTCGCAAGGAGTCATCGGCGCCCGGCGCGGGGTGATCCTCGCCAGCGGCGGCTTCGAGCGGAACCTCGAGATGCGCGAGAAGTACCAGCGGGCGCCGATCGGCGTCGACTGGACCGTCGGCGCGGCCGCCAACACCGGCGACGGCATCACCGCCGGCCTCAAGCTGGGCGCGGCGCTCGACCTGATGGACGACGCCTGGTGGGGGCCGTCGCTGCCGCTCACCGGCGGGCCGTGGTTCGCGCTGGCCGAGCGGTCGCGGCCGCGCAGCATCATGGTCGACGCGCGCGGCGAGCGGTTCGCCAACGAGTCGGCGCCCTACGTCGAGGCCGTGCACGCGATGTACGGTCCCGGAGACGGCCCGGGTCAGCACATCCCGACCTGGCTGGTGTTCGACCAGCGCTACAAGGACCGGTACATGTTCACCGGCATCGGGCCACGCCAGCCGCTGCCCGGCCGCTGGTTCAAGGCCGGGATCGCGGCGAAGTCGTCGTCGCTGGCCGGGCTGGCGGCGAAGATCGACGTCCCGGCTCAGTCCTTGGAGGCGACCGTCGAGCGCTTCAACGGCTTTGCACGCCGAGGCGTCGACGAGGACTTCCACCGCGGGGTCAGCAAGTACGACCACTACTACGGCGACCCGCGCAACAAACCCAACCCCAGCCTCGGTCCCCTGGACAAAGCGCCGTTCTACGCGGTGAAGATCGTGCCGGGCGACCTGGGCACCAAGGGCGGGCTGCGCACCGACGAGCACGCGCAGGTCCTGCGCGAAGACGGCTCGGCGGTGCCGGGGCTGTTCGCCGCGGGCAACGCCAGCGCGGCCGTGATGGGCCGGACGTACGCCGGGCCCGGCGCGACCATCGGTCCCGCCATGGTGTTCGGCTACCTTGCGGCGACGCGGCTGGCACACGAAGATCGAGAGACCACGGGAGGGCAGCGATGACGCAGGATTCGGTACGCACCATCTACGCCGGTGAGCCGCCGACCCGGTTCGCCCGCGGCTGGCACTGCCTGGGCCTGGCGGAGAGCTTCCGCGACGGGAAACCGCACGCGATCACCGCGTTCGGCACGAAGCTCGTGGTGTGGGCGGACTCGGCAGGCGACCTGCACGTGCTCGACGGCTACTGCCGGCACATGGGCGGCGACCTCACCCAGGGCAGCGTCAAGGGCGACGAGGTGGCCTGCCCGTTCCACGACTGGCGCTGGAACGGCAAGGGCAAGTGCGTCTCGATCCCCTACGCCAAGCGGGTTCCGCTGCGCGCGCGGACACGGTCGTGGCCGACGGAGGTACGCAACGGGCAGCTGCTCCTGTGGCACGACCCGGAGGGCAACCCGCCGGCCGACGAGCTGGCGATCCCGCGGATCGAGGCCGCCGACAGCGCCGAGTGGAGCACCTGGACCTGGGACTCGATCTTCATCGAGGGGTCCAACTGCCGCGAGATCATCGACAACGTCGTGGACATGGCGCATTTTTTCTACATCCACTACGCCTACCCGACGTACTTCAAGAACGTGTTCGAAGGCCACATCGCCACGCAGTACCTCAACACCAAGGGCCGCCCCGACATGGGCATGGCGTCCAACTACGGCGGCGAGGAAAACCTGCTGCGGTCGGAAGCTTCGTACTTCGGGCCGTCCTACATGATCAACAAGCTGGTGAACTCGTTCCAGGGCTACGAGATCGAGAGCGTGCTGATCAACTGCCACTACCCCGTCACGCCGACGTCGTTCGTGCTGCAGTACGGGATGAAGGTGCGGAAGCCGCCGGGGATCTCGGACGAGCACGCGGACAAGATCGCCGCGAAGCTGGCCCGCGGGATCGGCTCCGGGTTCCTGCAGGACGTCGAGATCTGGAAGCACAAGACGCAGATCGACAACCCGCTGCTGTGCGAAGAGGACGGTCCGGTCTACCAGCTTCGCCGGTGGTACCAGCAGTTCTACGTCGACGCCGCCGAAGTCACCGAGGACATGACCCGGCGGTTCGAGTTCGAAGTGGACACTTCGAAGGCGAACGAGGCGTGGGCGGCGGAGGTCGCGGAGAACCTGGCGCGGCAGAAGACCGAGGCGGAAGTGTGACCACCGCCGAGCAGGCTGCGTTCTCGGATGCGGCGGAGTTCCTTTCGGGCGGGCTGCGGCCGCACGAGTGCCGCAGCTGCGGGACGCGCGTGCTGGTGAAGAAGAACAGCATCCAGCACACGAGCATCCAGTGGACGTCCCGCCCCGCCGACACCTGCCCGGTGTTCGCGGACGCGGAGGGCCCGTCGGCGCTGCTCGACGCGTGCCCGAAGCTGGCCGACAGCATCTCCGACGCGGCGCGGGAGGGCACCCTGGCGGTGGCCGATGGGTGAGCGGGTCTACACGCTGACCGTCGCCGACGTCGTCGTCGAAACGCCGGACGCGCGGTCGGTGGTCTTCGAGATCCCGCCTGCGCACACCGACGCGTTTCGGTATTCCGCCGGGCAGTTCCTGACCTTGAAGATCCCCAGCGAGCAGACCGGTTCGGTGGCACGGTGCTACTCGCTGTCGAGCGCGCCGCACGAGAACCGCGTGCAGGTGACGGTCAAGCGGACCGACGGCGGGTACGGGTCGAGCTGGATCTGCTCGTCCCTGCGGCCGGGGATGCAGCTCGACGTGCTGGCGCCGGCCGGGGTGTTCTGTCCCGCGTCGGTGGACGAGGACTTCCTGCTGTTCGCCGGCGGCAGCGGCATCACGCCGGTGATGGCCATCCTGAAGACGGCGTTGGAGCAGGGGTCGGGGCGGGTCGTGCTGGTCTACGCGAACCGCGACGAGCACTCGGTGATCTTCGCGGGCGAACTGGCGTCGCTGGCGAAGCGCTACGGCGACCGGCTGGTGGTCGTGCACTGGCTGGAGAGCGTGCAGGGGCTGCCGGACGTCTCACAGCTGCGCGGGCTGGCTTCGGCGTACACCTCGCACGAGGCGTTCCTGTGCGGGCCGGCGCCGTTCATGGCCGCCGTGCGGGAGGCGCTCGGGCAGCTCGGCGTGCCGCGGGACCGGGTGCACGTCGAGAAGTTCACCTCGCTGACCGGGAACCCGTTCGAAGCCACCGTCGAGGTCGTCGAGGAAGAGCCTTCCGACGAAGCCCCGGCGGCGCTGACGGTGACCCTCGACGGGGAGACGCGGTCGATGGTGTGGCCGCGGCGGCGGAAGCTGCTCGACCGACTGCTGGAAGACGGCATGGACGCGCCGTACTCCTGCCGCGAGGGACAGTGCAGCGCGTGCGCCTGCCGGGTCGTCTCCGGCGAGGTGAAGATGCTGCACAACGAGGTCCTCGACGCCGAGGACATGGCGGACGGCATCGTGCTGGCCTGCCAGTCGCTGCCGGTCACCGACGAGGTCTCGATCAGCTACGAATAGGAGAGCCCGCGTGCCCATCGACCCCGACGTTGCGATCGGCGCCGAAATCGGCGAGGTGAGCTTCGCCTGGACGTCATCGGACGTGCTGCTGTACCACCTGGCGCTCGGCGCGGGGCCGGACGAACTGCGCTACACCTACGAGCAGGACCTGGTGGTGCTGCCGACGTTCGCGACGGTCGCGGCGAACCTGCGCGTGTTCGACCCGCCGGCGGTGTCGTTCCCGGGGGTGGAGATCGACCTGGCGAAGGTGCTGCACGGCAAGCAGGAGATCACGTTGCACCAGCCGATCCCGACGGCCGGGAAGGCGGTGGCGCGGTCGCGGATCGCCGACGTCTTCGACAAGGGCAAGGCGGCGGTGGTGGTCCAGGAGGTCGCCGTCACGTCGTCGGCCGGCGATCCACTGTGGACGGCCCGGTCGAGCATCTTCGCCCGCGGTGAAGGCGGTTTCGGCGGCTCGCGCGGGCCTTCGGACCGGCTTTCCTGGCCGACGCGTTCGCCTGATTTCGTGCTCGAGACGCCGACGTTGCCGCAGCAGGCGTTGCTGTACCGGCTGTGCGGCGACCGGAACCCGCTGCACGCGGACCCGGAGTTCGCCCGGGCGGCCGGGTTCGACCGGCCGATCCTGCACGGGTTGTGTACGTACGGGATCGTCGCGCGGGTGCTGGTGAACGAGTTCCTGGACGGCGATCCGGCGCGGGTGGCGTCGTTCGCGACGAAGTTCGCCGGGGTGGTGTTCCCGGGCGAGACGCTGCGGATCCGCGTGTGGCGCTCCGGCGACGACCGGCTGCTGGTGACGACGTCGGCGGTAGAGCGCGACGACGCGCCGGTGCTGGCGGACACCGTGCTGGTGTCCACTTCCTGAACTGTGTTGTCCGGGCGGCTACCGTGGTGGGGAGACTTCGGGAGGACGAATGCCGGAATACTTCGTGGTGCGGGGAACGGTCGAACCGGGCGACAAGCGCGGCCGTGAGCTGGGCTTTCCCACGGCGAACATCGCGCTGCGCGACCAGGACGGCTCCCTCGGCGACGGGGTGTGGGCGGGCTGGATCGGCCGCGCGGACGGCACCCGCTTGCCGGCGGCGATCTCGGTCGGCCGCCGCCCGACGTACTACGGCGCGGACGGCTACCGCCTGCTGGAGGCCCACGTCCTGGAGTTCTCGGGTGACCTGTACGGCGAGACGCTGGCGGTGTGGCTCGGGTCGCACCTGCGGGAGCAGGAGAAGTACGCCTCGGTGGAGGACCTGATCACGGCGTTGAAGAAGGACATCGCGGCAGCCACCCAGTGGACGGCGGCGCACCCGGCAGCTTCGCTCCCGGACGCCGGCGAGAGCCCGCTCGGCGAGGTTCGCAGGCTTACCGCGGGCTGAGGGGTCACCCGCGGCTTTCGGCCAGACGTCTTGAATGACTCATTCAGGACCTCGGAGGTCCTGAATGAGTCATTCAAGACGCTCGACCCGGGTCCGGCCGTGCGCGCAGGGGCCCCGCCGCGGCACCCGGAATTGTCGGTGGTCTCCGGTAACGTGAAATCCGGGGGTCCCCCAGGCCGGGGACCTCTTGACGCCGTGCTCAGAGGGCGAGGCTCAGAGGGCGGAGGCCAGCAGCATGTAGCCCATGCCGGCGCCCATCACCGCCCGGCACACCGCGCGCGAAGCGTGGCCGGAGCCGACCGCCGAGCCGGGGACGACCGCCGAACCGGAGGTGGCAGCCGGTCCCGCGACCGCCGAACCCCGGATCGCCAGCACCCCCGACCAGGCCGCGTCGGCCACGAAGTACCCCGCCGCCACCACCGCTATCAGGGGCACCGCCAATCGGGCGTCCATCGCCGACATCGTCAGCCACGGGCCATGGTCGCTCCCGCCGTGGGGCATCGCCGTCACCATGTACAGCATCGCCGCCGCCGACAGCGCGTGGTGCGCGCACGTCCGGCTCCGCCACCAGGCCACCGCGAACCAGCCCGTCGTCAGGACCAGCACGGCCTGCCAGCCCGCCGCCGGGATCGGGCCGCCGACCGGGGAGAACATCGCCACCATCGCGACCACCAGCAGCAGCTCCGCGAGGTCGCCGTGGCGGACTCCGTGGCCCAGCCGCGCGTAGTCGAGGCGGACGAGGCGCAGCACGCACGGCAGCACCAGCGCCGCGAAGACCGCGGTGAGCACCCAGTCCACCAGCATCGCGACGCGGCCTCACTCTCCGTCGTGGGTCGTGTCTCCACCGTGACACCCACGACGGCCGCGCACCAGCCGTCAAAGAGGTGACGCCTCAGTCACCCGTCAGGATGAGTCCGCTCGTCGGCACGCCCGTCCCCGCCGTGACCAGCACCTGGGCCGCCTCCGCGACCTGGTTGGCCGCCGTGCCGCGGATCTGCCGGACGCCCTCCGCGATGCCGTTCATGCCGTGGATGTACGCCTCGCCGAGCTGGCCGCCGTGCGGGTTGAGCGGCAACGCGCCGTCGAGTTCCAGCGCGCCGTCAGCGATGAAGTCCTTCGCCTCGCCACGGCCGCAGAAACCCAGTTCCTCCAGCTGCATCAGCACGTACGGCGTGAAGTGGTCGTAGAGCACCGCGACGTCCACATCGGACGGTCCCAGTCCCGACTGCGCCCACAGCTGCCGGCCCACGACGCCCATCTCCGGCAGCGCGGCCAGGTCGTCGCGGTAGTAGCTGGTCATCACGTACTGGTCCGGCCCGCTCCCCTGCGCCGCCGCGGCGATCACCGCCGGCGGGCGCGCGAGGTCCCGGGCCCGCTCCACGCTGGTGACGACCAGCGCAACCCCGCCGTCGCTCTCCTGGCAGCAGTCGAGCAGGTGCAGCGGCTCGGCCACCCAGCGCGACGACTGGTGCTCCTCCAGGGTGATGGGCCGCCCGTGGAACCACGCGTTCGGGTTGGTCGCCGCGTGCTTGCGGTCGACCACCGCGACGCGCCCTAAGTCCTCGCTCGTCGCACCGTAGTCGTGCAGATAGCGCTGCGCGACCATGGCCACCGTCGCCGCCGGGGTGGCGATGCCCATCGGGTAGTGGAACGCGTTGTCCACGCCCGACGAGTTGACCTGCCCGGCCGCGGCGGACGACACCTGGCCGAAGCGGTGCCCGGACCGCTCGTTGAACGCCCGGTACGCGACGACGACGTCCGCGACACCGGTCGCCACCGCCATCGCGGCCTGCTGCACGGTCGCCGCCGCGGCGCCGCCGCCGTAGTGGATGCGGCTGAAGAACTTCAGTTCCGGGATGCCCAGCTCGCGCGCGACCGCGATTTCGGCGTTGCCGTCCATGGTGAACGACACCAGTCCGTCCACATCGGACGGCGTCAGCCCGGCGTCGGCCAGTGCGTGGGAGATGCATTCGGCCGCCAGCCGCAGCTCGCTGCGCCCGGAGTCCTTGGAGAACTCCGTCGCGCCGATCCCGGCGATCGCCGCCTTGCCCGAGAGCGTCACGGCAGCGTCACCGCCACCGTCCCGGCGACGTGCTCGCCGAGACTGTCCACACCGGACACCGAGACGACGACGTCGTTGCCATCGCACGACACCACCCGGCCGGTGAACGTCAGCGTGTCGTAGGCGTAGCAGGGCACGCCGAGCCGGATCTTGATCGACCGGATCAGCGCCTGCGGCCCGGCCCATTCCGAGACGAACCGCTGGACCAGGCCGGTGTCGGTGAGGATGTTGAGGAAGATGTCCTTCGAGCCGCGGGCCACGGCCGAGTCGCGGTCGTGGTGGACGTCCTGGAAGTCGCGGGTGGCCAGCGCCGTGCTGACGACGAACGTCGGCGTCGCCTCGATCGTCAGCGGCGGCAGCTCGGTCCCTTCGGCGACGGTCATCGGGCCACCTTCCACGCGGGCAGGGTCAGGTCGTCGTCCACCTTGACGAACGCCGCGACCACCGGCAGTCCGATGTGGACTTCGTCCGGTGCCGCGTCCAGCAGCTCGGCCATCACGCGGACCCCCTCTTCGAGTTCCACCAGTGCCACCACGAACGGGAGCTCCTTGCCCGGCACCGGCGGGTGGTGGTGCACGACGTAGGAGTACACGGTCCCCCGGCCACCGGCCACGACGTAGTCGGGCTTGGTGTCCAGCGAGCCGTCGGGCGGCATCGGCCCCGGCGGGTGCCGCAGCGTCTCACCCCAGCGCTGGATGCGCAGCTCACCCTCGCGGAGGCCGTCCCAGAAGAACTCGGTGTCCCGGCTGATCACCGGCCGCAACACCGGCGCCGACGGCGGCTTCGGGGCGGGCGGGCGGAACTTGAGCACCCGGAACATCATCTCCGCCACCGCTTCGGCGCCGACGTACCAGGTCATCCGGGTGGTGACGAACCAGCCCTCGCCCAGTGCGGTCCTCTTGGGACCGACGACGTCCTCCAGCCTCGTCCGCGCTTCGACCTGTTCTCCCGGCCGCAGGTAGCGGTGGTAGGTCTGCTCGGAGTTCGTCGCGACGACGGAGGTGAACCCGGCATCGTCCAGGAGTTCCATCATCAGGCCGAGGGGGTCGTCGGCGCCCCGCGGGACGTTCAGGCCGCCCATCGTCCACACCTGCGCCATCGCGGGTGGCGCGACCAGTCCCTTGTGGACGCTCGTGGCGGCGTACTCCGGGTCGGTGTACACCGGGTTGCGGTCCCCGATCGCCTCGACCCAGTTGTTGACCATGGCCTGGTTGACGGGGTCGCGCGCCAGGCGCGGCGCGCACTCCCCGCGGGCGGCGATCGCCGCGGCGGCCTCTTCGATGTTCATCGTGGCACCCTCGGCAGGCCCAGGCCGATCGAGGCGATCAGCTCCCGTTGGATTTCGCTGACGCCCCCGCCGAAGGTCAGCACGATGTTGCGCTTCGCGGTGAGGTCGAGCCATTCGGCGAGCTCGGCGGTGTCCGGATCGGCCGGATCGCCGTGGCGCGCGACGACTTCTTCGAGGTTCCGGCCGATCCGCTGGATGGCCTCCGAACTGAACACCTTGGTCGCCGACGCGTCGGCGACGCCCACCGGCGCGCTCGCCGCGGACACCGCGACCTGCCAGTTCAGCAGTTCGTTCACCCGCGTCACGGCCAGCGCCTCGGCGAGCACGGCCCGGACGTCGGCGAGGTCCAGCAGGCCGTGCGCGCTCGCCCACGCGCGCACGCGGTCGTACAGGCCGCCGATCCGGCCGGCCGGCCCGAGCATGACGCGCTCGTGGTTGAGCTGGGTCGTGATCAGCCGCCAGCCCGCGTTTTCCTGCCCCACCAAGCGGTTCACCGGCACGCGGACGTCCGAGTAGTACGTCGAGTTGACGTGGTGGGCGCCGTCGCAGGTGATGATCGGCGTCCACGAGTAGCCGGGGTCGCTCGTGTCGACGATGAGGATCGAGATGCCTTTGTGCTTGGGCGCGTCCGGCGCGGTCCGCACGGCGAGCCAGATGTAGTCGGCGTCGTGCCCGCCGGTGGTGAAGATCTTCTGGCCGTTGACGACGTATTCGTCACCGTCGCGCACCGCCGTGGTCCGCAGCGCCGCGAGGTCGGTGCCCGCTTCCGGCTCGCTGTAGCCGATCGCGAAGTGGATCTCCCCCGCCAGGATCTTCGGCAGGAAGAAGGCCTTCTGCTCGTCCGTGCCGAACTCCTGCAGCGTCGGCCCGACCGTCTGCAGCGTGACCGACGGCAGCTGGACGTCGGCGCGCGCGGCCTCGTCGACGAACAGGTGCTGTTCGATGCCGCCGAAGCCCTGGCCGCCGTATTCGACCGGCCAGCCGACGCCGAGCCGGCCGTCGCGGCCCATCCGGCGGACGATCTCGCGGAACACCGGCCCGTGCCGCTCACGCCGCATCGCCCGGCGTTCCTCGGGGCTGATCAGCCCGGCGAAGTATTCACGCAGCTCGGCGCGCAACTGCCGTTGCGCGGTGGTCAGTTCGACGTGCATCTCCCTCACCCCGCCACTCGTTCGCCGAGCCGGCCGAGCCGGTGCGCGGCCCCGCCTAGCGTCCGGCCGAGATCCTTGACCGCCGACGAATACCGGTGCAGCGGATAGGTTTCGTCGACGCCGACCCCGCCGTGCAGGTGGTGGCAGGTCGCCAGCGCTTCGGGCGCCTGCGAGGCGAACCAGTAGGCGGCGACGTCCAGTTCGGCGTCGGCGTCGAGTCCCGAAGCCAGCCGCCACACCGCGGACGTCACGGCGAGGTGCACGGTCCGCGCGGCCACGTAGACGTCGGCGATCTGGCCCGCCACGGCCTGGAAAGCGGAGAGCGGCCGGCCGAACTGGGTCCGCTCGCCGATGTGCTTCACCGTCAAGGCGAGGGCGCCGGCCAGGAGGCCGTCGCCGAGGGCAAGGGCGCCGGCCAGCGCGAACCGGTGCAGCGCCGCGACCGCGCCGCGGTCGAACAGGAGGTCCGTTTCCTCGACCGCGACGTCGTCGAGCCGGACGGTGAACTCCGGCGTCCCCGAGGAGGTGGGCGTCGGGACGAGCGTGACACCGTCGGCGTGCGGGTCGACGAGGTAGACGGCGCTGCCGTGCGCGGTGGTCACCGGGGTGAGGATCCGGGTGGCTCCGGCAGCGTACGGGACCGCGGTTTTCACGCCGTTGACCAGCCATTTCCCGTCTCCGGCGCGCGCGGTCGCGGCGGGCTCGGCGACCAGCGGCGCGGACGGCTCGTGCAGGGCCGCGGTGAGCAGTGCGTCCCCGGCGGCGACCGCCGGCAGGAACTCCGCGCGCTGGGCGGGGGTGCCCAGCGACTCGATCGGCAGGACGCCGAGGGCGAGCGCGGCGTACGCGGGCACCGGCGCGGCGGCGCGGCCGACCTCGGTCAGGACCTGGGCGACCTCGGCGACACCCAAGCCGTCGCCTTCCAGCTCCGGTGGCAGCGCCAGGGCGAGCAGGCCCGCGGACGCGAGGGCACGCCAGGGATCGTCTTGCGACCCGAGCACCTTCGCGGCGAGGGCGGCGATCTCGGTCTGCGTATCGTCAAGGGCGAAGTCCACGCCTGTCCTCCGGATCGGGCGCAATAGTGAAACCTGTTCTAGTCTTAACCGGAAAGGGTGGGCACGGCAACCCCCGGGGGGTGGGCGGAATGGCGGGGACACGGCGGCGGATCACCGTGCCGCCGACCGCGGGCGTGCCCGAGCCGGTCCCGGTGGAGCTACCCGGCCGTGGCCGCACGGTGGTCACCGACGTCGGCCCGCGGGACGCACCCGCCCTCTTCCTGCTGCATTCGGTCGCCTGCACGGGCCTGCTGACCTGGTATCCGGCCCTCACCAGGCTGGCGCGGCACCACCGCGTCGTCGTGTTCGACCAGCGGTGGCACGGCCAGGGCATCCGCTCGCGGGAGTTCCGGCTCGCCGACTGCGCGGAGGACGTCACCGCCGTCGCGGACGCGCTCGGCATCGGCCGGTTCGCCATCGCCGGATACTCGATGGGCGGCATGGTCGGCCAGCTCGTCGCCCGCGCCGAACCAGAACGTGTTACCGGACTGGTGCTCTGCTCGACCGCGAGCACCTTCCGCCGCGGGCTGCGCCAGCGGGTCGCCCTCGACGTGTTCGGCCGGACCGTGCGGCAGCTGCGCGAGCGCGTGAAACCGCCGGTCCAGCCGGTCCAGCGGGTCACGGTGCCGCGCGCCCGCGTCGAGGACCACCGGTGGGGGCTGCGGGAGTTCCGGTCGACCCGGCCATGGGAGATCGCCGTCGCCATCGACGAGATCGGCCGGTTCGACTCGACGCCGTGGCTGCACACGCTGCGGCTGCCGGCCGCGGTCGTGGTGACCACCCAGGACCGGTTCATCGCGCCCGCCCACCAGCGATCACTGGCCCACCGGATCCCCGGCGCGGCCACCTACGAGGTCGCGGCCGGGCACGCCGCCTGCGTGCTGGCCGCCGGCCGCTGGGTGCCCGCCCTGCTCGCCGCGGTCCACTCCCTCCGAGGAAGGAACCCATGATGGGACGCTTCAGCCTGCCCGACCACAAACCCGACGGACTCGACTCGCCGGTGACGGCGAAAGCCATGAAGTACCTGGCGAAGGCGCAGGTTTCGGTCTTCCGGCTGACCGGCGGCCGCGTCGGCAGCACGTGGCGGGTCGGGGCCGGGTTCCGCAAGCCGGTGCCGACGCTGCTGCTGGAGCACCGCGGCCGCAAGTCCGGGCGGCTGTTCACCACCCCGCTGCTCTACCTGCGCTCCGGCGACGACGTCGTCATCGTCGGCTCGCAGGGCGGCCTGCCCCGGCACCCGCAGTGGTACCGCAATCTGCTGGCGCACCCCGAGACGCACATCGACCTCAAGGGCCGCCGCGGCGTCCCGGTCACGGCCCGGGTCGCCGGGCCCTCGGAACGCGCGGAGCTGTGGCCGCGGCTGGTCGAGCTGTACGCGGACTTCGCGAAGTACCAGGCCTGGACCGAACGGGAGATCCCGGTGGTGGTGCTCAGCCCGCGGCCTTGACCAGCTCGGCGAGCGCGTCCGGGAGCGCGTCGGCGAGCGGCCACAGGTCCTTGACGAGCTCCCGCGCGCCGAGCAGGCCGACGTGCACCTTCCCCGCGTTCGACAGGACCGTGACGTTCAGCCCGGCGCCGTGGAAGACCGGGCCGAGCGGGTAGAAACCGGTGATCCGCGCGCCCAGGAAGTACAGCGGCATCGGCGGCCCCGGCACGTTCGAGACGACCAGGTTGTGCACCACCGGGTGCCTTTCGGCCAGGCGCAGCGCCGAGTACGCGCGCACGGCGAGCCCGAACGCCGTCGCGGCCGAGAACTGCGCCCAGTCCTGCAACATGTCGGCGTCGATGTCGTGGTGGTGGTCCTTCGAGCGCCGGTTGGCCTCGGCGAGGAAGAACACCCGCGCGGCCGGGTCGGGCAGGTGCGTCGGCAGGGAGGCGAAGAACGCCGAAACCTTGTTGCTGCCGTGCTCGCGTTCGGTGCGGTCGTGCACCGAAACCGGGACGGTCGCCACCAGCGGGTCCTCGGGCAGTTCGCCGCGGGCGGCGAGGAACTCCCGCAGCGCGCCGGCGACGAGCGCGAGCACGACGTCGTTCACCGTGACCCCGAAGGCGTTCTTGACGTCCTTGATCTCGGCGAGGTCGAGCTGGGCGAAAGCGACGCTGCGGTGCCCGGTGATCGTGCCGTTGAGCGACGTCCTCGGCGCGGTGAACGGGACCGGCATCCCCTTGCCGCGCAACGCCCGGCCGACCCAGCGCGGCACCAGCCCGAGGAGGTCGGGCAGCAGCCGCGCGACCTCCGCGGGCCGCTTCACGACGTTTTCGACCCCGGAGCGGATCAGGTCCAGCGGCGACGGCAGCCCGGCGTTGCGGGGCTCCTCGATCACCGGCATCGGCCCATCCGGTTCGAGCCCGGCCAGGTAGGTGATCAGGCTGGCGCCGCTCACGCCGTCGACGCTCGCGTGGTGCATCTTGAGCAGCACGGCGAGCTGACCGTCGGCAAGGCCTTCGATGACGTACAGCTGCCACAGCGGACGTGCGCGGTCGAGCTGCTGCCCGGCGATGTGCGCGCACAGCCCGGCCAGCTCGGCGCGGTCGCCGGGAGCGGGAACGCCGATGCGGTGCACGTGGTGGTCGAGATCGAAGTCCTCGTCCTCCACCCACACGGGATGACTGAGGTTCCAGAGCGGATTGTGCAGTTTGCGACGGAACGCCGGGATCATCCGGACCCGTTCGTCGAGTTTTTCCTGCAGCTTCGCGAAGGTGTAGCCGCCGGGGACGGTCGAGCCGTCGAGCACGAGCAGCCCGCAGACGTGCAGGACCTGCGACGACGTCTCGAGGTAGAGGAAACTCGCGTCGAGGCCGCTCAGTCTCTGCATGGCGTCAGGGTAAAGCACTCGCGGTGAGCGGCGCGTCACCCTACTCGCCGGTACAATCGCGGTGGTGCAGCCGAATTTCCTGATCCGTCGCGCGGTCCAGCTCGGTCTCACCGCCAACGCCCTCCGCCCGTTGCGGGCGCGGTCCACGACGATCCCGGTGTTCTTCGCCGGGTGGCTGACCGGCGAGCTGGCGCCCCAGTTCCTGGCCTTGACGGCGGCGGACACGGCTTTGCACGTGGCCCGCCACGGCACCGCCGACCGGTCGACGAAGGTGGGCCTGGCGATGGCGGCCGCGTCCGCCGCCGGGCTGGCCGCGCTGGTCCGCACCGGGCACGGAGCCCGCGAGGAGATCGAGAAGGCGTTGACGGCCGCTTTGGGTTCCGGCTACGCATCGGAACTGGGCCGCTCCGATTTGGGCCTGCCGTGGGGCGAGCTGGCGCTGCCGTTCCGGATGGGCGCCCCGGACGTCCGCGTCGACCGCAACATCGCCTACGCCCCGGGCGGCAAGCGGTTCCTGCTGGACGTCTACCGGCCCTCCGAGCCGGTCTCCGGCGCCCCGGTGCTGCTGCAGGTCCACGGCGGCGCGTGGGTGATCGGCAACAAGGAGGAGCAGGGCCGGCCGCTGATGCGCTACCTGGCCCGGCGAGGCTGGGTGTGCGTCGCGATCAACTACCCGCTCTCGCCGGCACACCGGTGGCCGGCGCACATCGTCGCGGCGAAGCAGGCCCTGGCCTGGATCCGCTCCTCGATCGAGTCGTACGGCGGCGACCCGCGGTTCGTGGCGGTGACGGGCGGATCGGCGGGCGGCCACCTGTCGGCGCTGCTGGCGTTGTCCCAGAACGACCCGGCGTTGCAGCCGGGCTTCGAGGACACGGACACGAGCGTCCAGGCGTGCGCCCCGCACTACGGCGTGTACGACTTCGCGGCGACGTCCGGCGCGCCGGCGAGCAAGTACCGGCTGGAGAGCCTGATCGCCCGCCGGGTGTTCGCGCCGGACCGGGATCCGGTGGCACACCTGGACGACTACATCGCGGCGTCGCCGCTGGACCGGATCACGTCGGACGCGCCGCCGTTCTTCGTGATCCACGGCCGAGACGATTCGCTGGTCCCGGTGCGGGAGGCGCGCGAGTTCGTCTCGCGGCTGCGGGAGAAGTCGCGGCAGCCGGTGGCGTATGCGGAGCTGGCCGGGGCGCAGCACGCGTTCGACGTGTTCACGTCGGTGCGTTCGGCGCACGTGGTCCGCGGGGTGGCACGGTTCCTGGATCACACGTACAACGCTTGGAAGGCCGAGCACCGGTAGGCGCCTTGCGCCCCCATGTGGCGTTGGGTGCATGTGACGGGGCTGTTGGCGAAGTCGTCGGATGCGGTAGTCGGGCGGTCTGCCGTGGCTTGTCGTGAGTGGTATTTAGGGTTAGAACCCTAAATACCACTCACGACAAGCCACGGCAGGACGGTAAGCCGGACCCTGGGGCGTTTGGGCGCCCCTCCGGGAGGGGTTCTGCCGGTCAGTAGCTGAGGTCCAGCGGGCTGGCCGAGGGTGGGCCGTCGAGGCGCCACTCCGGTCCTTCACGGACGAAGCGGTACCAGCGCGCGTCGCGGCCGTAGCGCAGTTGCAGATCTCCCTGGGTGAGGCGGTTTCGCCATACCTTCGGCTGCCCGGGGAGCCCCGCGTCGGCGAGGATTTCCTGCGCTTCGGCGAGTGGGCCCGGGCCGGGTTGCCAGGTCTCCCGCAACGCGGCCAAGCCGCCGCGGCCCGCTTCGCGCCAGGCCTCGGCCCAGCGGGCCAGGTCGCGGGGTGGCAGCTGGGCCGCAGTGGCCAGCGCGGTGATCTCCGCACTCGTGCGGCCGGCCGCGCGGCGGGCGAGGTCTTCCTCGAACGTCAGCTCCGCCGCCGCCGGTCCGCTTGCCAGCAGGTCGCGGGCCAGGGAGGCCGCGTCGGCCGCGAGGGCGGACAGCGCCGCCGCGGTCCAGCCCGTGCCCGGTGGCGGATCGAGGTCCAGGACCGCCGGTGGCCCGGGCACCCGTGGTGGCGGTGGCAGGGCGGGGATCGCGCCCGGCCGTCGTGCGTAGGCCGCGCGGGGTGTCAGGCCCTCGTCCGCGGGCTTCGGGAGCATCGGTTTCTCGCCGCGCGCCGGCGACCGGCGGGCGCGCAGTTCGGCCAGCACGTCCGCCCGCGGACGTCCGCGCAGCAGGAAGAGTGTGAACGGGTCGCGGTCCACCTCGTCGGCGACCAGGTAGTAGACCGCGGCGACGTGCTTGCACGGGTTCGCCGAGTCCGGGCACGAACACCGCGGCCGCAGGTCGCCCGGGCCCGGCAGCAGGTCGACGCCCGCTTCGCGCGCCTGTTCGGTGAGCGCACCCGGCAACTCGCCGTCGAGCAGCGCGGCCGCGTGGCCGAGCTGGGTGCCGACCACGCCGAGCAGTGTGTCCCACTCGCCGCCGGTGAAGGTGCGCATGGTGATCGTCACCTTGTACGGCTGCGGACGGCTGCCGCGCACCCGGGCACTCACCGCGCCGGCGCCGACGTGCAGCTCGTCGACCGTGCCTTTCCGCGCGTACGTCCGTCCGCGGGGCAGGCGGTTCGGGTCGAGCTTCGCGCGCCGCTCCAGTGCCTCGACCCAGGCCCGGCCCCACCACGTCGTGCCGAAGTTCCGCCTCGGTGGCATCACCCGCCCCCGAGCCGGACGAGGTCGGCGAGGTCGTCGTCGGACAGTTCGGTGATCCAGTCCTCCCCCGCCCCGACGATCGATTCGGCGAGGCCCCGTTTCTTTTCGAGGACCTGCGCGATCCGTTCCTCGAGGGTGCCCTCGGCGATCAGCCGGTGCACCTGGACCGGCCTGTCCTGCCCGATCCGGTAGGCGCGGTCGGTGGCCTGGTCCTCGACCGCCGGGTTCCACCAGCGGTCGTAGTGGATCACGTGGGTCGCCCGGGTCAGGTTGAGCCCGACACCCCCGGCCTTGAGCGAGAGCAGGAAGACCGGGATTTCGCCGGCCTGGAACCGGTCGACCATGTCCTGCCGCTTCGACGGCGAACTGTCGCCGGAGAGCAGTTCGGTGGGCAGGCCGCGGTCCTTGAGACGGCGTTCGAGCAGACGGCAGAGCTGGACGTACTGGCTGAACACCAGGACGCTTTCGCCTTCGTCGAGGATCACGTCCAGGAGTTCCTCGAACGCCGCGAGCTTGCCGGAGCGGCCGGTGAGCGCGCCGTGCGGTTCTTTGAGGAACTGCGCGGGGTGGTTGCAGATCTGTTTGAGCTCGGTGAGCAGCTGCAGCACCTGCCCGCGCCGCTTGATGCCCTGCGTTTCCCGGATCTCGGCGAGGTTTTCCCGCACGACGGCTTCGTAGAGCGTGGTCTGCTCGGCGGTGAGCGGGACGAACCGGTCGGTCTCGGTCTTGGGCGGCAGTTCCGGGGCGATGTCCGGGTCGATCTTGCGCCGCCGCAGCAGGAACGGCCGGACGGTGGCCGCCAGCCGTTCGGTGACCGCCTTGTCGCGGTCGCGCTCGATCGGGCGCGCCACGGTGCGGCGGAAGCGGTCGAGCGGGCCGAGCAGGCCCGGAGTGGTCCAGTCCACAATGGACCACAGCTCGGTGAGCCGGTTCTCGACCGGCGTGCCGGTGAGGGCGACCTTGGCCTGCGCGGGAATCTTGCGCAGTTCCTTGGCGGTGGCGGAGAGCGGATTCTTGACGTGCTGGGCCTCATCGGCGGCGACGAGACCCCAGTCCACTTCGGACAGAGTTTCGCGGTCGCGGCGGAGGACGCCGTAGGTGGCGAGGACGACCTCGTCGGGAGCGAGGTCATCGAGGTGGCGGCTACCGCCGTGGAACCGCCGGACGGGGATGTCGGGGGCGAAGCGGGCGAACTCGCGTTCCCAGTTGCCGAGAAGCGAGGTGGGACAGAGGACGAGGGTCGGGCCGCCGGAGGTGCCCGGCGACCCGGCCGCCTCGCCGGGCTGCGGTGGCAGCTCAACTGCCGAAGGTCCGGCCTCGCCGCGCGGTGCCGGACCTGACAGCCTGCCGGCCCTCGCCAGCTCGCGCCGGTGGAGGTGGAGAGCGATCAGCTGGATCGTCTTGCCCAAGCCCATGTCGTCGGCCAGGCACGCTCCCAACCCCAGCCCCGTCATCGTCGCCAGCCAGGACAAGCCCGCCTGCTGGTACGGGCGCAACGTCGCCTGCAACCCCGGCGGGGGTGGCACCAAGTCCTCCGCCCGATCCCTGATCCGCTCCGCCAGCCCACCCAGCACCGGTGGCGCCGCGAACTCCACGCGTTCGCCGTCCAGTTCCAGTTCGCCCGTCAACGCCGCCGCCAGGGCCTCGCCCGCGTCCAGCTTGCGGGTTCGGCCGCGGACCCGGGCCAGCAGCTGCGGGTCGACCCGGACCCACTGGCCGCGCAGGCGGACCAGCGGCCGCTTGGCTTCGGCCAGGGCCGCCACCTCGGCTTCGGTCAGCTGCTCGCCGCCCAGGCTGAGCTGCCAGCGGAACTCCAGCAGGCTCCGCAAGGCGAACTCCGCCTCCGTGACGCTCGCCGGCGCCTGGGTGGCGCTCGCCTTCGCCTTCACCTCCGCCGCGAACAGCCCCTTCGACCAGAGCACCTCGATGCCGGCGCCGCCCAGCTCGCGGGCGCCGTCGGTGAGGAGGTCGACCACCTCGTCGTCGGACAAGGCCAGCGAATCGGGCGTCGCCTGGGTCAGCACCCGGCCCAGCGGCGCCCAGGCCCGCGCGCCGCGGCGCAGGCCGAGCAGGAGCTGGGTCTCGACCTGGTCGCCGAGGCGGTTCAGCACCGCGTCCGGGGCCTCCCACAGCGTGGCCGCCTCCACCACCAGGCTCGGCTCCGCCATGCTGCGCACCGCCAGCACGCCGGCGAACGAGTCGTCGTCGTGACCCTCGACCCGCAGGAGCACCTGGACGCCGCGAGGCTCGCGGGCCTCCAGTTCGGCCAGCCACGCCGCGCCGTCCGGGCCGAGCAGGGCCGGTTCGCGGGCCGCGAACGCCGGATCGCCCGCGCCGACCGGTGCCGCCGGGCTGCGGACCAGCAGGTCGGCCGTCGCGTCCCAGAGCGCCCGGACCAGGGAGTCCGGCGAGTGCAGGCGGATGCGCTTCAGCCCGGTCAGCGGCAGCGCGTACGCCTCCGGGGGCAGGGCTCCCGCCAGCCCCCGCAGCAGCTCCTCGTCGGCGGCGTCCAGCGGGCCGATCCGCCAGGCCGCCGCCCCACCTGGCGAGGCGGCCGGCCGCAGCCGCCCCCGCGCGACGAGGTTCACCCCCGCGTTGACGGCCGCCGACCACGCCGCGACCGCCGGGCTCGCCCCCTCCCCCACCGCAAGCAGCCGGGGCAGGGCTCGCTCCAGGGGGACCAGCTCGGCGTCGACCTTCGTCCGGGCGAACTTGGCTCCGCGGGGCAGCACGAGCTCGATCGTGGTCCCGCCGGCCACGTCCTCGCCCCACAAGGCCAGCACCCCGTCCCGCGGGGGATCCGCGGGGAGGTACGTGGCCTGGGTGTCTGCGCTGAACTCCACGACCGCAACGCTAGAACACGACCCCGACAGTTTTGCCCTCGGCGGCGCGAACGGTCCTTTCGCACCGTTGTCCAACGCAACCCACCCGTGCGCCGAAAGGCATCACACGTGACTGGAGAGGCATCACGCGTGATTGGCGGGGCATCAGCCGCGGGGCAGGCCCAGCAGGCGTTCGGCCGTGAGGGACCGCAGGACCTGCGTCGTGCCGCCGGCGATGGAAAGGCAGCGGGTCAGGAGGAATTCGTGCTGTGGCGCGCCTTCGGCGAGCAACGCGCTCGAGCCGGCCAGCTCCAGCGCGAACTCCGCCACGTCCTGCCGGTGCTGGACGCCGAGCAGTTTCCGGACGCTCGACTCGGCACCCGGGTCCTGGCCCTCCAGCCGGCGCAGGGCCGCACGCAGGTCCAGGACGGAACCCGCGACGCCGTCGGCCACCAGGGAACCGAGCCGGTCCAGGGCGACGTCGTCCAGTGCCGCAGCGTCCAGTGTGGACACCAGGGTCTGCACGCTCTCGCCGACCGCCGAACCGCTGCCGATGGCCACCCGCTCGTTGGCCAGCGTCGTGCGCGCCAGCCGCCAGCCGCCGCCCGGCGGGCCGACGACGTCGGCGTCCGGGACGAAGACGTCGTCGAGGAACACCTCGTTGAACACCGCCTCGCCGGTGATCTCCCGCAACGGCCGCGTCGTGATGCCCGGAGCGCGCATGTCGACCAGGAAGTACGTGATGCCCTTGTGCTTGGGCACGTCCGGGTCGGTGCGCGCCAGGCAGATGCCCCAGTCGGCTTCGCGGGCCAGCGACGTCCACACCTTCTGCCCGGACAGCCGCCAGCCGCCGTCGACGCGCCGGGCCGCCGTCCGCAGCGCCGCCAGGTCGGACCCGGCCCCGGGCTCGCTGAACAGCTGGCACCAGGTGAGCTCGCCGCGCAGGGTGGGCCGGGCGAACCGCTCCCGCTGCTCGTCGCTGCCGTGCTCGAGGATCGTCGGCACCGCCCACGCGCCGATCACCAGGTCCGGACGGCGGACGCCCGCCGCCCCCAAAACCGCGTCGATCCGCAACTGCTCCGCGGCATCGGCACCCCGGCCGTAGGGCGCCGGCCAGTGCGGCGTCAGCAACCCGGCGTCGGCCAAGACGACCCGCTGATCACCAGGGGGCAGCGCGGCGATCCGCGCGACCTCGTCCCGCAGCGCCGGATCGTCACCGACGTCGACGCCCAGCGTGCGCTCGCTCCCGGAGAGCGCCAGCGACGCCGCCCGCCGCCGCCACGATCCGCCGAGCCACTGCCGCAGGGCCACGGCCCGGCGCAGGTACAGGTGCGCGTCGTGCTCCCAGGTGAACCCGATCCCGCCGAGGATCTGGACGCAGTCCTTGGCGTTGGCGACGGCCGCGTCGAGGGCCACGACGGCCGCGCTCGCCACCGAAAGCGGGTGCTGCCCGGAGGCCGCGTCCCAGGCCAGCGCCTCGGCGGCTTCGGCGCGGCAGAGCATCTCGGCGCACAGGTGCTTGATGGCCTGGAACGCCCCGATCGGCTTGCCGAACTGCTCGCGGACTCCGGCGTACTCGACGGCGACGGTCAGGCACCGCCGCGCCACGCCCGCCGCCTCGGCCGCCGCCAGGGTCGCGGCCGGCGGGGCGACCGGCGGCAAGGTGAGCGGCTCGGCACGGACCCCCGAGAACCGGATGCGCGCCAGCGGGCGCGAGAAGTCGAACGCGGCCAGTGGCTCGACGCTCACCCCCGGCGTGCCCGGCGCGAGCAGGACGTGGCCGCCGTCGACCGGGACGAGCAGCCAGGCGCCGGGATGCGCGCCGGGCACGGGCCCGCTGAGGCCGTCCTCGAGGGACACGGCCTCGAGCAGCACCGCCACGGTGGCTTCACCCTCGGCGAGGGCCGGGAGGAGCTCCTTCGCGTCGGGGACATCGGCGAGCAGGAGGCCGGCGAGCGCGGTGCCCAGCACGGGCCCGGGGACGAGTTCTTCCGCCGCCGCGGCGAGCCCGGCGGCGAGGTCGGCGATACTGCCGCCGGCCCCGCCTGCCGCCTCGGGCAGCGCGACACCGAACAGGCCGAGTGCGGCGAAGCCGGCCGGGATTCCCGCGCCGGCCCCGGTTTCCGCCGCGCGCACCACTTCCCGCGGGTGGTGCGCCGCGGACCAGGCGTGGATCGCCTCGGCCAGCGCGGCCTGTTCCTCGGTGAGCGCGACCGGCATGGGCTCTCCTAGCGAATGGGCGACACTACTCGTGAGTGTAGAACGTGTTATAGTTTTTCGGCCAGTGGGTCAATTGTCGCGAGGTTCGCCTGGACAGGTAATCTACGTCGTGAACTGGAACAAGTTCCGAAGGACGGGGGAATGCCGATGCCAGGCAAGACCAAGGCCCGCGGCAACGGCCTGAGCGCGATCGGCGCGGACGAACTCGGCTCGGCCGCCCAGCGCGACCGTCGCCGCCGGATCATCGACGCCACCCTCGCGCTCGCCTCGAAGGGCGGCTACGACGCCGTCCAGATGCGCGCGGTCGCCGAGAAGGCCGACGTCGCCCTCGGCACCCTGTACCGGTACTTCCCCTCGAAGATCCACCTGCTCGTCTCCGGCCTGGCCCGCGAGTTCGAGCGTGCGCAGGAGAAGCTCGAGCGCCAGGCCATCCCGGGCGACACACCCGCCGAGCGGCTGATGTTCGTGCTCGGCCGCAACACGCGCATGATGCAGCGCGACCCGCACCTGACCGAGGCCATGGTCCGCGCGTTCATGTTCGCCGACACCTCCGCCGCCGCCGAGGTCGAGCAGGTCGGCCTGCTGATGGAGAACATGTTCGCCAAGGCGATGGGCATCGCCGAGCCGACCGAAGCCGACCGTGACATCTTCCACGTGGTCGCGGACGTCTGGATGGCGAACCTGGTCGCCTGGGTGACCCGCCGTGCCTCGGCGGCCGACGTCGCGAACCGCCTCGAACTGTCGGTGCACCTGCTGCTCGACAAGTGATCCCGGTCGCGGCGGTCGCCGAAGCGCACCGCCGGCTCCACCACGCACTGGACGGCCTGACCGACGAGCAGGTCCGCGAGCCGTCCCCGCTGCCCGGCTGGACGCGCGGCCACGTGCTGGCCCACGTCACCGACGCCGGCCGCGCGCTCGCGGACCTGGTCGAGCACGCCCTGCTCGGCGTGCTCATCCCGCTCTACGATCCGCGGACGCACGACCGAGACGGCATCATCGAAGCGACCGCGGCCCGGACCGCCGACGAGCACCGGCGCGCCCTGCTCCGGCACTCCGTCCGCCTGGAAGACGCCTGGGCCCGGGTCCGTGACTGGGACCAGCACGTCGACTACCGCGACGGCAAGCTGTCCAGCACGGTCTTCGCGCGCCGGCGCGAGGTCTGGATCCACGCCGTCGACCTCGACATCGGCATCGGCGTGGCCGACTGGCCCGAAGACTTCGCCGTCCACGCCGTGGACTTCCTCGCCGAGCGCCTGCCCGAGGACGTCGCCGTCCGGGCCGGCGACCGCCGCTGGGGCACCGGCGGCACCGAAGTCGCCGGGCCCGTGCGCGACCTCGCGGCCTGGCTCTCCGGCCGGACCACCGGCGACGGCCTCACCGGTAACCTCCCTGAACTGGGTCCCTGGCCGGGCGTCAGCGGTGCGCGGCAGCCACCTCGGCCAGCTCGTCGAGCGCCTTGAGCGTCTCCGATTCCGGCAGCGTGTCCAGCAGGAACGTGTACCGCTCGACGCCGGCCTCGCGGAAGCCGTCGATCACCTTCGGCGTCGTCGGGCCGCCGAAGACCGCGAACTGGACGTCGTCCCGGCCCTGCTCCGCCAGCCAGCCGCGGACGCGCTGCGCCTCCTGGTACTTCGTGTAGCCCCGGAGCAGCCAGCCGTCGCCGTACTTGGCCAGGCGGTTCAGGGCCGCTTCGCTCTCGCCGCCGATGTAGATCGGGACGTGCGGCTTCTGCACCGGCTTGGGCCAACTGAAGATCGGGTCGAGGTCGATGTACTCGCCGTGGAACTCGGCCTCGTCCTTCGTCCAGATCTCCTTGAGCGCGGCCAGCTGCTCGTCCATCAGCGCGCCGCGCGTCTTCGGGTCGGTGCCGTGGTTGCGCATCTCCTCCCGGTTCCAGCCGACGCCGACGCCGAACAGCGCGCGGCCGTCGGAGATCAGGTCGAGCGACGCGACTTCCTTGGCCGTGTGGATCAGGTCGCGCTGGATCAGCAGGGCGATCCCGGTGCCGAGCAGCAGCTCCGACGTCGCGGTGGCGGCGGCGGCGAGCGCGACGAACGGGTCGAGGGTGCGGTAGTACACGCGCGGCAGGTCGCCGCCGCCCGGGTACGGGCTTTCCCGGCTCACCGGGATGTGCGAATGCTCCGCGAGGAACAGCGAGTCGAAGCCGCGTTCTTCCAGGGCGGCACCCAGCACGTCGGGCCGGATGCCCTCGTCGGTCACGAACGTCGAAATCCCGAATTTCATGCTCAAGGACTACCACCGGGTTGACCGGTTGCGCAGGATGGGGGCCGCTCACCAACCCAAGCGCCCCAAGGCGGCCTTCGGTGCGTCTGACGCACCGAAGGCCGCCTTGGGTGCGTCAGACGCAACCAAGGCCACCTTGGGGCGCTTGGGGCCCGCCGGGTCGACGAACCTCAGCCGCGCGACACCCTAAGTACTACAGGGACAGTTCTTCGGTCGACGTGGCAGTGGTGGCTGGTCTACCGGGACAGGAACGGCCAACTCACCGCTCGCAGCGGCCAACTCACACACCGGAACGGCCAACTCGCCGGGCACGCGGGTGAGTTGGCCGCTGCGGTTGGTGAGTTGGCCGCTGCGGCTGGTGAGTTGGCCGCTGCGGGCCACCAGCCGCGGCAGGCCGGCCAGCCGGGTTTTGCCAGGTCGCGCGCACAAGTGTCCCTGTTGTGCTAGACGTTGCGCCGGTACTGACCGCCGACCTCGAAGAACGCCTCCGTGATCTGACCGAGCGAGCACACCCGCGCGGCATCCATCAGCACCCCGAACAGGTTGCCGCCGCGGGTGGCCGCCTCGCGCAACGCCTTCAGCGCCTGCTGGGCCTCCTCGTGGTGGCGGTGCTGGAAGTCCGCGAGGCGGTCCAGCTGGGACTTCTTCTCGTCCTCCGTGGCCCGCGCGAGCTCGACCTCGACCTCGTCCTCCGCCGAACGCGGGTTGCGGAACGTGTTGACACCGATGATCGGCAGCGAGCCGTCGTGCTTCTTGCGCTCGTACAAGATCGATTCGTCCTGGATCTTGCCGCGCTGGTAGCCGGTCTCCATCGCGCCGAGCACGCCGCCGCGCTCGCTGATCCGGTCGAACTCGGCCAGCACGGCCTCCTCGACCAGGTCGGTCAGCTCGTCGATGACGAAGGAACCCTGCAGCGGGTTCTCGTTCTTCGACAGGCCCCACTCCTTGTTGATGATCATCTGGATGGCCATCGCGCGGCGCACCGACGACTCCGACGGCGTCGTGATCGCCTCGTCGAACGCGTTGGTGTGCAAGGAGTTCGCGTTGTCGTACAGCGCGCAGAGCGCCTGCAGCGTGGTGCGGATGTCGTTGAAGCTCATCTCCTGCGCGTGCAGCGACCGGCCCGACGTCTGCACGTGGTACTTCAGCTTCTGCGACCGCTCGTTCGCGCCGTAGCGCTCGCGCATCGCCACCGCCCAGATCCGGCGCGCCACCCGGCCGAGCACCGAGTACTCCGCGTCCATGCCGTTGGAGAAGAAGAACGACAGGTTCGGCGCGAAGTCGTCGATGTCCATGCCGCGCGCGAGGTACGACTCGACGTAGGTGAAGCCGTTGGACAGCGTGAACGCCAGCTGCGAGATCGGGTTCGCCCCGGCCTCGGCGATGTGGTAGCCGGAGATCGACACGGAGTAGAAGTTGCGGACGCCGCGCTCGATGAACCACTCCTGGATGTCGGCCATCATCCGGAGGCTGAACTCGGTCGAGAAGATGCAGGTGTTCTGGCCCTGGTCCTCCTTGAGGATGTCGGCCTGCACCGTGCCGCGGACGTTGCGCAGCACCCACTCGCGCAGCTCGGCGGCTTCGGCGTCGGACGGCTCGCGCCCGTGCTCGGCCTTGAACGCCTCGACCTTCTGCTCGATCGCCGTGTTGAGGAAGAAGGCGAGGATCGTCGGCGCCGGGCCGTTGATGGTCATCGACACCGACGTGTTCGGCGCGGTCAGGTCGAAGCCGTCGTAGAGGACCTTCATGTCGTCGAGCGTCGCGATGGACACCCCCGACGTGCCGACCTTGCCGTAGATGTCGGGGCGGGTGTCGGGGTCGTGGCCGTAGAGCGTCACCGAGTCGAACGCCGTCGAGAGCCGCTTGGCCTCCGAGTCGGCCGAGAGCAGCTTGAACCGGCGGTTGGTGCGGAACGCATCGCCCTCGCCGGCGAACATCCGCGCCGGGTCCTCCCCGTCGCGCTTGAACGGGAACACGCCAGCGGTGTACGGGAAGTAGCCGGGCAGGTTCTCGCGGCGCAGGAACGACAGCAGCTCACCGGACTCGGTGTAACGCGGGAGGGCGACGCGCGGGATCCGGTTGCCGGACAGCGTGTCGCGCCACAGCTGCGTGCGCAGCTCCTTGTCGCGGATCTTCACGACCAGCTCGTCCTGGCGGTACTCCTCCGCCAGCACGCGGAAGCGGTCCAGGAGCTTTGTCGACTCGCCATCCACATCGGACTCGGCGGCGGCGAGGAGGCCGTCCAGCGCGTCGGTGGAGGCGTCCACCTTGGACAGCTCGTCGCGCGCCAGCGCCAGCGCCTCGTGCTTGCGGATCGCGGCGACCTGCTGCACGGTCGTCGCGTGGTAGCCGCGCACGGTGTCCGAGATTTCGGCCAGGTACCGGGACCGGTTGCCCGGGATGATCGTCGAGGCGTCCGTCGAGACCTTGCCCTCGACCCGCGACAGCGTCCCCGCGGACACGCCGAGGCCCCGCTCGGCGAGCATCCCGCGCAGGTGCTGGTACAGCGCGGTGACGCCGTCGTCGTTGAACTTGGCCGCGCTCGTGCCGTACACCGGCATGTCCTCCGGACCCGACGAGAACGCCTCGCGGTTGCGCACCAGCTGGCGCGCGACGTCGCGGCGGGCGTCCTCGGCGCCGCGGCGTTCGAACTTGTTGATCGCGACGACGTCGGCGAAGTCGAGCATGTCGATCTTCTCCAGCTGTGACGCGGCGCCGAACTCCGGCGTCATCACGTACAGCGACTCGTCCACGAAGTCGACGATCCCGGCGTCACCCTGGCCGATGCCCGGCGTCTCGACGATCACCAGGTCGAAGCCGGCGGCCTTGCAGGCCAGGATCGACTCGCGCAGCCCGGCCGGGATCTCGCCCGAGGTCGTGCGCGTCGCCAGCGACCGGAAGTAGACCGGAGAGCCGTCGAGGCAGTTCATCCGGATGCGGTCGCCGAGCAGCGCCCCACCGCCCTTGCGCCGTGACGGGTCGACGGCGAGCACCGCGATCCGCAGCTTGTCCTCCTGGTCGAGGCGGAACCGGCGGATCAGCTCGTCGGTGAGCGACGACTTGCCCGAGCCGCCGGTGCCGGTGATGCCCAGCACGGGTACCTCGCGCTTGCCCGCGGCCTCGGTGAGGCCACCCAGCAGGTCACCGGACAGCTGCCCGGCCTGCACCTGGGTGATGACGCGCGAGAGCGCCGCGACGTCCCCGGAGAGCACCTTGTCCAGCGCCGGGGCTTCGGCCGCGAGGTCGACGTCGCAGGCCTTGATCATCAGGTTGATCATGCCCGGCAGGCCCATCTCGTAGCCGTCCTCGGGCGAGAAGATGCGGGCGACGCCACGCGAGTGCAGCAGCTCGATCTCCTCGCGCACGATCACCCCGCCCCCGCCGCCGAAGACCTTGATGTGGCCGGCGCCGCGCTCGCGCAGCAGCTCGACCAGATAGGAGAAGTACTCGACGTGCCCGCCCTGGTAAGCCGAGATGGCGACACCCTGGACGTCCTCGGCAATGGCCGCGGTGGCCACCTCGTCGACCGACCGGTTGTGGCCGAGGTGGACGACCTCCGCGCCCTGTGACTGCAGGATCCGCCGCATGATGTTGATCGACGCGTCGTGCCCGTCGAAGAGGCTCGACGCGGTCACGAAGCGGACGGGGTGCACGGGGCGGTACAGCTCACTGCTCATCCCTCCAAAATACTTTGACTTCCTACTATTGGAAACCCGAGGACCAGTGACGCAGCTCTCAGGGCAGCGCGGGAGAACCTTGACACCCACCAGCTCGGCCTATATTTAAGGAGTTCGTTAATTAACAGGATGGTGAAATGACCGACACGCTGAGCCGCACGTTCTCGGCGCTCGCCGACCCGACCCGGCGCGCCATCCTCGCGCGCCTCTCGGCCGGCGAAGCGACGGTGAACGAGCTCGCCGAGCCGCTCCCGATGAGCCTGCCCGCGGTGTCCCGGCACCTGAAGGTGCTCGAGGAGGCCGGGCTGATCACCCGCGGCCGCACCCGCCAGTGGCGGCCCTGCCGGCTGGAGGCCAAGCCCCTGGAAGACGTCGCCGGCTGGGTCGCCGGCTACCGGCAGTTCTGGGACGGCGGGTTCGACGGCCACGACGAGGGCTGGACCTCCAGCTTCGAGAACCTGACCGGCTTCATCCGAGGAAAGGACGCCCGATGACCGCCACCCTGCCCGAGATCGTCTCCCCCGAGGAATGGCAGGCCGCGCGCGACGCGCTGCTCGTCAAGGAGAAGGAGCTCATGAAGGCGGCCGACCACCTCGCCGCCGAACGCCGCCGGCTGCCGATGGTCCCCTTCGGCAAGCCTTACGAGTTCGAGTCGGCCGAGGGGAAGCGGAGCCTGCTCGACCTGTTCGACGGGCGCCGCCAGCTGATCGTCTACCACTTCATGCTGCACCCGGGCGACAAGGCGGGGTGCCCCGGCTGCTCGCTGGTCCTCGACAACCTGCCGCACCTGGCCCACCTGCACGCCCGCGACGTCACGCTGAAGGTCGTCGCGCCGGCGACCTTGGCCGAGATCGAGCGGTACAAGGCGCGGATGGGCTGGGACGTGCCGTGGGTGTCCGCGCACGGCAGCGACTTCACCGAAGACTGCGGCGTCGGCGCGGGCTTCGGCGTCAGCGTGTTCCTGCGCGACGGCGACGACGTCCACCGGACCTACTTCACCACCGGACGCGGCGGCGAGATGTTCCTCTCGTCGCACCGCTACCTCGACATCACGCCGCTGGGCCGCCAGGAAGCGTGGGAAGAGGAGAGCCGCGGCGACGACGGGCCCAGCTCGTGGTGGCGGCGTCACGACGAGTACTGAAAGATTCTTTCGCCGGTCGTGTCCGGTCGGCGGCCGCGGCTCCGACCTCCTGCCGTCAGACCCGACAGTGTCTGGCCCCTGACAGAGGAGACGGAAATGCGCGAGATCGTCTACATGGTCCACACTTCGCTCGACGGCTGCATCGAGGGTCCGAACGGCGAGTTCGACTGGCCGGTCATGGGCTCCGAGCTGTCCGCCTACTCGCAGGAGGTGAGCGCGCGCTCCGGCGAGTTCGCCTACGGGCGGAAGGTCTGGGAGATGATGTCCGCGTACTGGCCGGAGGCCGAGTCGATCTCCGACCACCCGCACGACATCGCGTTCGCGCCCGTCTGGCGGGCGACGCCGAAGGTCGTGTTCTCGCGGACGCTGGAGAAGGCGGACTGGAACACCCGCGTCGTCGGCGGCGACCTGACCGAGGCGGTGGCGTCCCTGAAGGCCGAACCGGGCAAGGACCTGCTGCTCATGGGCGGCGCGGAGCTGGCCGCCGAGCTCACCGCCCGCGGCCTGATCGACGAATACCAGGTGTTCGTGCACCCGGTCGTCCTCGGCGGCGGCAAGCGCCCGTTCGCCGAGGGCACCGCGCGGCTCGGCCTGGAGCTGGCGGAGGCGCGCACCTTCGACGGCCAGGTCGTGCTGCTGCGCTTCCGCCGTGCGTGACCGGCGCCGGGCCCGGGCTCGTCCCGGGCCCCCGGGCGCCGCCAGTGTCAGCGCGCGTTGGCCGCCCGCAACGCGATCCACTGCCGCATGGCGTACTCGACCAGCGTGATCAGCGTCTGCTTGGTCGACTCGCGATCCCGCGCGTCACAGCGGACGATCGGGATGTTCGGGTCGATCGACAGTGCCTCGCGGACGTCGTTGATGTCGTGCTCCAGCACGCCGTCGAACGTGTTGACGCCGACGATGTACGGCAGCCCGCGGTCCTCGAAGAAGTCGATCGGCGCGAACGAGTCGGCCAGCCGGCGCGTGTCGGCCAGCACCACCGCGCCGATGGCGCCGCGGACCAGGTCGTCCCACATGAACCAGAACCGCTGCTGCCCGGGCGTGCCGAACAGGTAGAGGATCAGGTCCGCGTCCAGCGACACCCGGCCGAAGTCCATCGCCACCGTGGTCGTCGACTTGTTCGGGGTGTGGTCGAGGTTGTCGACCCCGACGCTGGCGTCGGTCATCATCGCCTCGGTGGTCAGCGGCACGATCTCCGACACCGACCCCACGAAGGTCGTCTTCCCCGCACCGAAGCCGCCAGCCACCACGATCTTGGCGGATGTCATGGTCGGGGGCGCGGTGTCCCGCGGTGCCTTAAAGCCGACGGAGTCCACTCAAAACCCTTTCCATCAACACCAGATGTGCCTCGGCGCCGTCATTGCCCGTAATCGTCTTGTGCACCGTGACCAGCCCCGCGTCGGCCGCGTCGCTGATCAGTACCCGGGCCACCCCCAGAGGCACCCGCAGCGCCGACACGATCTCGGCGACCGAACGGGGGGTCCGGCACTCTTCCATGATCGAGATGCACTCGATCTGCTCCACGGCCACTTCGGGGAAGCCACCGGTGGCAGCGTAGTCCTTCGCGGAGATCAGTGTCTCCAGCTCCAGGGCGTAATTGGCCCGGGTGCGGCCGCCGGTCAGCGCGTAGGGCCGGACGATCGCCGTCAGCTCCTCCGGCGCGGGCGGCTGTTCGAAGACCGCGGGCATCACGAATTCGCCGCTGGGCGGGCCCGGATCGAACAAACCGCCTGGTCTGGGGCTGTCCCCGTCGGTACTGCCGGGTGGCGAGACTAAAGAGGTCACACGATCTCCTTGGTCGGCCGACGGCGCGGGCGCCGGCGGATCCGCGGCCGGGGATGCACCGGCGGCCGGGGGTGGCGGGGACTCCTTGCTCTTCTTGCGCTTCCGGCGGGCACGGCCGGAATCCAGCGTGAACCCGTTGAGGACGTCGGCGAACGTGCCGTCGTCCCCACGCCCGCCGGGGCTGTGCCCCGCGGGTGGTTCGCCGTTGAATCCGGACCCCGTGCTCATCGCGCCATCATCCCACCGGTTCGCCGATCAGCGACCCCCCGGAGCCCTGGAGCTGAGCGCGCAGCTCCGGGGTGAGGATCTGGCCGACCCGGTCGACCAGCATCGTCATCTCGTAGGCGACCTGCCCGATGTCGCAGTTGGGGGCGGCGAGCACGGCCAGGCAGGAGCCGTCGCTGATCGACATCAGCACCATGATCCCCAGCTCCATCTCGACGACGGTCTCGTTGACCGCGCCGGCTTCGAAGCAGCGGGCCGCGCCCTGGGTGAGGCTGACCAGCCCGGAGGCGACCGCGGCGAGCTGGTCGGCCCGGTCCAGCGGAAGCCGGTTCGACGCGGTCAGCAGCAAGCCGTCCGCCGAGACGACCACGGCGTGGGCCACACCGGGCACCCGCTCCGCGAAGTCGTTCACCAGCCAGCCGAACTGGTTCTGCGTCGGCTGAGCACTACTCGGCGAGGTCATTCACCCTCCAAGGTCTCGTGGTTGGTCTCGGCCGCCTGTGCGGTGCGGTGGCGTCCGCGCTCGATGCCCTGCTGGAAACTCCGCAGGCGGCCGCGCACGTCGTGTGCGTCCCGTTGTGGTCGGGGGGCCGTGGCCCCGGTGGACGATCCGGCACTGCCCGGAAGCAACTGCTCCCCGCGACGGCGCCGGGGCAATCCTGCCGAAGTGAAGGTGGAGGGTGCCGACTGGGACACCGCTTGCACCGCACGCCAGCCGTCGTCCGTGCCGAAATCCCACTCGGTGGTGGCTTCGACCGCGGACTCTTCGCTGCGCGGGACCGGGGTCTCCGGGGCCTTCCTGCCGGGCAGCGAGGACGGCGGGGAAACGGGACGGCCGTTGGCGACCGGCAGCTGCCCGGACTCCTGGAAGACGTCCGGGCGCCGGCGGGTGGGCTGCGGGAGGGGCGGCTGCGGGAAGGCGCCGGAAGTGGACCCGTTCGCGGCCGGCCGGCGGCTGGGGAGCACGCCGCCCGCAGGCGGCCGGGGGCCGGGCCGGGGTGCCTTGCCCGGCTGCGGGGTGACTGCGGGTGCCTGCGGGACGGCCGCGGCTGCTTGCCGAGCCGTACCCGGCTGCGGCGCGGGCTCCTGCTGAGCCGCCGCGGACTGCGGCGCGGGCGGTTGCTGCGATGCGGGCGGTTGCTGCGATGCGGACGGCTGTGGCACGGGTGCCTGCCGCGCGGCCGCAGGCTGCGATGCGGGCGGTTGCTGAGCCGTGCCCGACTGCGGCGCGGCCTGCTCCGAGGCCGGTTCCTGCTCGGCGCCCGGCTGCTGTGACGCTTGCGCATTCGGCGAGCCCGCCACCTGCTGTGTGGCCGCCGGACCTGCCGCCTGCTGCGCCGGACCCGTGGTGGCCGCAGCACCACCGGCCGCCGGCTGCGCCGCCGCCCCCTGCTCGGCCGTCGGCTGCGCCGCCGCCTCCTGCTGCCCCGCGGACTGGGCCGTGCCGAGCCCCTGCACCGCCGATGTCCCCGGTGTCCCCGGTGTCGGCTGGGCCGGGCGGGATCGCTGGGCCGCGGCCTGGCGGGCCTGGCGGCGGCCGCGGGTCACGCCCTGCTGGAAGCTGCTCAAGCGGCCGCGGACGTCCGCCGGGTCGCGGACCGGGAGGTCCGGGCCGGCCGGGGCCGGCTTGGGGGTCGCCGCCGGGGAGTGCGGGGTGGCGCTGCCCGGGAGGAGCTGCTCGCCGCGGCGGCGGCGCGGGAGACCCGCCTCCGTGAACGCCGTCGGCTCGGCCTTCGTCACCTCCTGGACCGTGCGGAAGTTCTCGTCGCTCGCGAAGTCCCAGCTGCGGCGCTCTTCCGGCGGCGTCTCGGGGGAAGCGGCGGCCGGTTCCTCCTCCGCGGCCGGCTTGTCCTCGCGGAACCACGCCGACAGCATCTCGTCGAAGATCGGCGTCGTCTCGGACCGGTCCGGTGCCGGGGCCGGCGGGGGCGGCTCCTTCCCCGCGGTCGCCTCCTGCCACCAGTCGCTGAGCGTGGTCTCGTTGGCCGTGAACAGGTCCTTGCCCGCCGGCAGGTCGTCGCCGCGCGGAGGCGGGCTCTGCGGCACGGGCAGCACCGCGGGCACCTGCGGCAAGGCGGGGCGCTGCGGCGGGACGTCGCCGTCCTTCTCGATCGGGGCGAACAGGGCCGTCCCGGAGATCTCCAGGTCCGACGGCGGGCGCACGCCGGACAGGCCGGCCAGGTCGCTCGCCGACGGCCACCGCTCCTCGCCCATCGCCGGCTGCTGCGGCACCAGCGGCCGCGGGCGGCTCGCGCCGTTGACCGGGCGGCGCGGCAGCTGGTTGCCCGCCGCCGGGCTCGCCGGGTGCTGCTGCAGAGAGCCGATCGGGCCGGTCGCCGGGCCGTCGGTCACCGGCATCACCAGCTCCGGCGGGACCACGACCGTGGCGCGGACGCCGACGATGTCCCGGCCGCCGTGCAGCGACACCCCGATCCGGTGCCTGCTGGCCAGCCGGCCGACGACGAACAGGCCCATCCGGCGCGACGTCACCAGGTCGACCGACCCGGCCTCGGTCAGCCGGGTGTTCGCCTCGATGACCTCGCACTCGGTCATCCCGATGCCCTTGTCCAGGATGTCGATGTGGAGCGAGCCGTCCTCGCCCAGCCGCGACGCCACGGTCACCGTGGTCTCCGGCGCGGAGAACGCCGTGGCGTTGTCCAGCAGCTCGGCGACCAGGCGCATCAGGTCGCTCGCCGCGTAGCCGACGATCCGGGCCGGGGGTGGCGGCTGCACCTGGACGCGCTGGTACTGCTCGATCTCCGACACCGCGGCACGCAGCATGTCGGTGGTGCCGACCGGCTTCCCGGACCGGCGGCCCGGCTCGGCGCCCGAGAGCACCATCAGGTTCTCGTTGTTGCGCCGCATCCGGGTGGCGAGGTGGTCGAGCTGGAACAGCGTCGCCAGCTGGTCGGCGTCCTCTTCGTCCCGCTCGAGCTGCTCGATCAGCTGCAGCTGCCGCTGCACCAGGCTCTGGCTGCGCCGCGAGAGGTTGACGAAGACGCTGCCGTAGCCGGTGCGCATCGCGGCCTGCTCGGTCGCCAGCCGCAGCGCCTGGTGGTGCACCTTGTCGAAGGCCCGCGCCACCTCGCCGACCTCGTCGTCGGTGTGCACCGGGACCGGCCGGACGTCGGTGCCCTGCGCGCGGCCCTCCTGGATGTTGCGGACCGCCTCCGGCAGCGCGGTCTCGGCGACGTCGAGGGCGCTGCGACGCAGCACCTTCAGCGAGCGCAGCAGCTGGCGGGTGATGAGGAAGACGACCGCGACGGCCAGCACCATCGCGGCGAACAGCAGCACCGCGAGCAGGCCGGCACCGCTGCTGGCGTCGTCGACCAGGTCCGCCGCCGTCTGCGCCGCCGACGCGCCGAGCCGGTCGGCGATCGAGCCGATCTGCGTGCGCATCGCCGCGGAGGCGGTGGTCCAGTCCGCGGCCGGCAGGGCACGGAACGCGTCGTCCACCGCGCCGCTCTGCGCGTTCAGCACCGTCTCGACCATCCGGGCCCGGCTCTGCGCCTGCGTGCCTTCCGCGATCGCCGCGAAGTCGCGCTGCAGCGTGTCACCCGCCGCCGACCGGAAGTCGACGAGCCGGTCGGCGAGCCGCAGCTCGGCGGCGCGCAGGGTGGCCAGCTCGCTCGGCGTCAGCCCGCCCCGGCCGACGCCGTAGGAGACGAGGGCCTCGCTGAGCGACACCTGCTCGCCGGCGACCAGCAGTTCGTGCAGCCCGGCGGGCGTGCCGCCGAGGGTGCCGTCGCCGGCCCCCGCGGTGGCCGCGGTGTCGAGGCTGATGAGCGAGCCGGTGACCGCGGAGTACGCCGTGATGGCCTGACCGGGGTCGAGCTGGCCGCCGTCGACCTGGCGGCGCAGGAAGGAGAGGTTGCCGACCTGTGCGGAGGCGGTACCCGCCGCCCCGGAGACGCCGGGCTCGGCTTCGGACGCGCGGGCCTGCTCCGCGGTGAACGGGCCGGTCGCGGCGTCGGTGGCCTTGCGCGCCGCGGCCAGCTCGGGGGTGCCGCCGACGGTGCCCTCGGTCAGCATCGCCGCGGTGACCGTGCGCTCCTGCTGGAGGGCGGCGGTCAGGGTGCGCACCCCGCCGCCGAGCGCGACCAGCCGGTCGAGCCGCTGGTACTCGTCCGAGCGGCCGACCTGGGCGGCGATCGTCGCGACGCCCAGGACGAGCGCGAGGACGATGGGCACGACCGTGACGGCCGAAAGCTTGACGGGCAGGCTCCAGTCGCGCCACTGCACCAGCGCGCGCCACACGGCCTTCCCCTTCGACCGCCGGGGCGCTCGGCCGAGCAGCTCCCCGACGGGCACCTGACCTTCTCCTGCAACGGTCACGTGAGTGACTCCCTGTCCGGCGTCATGGATCCGCGTCGGCGGCGCGGCGTCCCGGAGCGCGACGGGCTTGCGGACGGCCGTGCCGTCCCCGCCCTGCCGCTTCCCCGGCGCCCTCGCTCGGCCCCGGCCGCCCCGCCGTCCGCGCGCCCGTCGCCGGGCAGGCACCGCTTCGCGATCCCGCGCCCGGGGCGCTGCTGCCCGGGACTATGCACGTGCATGTCGCAAGTTGCGTTGTGCACGGTGATCGAGATCAACTTTATCGGTGCCAATCGATCGCTGCGGTCAGCTGGGCCAAAGAATCGTACCCCCGATGCCGTGCCGGTCAATTGTGTTCCCCGTTCGGGCGCTGACCTGCGAAAAGTGTATTCGCGACCGTCCACCGCCCAGGACATTCCAGCCTCACCGCCACCGAAGAGGGAATTCCGGTTACCGGACTGCGGGCCACTCGCATCCGGCTGTCACCCGATTAGCCCAGGCAGGGTAGCAGCATCCCTCGGTCGATCTACACTCCGTACCACCAACGGGTGGGTCAAGTCTCAAGATGCGCCCGATGTTGTGGCGTTGCGCGTTCCCCGGCCCCGACCTGGTGATTTCTTTCGGAACCCTACGCTGACCAGTGGATCTTCGCCGCCCTTACGCTACCCGAAGCCACCCGCGAGCAGGATCAAGCTCGGCATTCGACTACTTTTGGTGACCACCTCGGCGAGACGACCAGCGTCGTTACCCCGTTTGCCGTAGTCCACTTCACCCCCGACAACGTCCCGTCACAATTCTTTTCCGCATTACGGACGTTCTCCACACCGCGTTGTCGCCGGTCACCCATTCGACGCGATCGACGGGAAAACGAATACCGTCTCCCGAACCGACCGGACGGTCCGGCCGCCTTCGGCACCCGCCGGATGGCGTAGTTACGATGTGCCCTCGCAGTCCGCAAGGGCGGCCCGGCGCCCTGCCCGCAGGCGCCCGGGGCCCGCCGCCACGGAGGCACCTGCCGGAGGCACCATGTACGACGTAGCGCGGCCCGCGCCGGGCAACGCCCTCGAGGAGACGAGCCGGATCCCGGTCCTGCCCGCCGGTCCCGACCCGGCCGGGGACCTGCCCCGCCGGTCCGCCACCCCCTCGGGCCCCGACTACACCGCGATCCAGGCCAGCCCCGAGTTCGTCTCGCTGCGCCGCCGGTTCCGCGGGTTCGTCTTCCCGCTCAGCTTCGCCTTCTTCGCCTGGTACATGACGTACGTGCTGCTGGCCGCGTACGCGCACGAATTCATGAGCCGCAAGGTCTTCGGCCAGGTCAACGTGGCCATCCTGCTCGGCCTCGGCCAGTTCGCCAGCACCGCGCTGATCACCTGGCTCTACCTGCACTACGCGCGCCGCCGGCTCGACCCGCAGGTCGCCGAGCTTCGGGCGCGCGCGGGCCTGGTGGAAGAGAAGCGCCGATGACCGCGCTCGCCGCGGGCGGGCCGGCCGCCAGCGACCCCGTCATCAACACCGTCGTGTTCGCCCTGTTCGTGGCGATCACTCTGTACGTCGTCTACCGGGCCGGCAGCCGGAACTCCTCGACGTCGGACTACTACGCCGCGGGCAGTGCCTTCACCGGCCGCCAGAACGGCATCGCGCTCTCCGGGGACTTCCTCTCCGCGGCGTCGTTCCTCGGCATCGCGGGCGCGATCGCCGTCCACGGTTACGACGGCTTCCTCTACTCCATCGGCTTCCTGGTCGCCTGGCTAGTCGACCTGCTGCTGATCGCCGAGCTGACGCGGAACACCGGCCGGTTCACGATGGGCGACGTGATCAGCTTCCGGATGAAGCCGCGCCCGGTGCGGGCCGCGGCGGCGACGTCGACGCTGGTGATCTCGCTGTTCTACATGCTGGCGCAGATGGCGGGCGCCGGCGGCCTGGTCGCCCTGCTGCTCGACATCCACACCCGGCTCGGGCAGGCGCTGATCATCGGCGTGGTCGGCCTGGTCATGGTCGTCTACGTGCTGGTCGGCGGGATGAAGGGCACCACGTGGGTGCAGATCATCAAGGCCGGCGTGCTGATGCTGGCCGTGGTGCTGATGGCGGTGTTCCTGTTCGGCAAGTACGGCTTCAGCTTCTCGAACCTGCTCTCGGCCGCGACCGAGAAGAGCCCGCTGGGCGAGCACCTGCTGGAACCCGGCGGCTCCTACGGCAAGGACGACACCACCAAGCTCGACTTCGTGTCGCTCGCACTGGCCCTGGTGCTCGGCCTGTCCTCGCTGCCGCACCTGCTGATGCGCTTCTACACGGTGCCGAACTCCCTGGAGGCGCGTCGCTCGGTCGTCTGGGCGACGGTCTGCATGCTCATCTTCTACGCGTGCACGCTGGTGATCGGCTTCGGCGCGGCCGCCCTGGTCGGCGCGGACGAGATCAAGAGCGCCCCTGGCGGGGAGAACTCGGCGGCGCCGCTGCTGGCGCTGCACATCGGCGGGACGCTGCTGCTGGGCGTGATCGCCGCGGTGGCGTTCGCGACGATCCTCGCGGTGGTGGCCGGGCTGACGATCACCGCGTCGGCCTCGTTCGCCCACGACGTCTACGCGAACATCTTCAAGCGCGGCAAGGCCGAGCCGGCGGACGAGGTCCGGGTGGCGCGGCTGACCGCGATCGTGGTCGGCGTGCTGGCGATCGCCGGCGGGGTGCTGGCGAACGGGCAGAACGTCGCGTTCCTGGTGGCGCTGGCGTTCGCGGTGGCGGCGTCGGCCAACCTCTCGACGCTGCTGTACTCGTTGTTCTGGAAGCGGTTCAACACCACCGGGACGCTGTGGGGCATGTACGGCGGCCTGATCGCGTGCCTGCTGCTGGTGCTGTTCTCGCCGGTCGTCTCGGGCTCGCCGGACTCGATCGTCAAGGGCCTCGACTTCGCCTGGTTCCCGTTGAAGAACCCGGGTCTCGTGTCGATCCCCTTCTCGTTCCTGTGCGGGTTCGTCGGGACGCTGGTGGGCCGGCCGAAGGCGGATGCGGAGAAGCAGGCCGAGATGGAGGTCCGCTCGATGACCGGCATCGGCAGCTGATCCGCGCCGGCGGCCTGCGTCAGGCGCGCAGGCCGTCCAGGATCACGTTCAGCACGCGCCTGCCCTCGTCCGGGGTGCAGTTGCGCACGGCCATCCCGGCGCCGTGGCCGAGCCGGAGGACATCGACGCCGACGACGTCCGGGCGGACCAGCCCGGCCTCCTGCGCCGCTTCCACGAGCACTCCCGTCGCTTCGCGAAGCCGCTTCTGGCAGTACTGGAAGGTCTCCGAGCCCGAATCGATGGACTCCTTGAGGATCGTCGCCAGCTTGTGCCGCTCGACGACCCAGGTGACCTGGGCGAGCAGCCACGCTTCCAGGGCTTCCCACGGCGGCAGCTCGTCGTGCAGGACGAACGCGCGGTCGGCCAGCACCGTGATCTCGTCGCGGTAGACCGCTTCGAACAGCTTCTCCCGGGTCGGGAAGTGCCGGTAGAGGGTGCCCGCGCCGACGCCGGCCTTCTTGGCGACGTCGTCCAGCGGCACGTCGGCGCCCTGGGCGGTGAAGAGGTCCTTCGCCGTCGCGACGATGCGCTCGTAGTTGCGTCGCGCGTCCGCCCGCATCGGACGCTCGGTGTCCGGCATCCCGGCCTCCTCGCCACTTAACCGGAGAGATTCTCCGAATTCACTTGCGCATCCGGAGACGCTCTCCATATTATCGGATCGCACGCAAGCGGAGAACATCTCCGCTTCCTCTCTTACTCCTCGGGGGAGTATTCCTTGTCGCACCAAACGCTCGACCGCGCGCCCGTACCGGCGCGCCCCCACCGCGGCGGGCTGGTCCTCGCGATCATCCTGACCTGCCAGCTCATGCTCGTCCTCGACGCGACGGTGATGAACGTCGCGCTCCCGCGCATCCAGTCCGACCTGGGGTTTTCCGCCACCGGCCTGTCCTGGGTGATGACCGCGTACAGCCTCGTCTTCGGCGGCCTGCTGCTGCTCGGCGGCCGGGCGGGCGACCTGTTCGGACGGCGGCGGATGTTCGTCGCGGGCATCGTCGTGTTCACGCTCGCCTCGCTGGCCGGCGGGCTCGCCGACTCGGCCACGCTGCTCATCATCGCCCGCGTGCTGCAGGGGGTCGGCGCCGCCATGGCGGGTCCGAGCACCCTGGCGCTGGTCACGACGACGTTCACCGAGCCCAAGGCGCGGGTCCGCGCGCTGGCACTGTTCTCCGCGATGTCCAGTGGCGGCTTCGCGATCGGCCTGATCGTCGGCGGCCTGCTCACCGAGTGGATCTCGTGGCGCGCGGCGCTGTTCATCAACGTCCCGTTCGGCCTGGCGATCGCCCTGCTCGCCCCGCGGTTCGTGGCCGAGCCCGAACGCCGTCGCGCGCACCTGGACCTGCCGGGCGCGGTCACCGGCACCCTCGGCGTCGGCGCGCTCGTGTTCGCCTTCACCCACGCCGCCTCCGACGGCTGGGGCAACCCGGTGACGCTCGGCTCGCTCGCCGCCGGCCTGGTGCTGCTCGCCGGCTTCGTCGCCATCGAGGCCCGCACCGCGCTGCCGCTGGTGCCGCTGCGGCTGTTCGCCGACCGCAACCGCAGCGCGGCCTACGTCAACTTCTTCCTCGGGCCGATGGCGATGATGTCGATGTTCTTCTTCCTGACCCAGTTCATGCAGGACATCCGGCACTTCGCGGCGCTGGCGACCGGGTTCGCCTTCCTCCCGATGGCGGTGCTGATCTTCACCATGAGCCGGCTCGTGCCGCGGCTGCTCCCCCGCTACGGGCCGAAGCCCGTGGCCGTCACCGGCTCGCTGCTGATGGTCGCCGGCGTCGGCTGGCTCACCCTGCTCACCACCGAAAGCACGTACTTCCCGGCGTTGTTCGGGCCGCTGCTGCTGATGGGCCTCGGCGCCGGGCTGTCGTTCGCGCCGTTGAACGTGATCGTGATGGCGACCGTGCCGAGCGAGGACGCGGGCGCGGCGGGCGGCGTGCTGCAGACGATGCAGCAGGTCGGCAGCACGCTCGGGCTGGCCGTCCTGGTGACGGTGTTCGGTTCGGTCACCCGCTCGGCCACCACGACGGGCGCGCAGCTGACGGTCGACGGCATGACGGCGGCGTTCGCCACGGCCGCGGCGTTCGCGGCCTGCACGGTGCTGGTGGCGCTGACCTTCCGCCGCGTTACAGCTTCTGCCCGGCCTTGACCTTGTGCGTCACCCGGCGCTCGACGAGGAACGAGACGAACGGGACGCAGCCGGCCAGCAGCACGAGCACGGTGCCCTTGATCGACCAGCGGGCCTTGATCGCCAGGTCGATGGTCAGCACGAGGTAGATCATGTAGAGGACGCCGTGGATCGGCGAGTAGACCGCGGACGGCGTCGCGTTGCCGAAGGCGTACCGCAGCACCATGACGAAGCACAGGCCGAGCAAGCCGACACCGGTGACGTAGGCGGCGGTGCGGAACCGGACCAGGGGGCCGACGAGCGGCACGGCTGTCCGGGCGCCTTCGGTGCTGGTGGTCATCGGGTCGTCCTCACTCTTCACTCTGCTGCCTGCTGATCACGGGCGTGCAGCTCGCGCAGGTAACGGTTGTAGGCGGCCAGCTCGTCGTCCTCGTCCGTGACCTTCGTGTCCGGGTGGGGACGCGGAGCGGGCACCTCGGCGACGGGGGCCGGCTTCGGCGTCTCGCCCGCGGTGCCGTCGGCTTCGGCCTTCAGCCGGAGCTTGCGGATCCGCCAGAACATGAAGGCGGGGAACAATCCGAACAGCGGCCACTGCAGGACGTAGCCGAGGTTCTGGAAGGTGCCGTTCGCGGAGGTGAAGCGGTCCCACTGCCACCAGGCGAGCCCGCAGCAGACGAGCAGGCTCACCAGGCAGGTCGCGGCGATCGCGATCCGGCGACCCCAGGGGGATCCCACCGGCGGGTGAGGGTCTGGCACGAAGGTGACGCTAGCACTGGCCGGCTGAGAGCCGACGCGCGGTCGCGGACGAGGTGGCCGGGCTCTCAACCCTGCTTGCGCGCCGCCTGGGCGGCCTTCGCGTACCCGTCGGCAAGGCCGAACACCTTCTGCGCGTACTCCGTCGAGTTGTTGTACGACAGGATCCCGGCCCACCACCCGCTCGGGCTCGCCATGTCCCGCCCGCCCGCGCACAGGTACCGCGCCGCCGCCAGGGCCGCGTCGTCGATCTGCTGCGGGTCGCCCAGGCCGTCGCCGTTGCCGTCCGAGGCCCACTTGCGCCACGTGCCGGGGATGAACTGCATCGGGCCCACCGCCCGGTCGACCCCGGCGTCGCCGTCGTAGCGGCCGCCGTCGGTGTCGCCGATCGCCTGCACCCCCGCCGATCCGTCGAGCGGGACGCCGATGATCGGCTTGGACGGGCGGCCGTCCGCGCCGAGGACCGCCCCGGCGTACTGGCCGTGGTTGGACTCGATGCGGCCGATGCCCGCGAGCGTGGCCCACGAGATCTTGCAGCCCGGCTGGTCCGCGCGCATCGCCAGCTCGGCGTTGCCGTACGCCTGCAGGGCCCGCGCCGGGACGCCGCTGGCCGCCGCGACCTGGGCCGCCCACTGCGACAGCGTGGCCGGCCCCGTCTCACGCGGATGGGCCTGCTGCGGGCTCGTCTGCTGCTCGGCCCCGCCCGCCACCGCACCACCGGCCGGGGCGACCGAGCCCGGCCGGACGTCGGCCGCCTTGACCTGCAAGGCGGGGATTTCGGTGGTGGTCGGGCTCGCCTCGGGCGTCGAGGCGCGGGTGACGAGCCAGATCCCGCCGCCGGCCACGGCCAGCACGGCGAGGACCACGATCAGCCGGGTGAGCACGGCCACGCCCGGAGAGCGCGGTCCCGGTGGGGCGGGGACGGCTTCGTCGGCGCGAGCGCCGATCGGGTCGTCCTCGGTCTTTCCGGTCCTGGTGCGCACGAAACTCCGGTCCTCCAGCGTGGTGTGGACGATCTGTCAACGAGCCCGCGCAGGTTAGCGTTACGCGGGCCGTCCCGATCGTCTCACCACGCCGGGTCACCCGGTCGAGTGGAAAACGTCTCGTCAGGCGGATTTCTGCTGACGCGCGAGCCGCGCCACGCACCAGGCCGGGGCGCTGCCGCGGCGCAGGTGCTGCAGGACGGTCATCGGCCCGAGCCGGCGACTCAGGTCGGACGGCGCGAGGCCTGCCGCCCGGTAGTCGAGGGCCCGCTGGTCGAGCGGGCTGATACCGGCGTCCCACCACTCCTCGGCTTCGGCGACGCCGCCGACCATCTGCCACCAGCCCGCGGCGGCGGTGAGGAGCTCTTCGGGCACCTCCGGCAGCCGGCTGCGCATCGCGGCGAGGTAGCCAGGATCGGCCGACTCCACCGGGACGAACCGCGACTGGCCGGTCCGCGCACGCTGGCCGGGAATGCCCGGAGCCTGCGCGGGCGCGTCGGCCAGCCACGCGGAAGCGATGCGGTCGACCTCCTGCTCCTCGGGAGTCCTCTCGCGCTCGGCGGCCCACTGCCGGATCAACGCGTCCACTCCGGGATCTCCGGTCATCCCTGCCTCCTATGTAGGTCCCCGACGGACAGGCCCTGACGGCTGTCCCACGCGGTGGTGCCGCACGCACCAACCTGCACCTTGCTGAGTGGAAAATGCCTGCGTACCGAGGGTCTCCGGGGGGATGGCGAACCACCCGATCACGCAATGTGAGCACCGTAGGGCCGGGGTGGTCGTCTTCGCCAGACCCCCGGTGCCACGAATTCGACGACCAGCGCGTTTTCGACCGCAATCCACCCGGATGGTCGAGTGCCGGAGTCCGGATTCCGAGATTGGTGACGCTGGGTGATTTACCGTCCGTTAACACGCACGGTAGTCACCGGCACCGCCCGTGGCGGCGCCGGTACGGAGAAGCGCCAGGTCAGGAGAAGAGGGCGCGGAAGAACGTGACGATCGCTTCGGCGCCGTCCTTGAGCCAGCCGAGCACGCGGTGCACGAAGTCGGCGGACTGGGTGGGCTGGGTGATCAGGAGGAAGAGCACGAGCGCGACCACGCCCACGATCAGAATCTTCTTCACGCCGCCCGACATGTGCTTCCTCCCCGGCTCGCCGTCCCCGTCCTGGGAGTGGCCATCCCAATACTGTAGGGAAGGCGTCCACCGAAGACACCTCGATCAACCCCAGTCGATCAACCCCAGGAGCGGCCATGTCCCGGAACGTGCTGGTGCAACGGGACGGCGCGGTGACGACGATCACCATCGACCGCCCGGCGGCGCGCAACGCCGTCGACGCGCCGACGGCGGCGGAGCTGGCCGAAGCCTTCCGCGCGTTCGACGCCGACCCGGGCGCGGCCGTCGCGGTCCTGACCGGAGCCGGCGGCGCGTTCTGCGCGGGTGCCGATCTCAAGGCGATCGGCACCGACCGGATGAACCGCACCCACCCGGACGGGGACGGCCCGATGGGGCCCACCCGGATGGCCCTCGGCAAGCCGGTGATCGCGGCGGTGCACGGGCCGGCCGTCGCGGGCGGGCTCGAGCTGGCCCTGTGGTGCGACCTGCGGGTCGCGGACGTCACGGCGGTGTTCGGCGTGTTCTGCCGCCGCTGGGGCGTCCCGCTGATCGACGGCGGGACGGTGCGGCTGCCGCGCCTGATCGGCCAGTCCCGCGCGATGGACCTCATCCTCACCGGACGGCCGGTCGACGCCGCCGAGGCCTTCGAGATCGGCTTGGCCAACCGCCTGGTCCCGGCGGGCGAAGCGGTGCCGGCGGCGCAGGAGCTGGCCCGGCAGCTGGCGGCCTTCCCGCAGTCCTGCCTGCGCGGCGACCGCCGGTCGGCACTGGCCCAGTGGGGCGAGTCCGAAGAGGACGCGCTGACGGCGGAGTTCGCCGCGGCGATGGGCTCGGGCGTCCTGGCCGCGGAGGCGGTCGACGGCGCGGCCCGCTTCGCCGGCGGCGAAGGCCGCCACGGCACCTTCGCGTGACCAGCGGGGCATCTAACGTGATCCGCGGGGCATCTCGCGTGATTGAGCGGTCGACTCGCGTGATCGAGGAGTCGACACGCGTGATTGGAAGGTCGACACGGCCGGGCCTCCGGTTGCGCCGTGTCGACCTCTGGATCACGCGTGTCGACTCTTGAATCACGCGTGTCGACCTCTCGGTCACGGGTGATGGCTCTAGCGAGCTATCTTGCGCGCGGACGTGCCGGTTCCGGTCAAGCGGCCGATAAGGTCTCCGGATGGACGACGACGGTGTCGGAGTGGAGCTCCGGCCGGTGGCCGAAAGCGACCTCGGCCTGCTGGAACAGCTGACCAACGATCCCGTCGCGGCCGGCGAGCACCAGTGGTTCGGCTGGCACGATCCCGGTTACCTGCGCCGCCGGTGGCTGGAGACCGGGATGCTCACCGCCGAGACCGGCATGCTCGTGCCGACGCTCGGCGGCCGCGTCCTCGGGCTCGTCTCCTGGCACCGCACCCGCACCGGGGCGACGTCCTACTGCTGGAACATGGGCCTCGTGCTGGCGCCGGAGGCACGCGGCCACGGCTACGGCACCGAGGCCCAGCGCCTGCTCGTCGGCTACCTCTTCGCCCACACCCAGCTCAACCGGGTCGAAGCGACGACCGAGACCGGCAACCGCGCCGAACAGCGCTCGCTCGAGAAAGCCGGCTTCACCCGCGAAGGCGTGCTTCGTGGCTACGGCTTCCGTGACGGCGAGTGGCGCGACCACGTCATCTACTCGGTCGTGCGCTCCGACCTGGCGAAACCCTAGGCGATCACGCCCGCCGCGCGCAGGGCGTCCAGGTCCGTGACGCCCAGTTCGGCGAGCACCGCTTCGGTGTCGGATCCCTTGGCCCGCGGTGCTTCCGGCGTCGACGGCGGCGTCCGGCCGAACCGCGGGGCCGGCGCCGGCTGGACCATGCCGCCGATCTCGACGAACGTGCCGCGCGCCGCGTTGTGCGGGTGCGACGCCGCCTCTTCCGGCGACAGCACCGGCGTCAGGCACGCGTCGGTGCCTTCGGCGCGCGCGACGAGCTCGTCGCGGGTGTGCTTGGCGATCGCCCCCGCCACGATTTCCCGCAGCCGGGGCCACTGCGTCCGGTCGACGTGCAGCGGCAGCTCCGCCGGGTCCAGCTCCAGCACCTTGACCAGGTCGCCCCAGAACCGCATCTCGATCGCGCCGACGGCGACGTACTTGCCGTCCGCGGTCTCGTACGTGTCGTAGAACGGCGCGCCGCCGTCGAGCATGTTCTCGCCGCGCTCCTCGGACCAGAGCCCGGCCGCCTTGATGCCGTGCAGGCTCGTGGTGAGCAGGGCCGCGCCGTCGACCATCGACGCGTCGACGACCTGGCCGCGCCCGGACGTGTTCCGTTCGTACAGCGCGGCCAGGATGCCCATCGCCAGCAGCAGCCCGCCGCCGCCGAAGTCGCCGACGAGGTTCAGCGGCGGCACCGGCCGCTCGCCCGCGCGCCCGATCGGTTCGAGGGCGCCGGCGATGCCGATGTAGTTGATGTCGTGGCCGGCCGCACGGGCGAGCGGCCCGTCCTGACCCCAGCCGGTCATCCGGCCGTAGACCAGCCGCGGGTTCCGGGCGTGCACGACGTCGGGGCCGAGCCCGATGCGTTCGGCGACGCCCGGGCGGAAGCCCTCGATGAGGACGTCGGCGCTGTCGCACAGCTTCAGCACCAGCTCGACCCCCTCCGGCGTCTTGGTGTTGATGCCGGCGGACCGGCGGCCGCGGGCGAGCGGGTCGGTCCCGATGCCGAGGATGTCCTCCCCCGGCTGCGCGCGGTCGACGCGGACGACGTCGGCGCCGAGGTCGGCGAGGATCATCGTGGCGAAGGGCCCGGGCGCGAGACCCGCGAGCTCCACCACCTTCAGGCCGCCGAGCGGACCTGCCTTCATGAGCGGCACCCTTTCAGAGCGAGCGGGAGATGATTTCCTTCATGATTTCGCTGGTGCCGCCGAAGATCCGCGAGATCCGGACGTCGGCCCAGGCGCGCGCGATCGGGTACTCGGTCATGTAGCCGTAGCCGCCGAACAGCTGCACGCAGTCGTCGATCACCTTGTTGACACGCTCGGTGGTCCACAGCTTGGCCATCGCCGCGCCCTGGACGTCCAGTTCGCCGCGCAGGTGCCGTTCGATGCACTGGTCGAGGAACGCCCGTGCCACCGCGGCCTCGGTCGCCGCCTCGGCGAGCTTGAACTTGGTGTTCTGGAAGGAAAAGATCGGCCGGCCGAACGCCGTGCGCTCCTTCGTGTACTCGAGCGTGAGGTCGACCGCCGACTCCAGCCCGGCCACCGCGGTGACGGCGATGATCAGCCGTTCCTGGGGCAGTTGCAGCATCAGCTGGACGAAGCCTTGACCCTCGGCGTCGCCGAGCAGGTTGCCGACGGGCACGCGGACGTCGTCGAAGAACAGCTCGGCGGTGTCCTGGCCCTTCATCCCGACCTTGTCGAGGACGCGCCCGCGGCGGAAGCCCGGCGTGTCGGTCTCGACGACGATCAGCGAGACGCCCTGCGCGCCCGCGTCCGGGTCGGTCTTGACCGCGACGACGACGAGGTCGGCGTGGAGTCCGTTGGTGATGAAGGTCTTCGCGCCGTTGAGGACGTAGTGGTCACCGTCGCGGACCGCGCGCGTCTTGATGCCCTGCAGGTCGGAGCCGGTGCCGGGTTCGGTCATCGCTATCGCGCCGACCATTTCGCCACTGGCCAGCTTCGGCAGCCACTCGCGCTTCTTCTCTTCCGAGGCGTAGGCGAGCAGGTAGTGCGCGACAATTCCATTGTGGACGGTGACGCCCCAGGCGCTGTCGCCGGCGCGCGCCTGCTCCTCGTAGAGGACGGCTTCGTGGGCGAAGGTGCCGCCGCCCCCGCCGTACTCCTCGGGGATGGACAGGCAGAGCAGGCCGACCTCGCCCGCCTTCGTCCACAGCTCGCGGTCAACCCGCTTCTCCGCCGCCCAGCGTTCCTGGTGCGGGACAGCTTCCTTCTGCAGGAACGACCGCGCGAGCTCGCGGAGGTCCTCGAGCTCGGTCGTGCTCCACGAGCTCTTCGGCAGTTGCAGTGGCACGGGACCCTCCTGCTGGAAAACATTCCGATCAGCATGTAAGTTCTGCTCGGAATGTACATCCGTACCGGTCGCAGGTAAAGCAGGGAGGCCGCGGTGACCGAGACGACGCACCGGACCCAGGCACAGCGGCGCGAGCAGACCCGCACCGCACTGCTCGACGCGACCATCGACTGCCTGGTCGACGTCGGCTACGCGCGCACCTCGGTGCCGGAGATCTGCGCCCGCGCGGGGGTGTCGAAGGGCGCGGTGCAGCACCACTTCACCGCGAAGGCCGAGCTGATGGCGGCCGCGGTCGAGCACCTGACGACGAAGCTGCGCCGTCAGCTCGCGGCGTCGCTGGACGACCTGCCCGGGGGCGGCAGCGGGGTCGCCGCGGCGATCGACCTGCTGTGGGCCGGCTACTCCGGGACGCTCTCGACCGCCGTCACCGAGCTGTGGGTCGCCGCCCGCACCGATCCCGAGCTGCGCGCCGCCATCCGCCCGGTCGACCGCGCGCTCGGCCGCGCCACGCTCGAACACGTCACCCAGGTCGCCGGCGAGCTCCCGCCGGAACGCGCGGAAATGCTGTTCTGGCTCACCGTCAACCTCACCCGCGGGCTGGCGCTGGACGCCGAGCTCGGCGGCGACCCGAACCGGCGCCGGCAGCTCCTGGAGGAGTGGAAGCGCATCGCCGTCCTGCTCTACCAGGACGCCACCACTGCACCGAGCTGACCAGTGCGGCACCGCCAGGGTGCTTTGCCCCTTATCCCGCAGGCCGATTTCGTGGTCCAATCCCCTCCCGAACGAGGGGAGTTCCGATGACCGCCGCCCCGTACCCCTACTCCTACGGCCCGCCGCCCGCCCCGCCGCCGGCCGACCCGGGCGGGTTCTTCCGGCTGCTCGCCGGCATCCTCGGCGCCCTCGCCGCGGTGGTGGTGATCGCCGGGTCGTTCCTGCCGCAGACGTCGTTCGAGCAGGTGCTGGACGGCAAGACCGACAGCAGCCAGACGATCAGCGCCTGGTCGCGCTCGTTCCCCGTCGAGCCGAGCGAGGCGGCGAAGAAGTTCTACGACCAGACCCACGTCGCCCGGTACGGCATCCCGCTCACCGCCGGCGCGGTCGTGCTGCTGGCCGGAGCCGGGCTGGCGTTCGCCGCCGTGCGCCGCACGGCGAGGCCCGGCGTGCGCTCGGGCGCCCGGACGGCTCTGGTGGCCGGAGCCGCCGGGGTGGTCGCGGCGGTGTGGATGCTCGGCATGGACGTCTCGGCGACGATGAGCTACGAGTCGGACGAGGGGACGATCAAGTCGCACTACTCGACCGGGACCGGGTTCTGGCTGCTGCTCGGCGGCGGGCTGATCGCGCTGATGGCGCTGGTCCTCGCGGCGCTGCCCGAGCGGCGGGCGCCCGTCGCGGCCCCGGCCGGGCCGCCGCCGTACCAGCAGCCATCGCGGCCGTACCCGGTGCCGCCGCAGCAGTTCGCGCAGCCCTATCCGGGATATCCGCCGTCGCAGCCGTTCCCCGCACAGGCCCCGGCGCCGCAGACCGGTGCGCAGCCGCCGCCCCCGTACGGCGGGCCGGCGTCGCAGCCGTTCCCGGCGCAGCAACCCGGCGATCCCTACGGCGGCGTCACGCAGGCCCAGCCGCACCCGGCCCAGCAGGAGCCGACCGAGCCGAATTACCAGCTGCCGCCGCTGCACCCACCCAATACGTGAATCATATTCACATCACGCTGGACAGCTGACGTACCGACGGTATGGTGTACTCGTCGGTAACCTCCGCGCGGCGTCGCGCGGACTCCGCGGAACGGAGACGTCATGACCAGCACGACCCCCGCGAACGCGGTCGGAGACACCTCGCTGCCATCGACCGTCGGCGGCGTCGCCGGGGCGCCGGGCTCGGCGCGGGCGGCCCAGCTCGTCGCCCGCGTGACGGGCGGCGCGGACTCCGCCCCGATCCGGATGCGGGCACCCTTCACCGGGCTGCCGATCGCGACGCTCCCGCAGGCCACCGACGCCGACGTCCGCGCGGTGTTCGCGGACGCGCGCAAGGCTCAGCGGGCCTGGGCGGACCGCTCCCCCGCCGAGCGCGCCCGCGTCCACACCCGGCTGCACGACCTGGTGCTCGCCCGGCAGGACGAGGTGCTCGACCTGGTGCAGGTCGAAGCGGGCAAGGCGCGGCTCGACGCGTTCGACGAGGTCAGCGCGACCGCGCTGGTGGCGGCTTACTACGGCAAGCATGCCCCGAAGCTCCTCGCGCCCCGCCGCGTCGCCGGCGTCATCCCCGGCCTGACCCGCGCGGGCGAGATCCGGCACCCCAAGGGCGTCGTCGGGATCATCTCGCCGTGGAACTACCCCCTGGCCCTGACGGCGATGGACGTCCTGCCCGCGCTGGCCGCGGGGAACGCCGTCGTGCAGAAGCCGGACAACCAGACCGCGCTTTCGGCGCTGTGGCTGCACGAGCTCGCCGAGGAGGCCGGGCTGCCCGCCGGGACCTGGCAGATCGTGCTCGGCCGGGGTTCGAAGATCGGCACCGCGCTGGTCGAGGAGTCGGACTACCTGTGCTTCACCGGTTCCACGCCGACCGGCAAGGAGCTGGCCGGCCAGGTGGCCAAGCGGCTGACGTCGTACTCGCTGGAACTCGGCGGCAAGAACCCGATGGTCGTGCTGCCCGACGCCGACGTCGCGAAGGCCGCGGCCGGCGCGGTGACCGCGTGCTTCTCCTCGGCCGGGCAGCTGTGCGTGTCGGTCGAGCGGATCTACGTCCACGAGGACATCCGCGACGAGTTCACCCGCGCGTTCGTCACCCGGACTGCGGCTTTGCGGCTCGGCGGCGCGCTGGACTACCACGCCCAGATGGGCTCGCTGACGTCGGAAGACCAACTCGCGGCGGTGTCGGCGCACGTCGAGGACGCCCGCGCGAAGGGCGCGTCGGTGCTCACCGGCGGCCGGGCGCGGCCCGACCTCGGCCCGTTGTTCTACGAGCCGACGGTGCTGTCCGGCGTCAGCCCGGACATGCTGCCGTTCGCGGAGGAGACGTTCGGGCCGGTCGTGTCGATCTACGGCTACACCGACGTCACCGACGCGATCGAGCGGGCCAACGACACGCCGTTCGGGCTCAACGCCAGCGTCTGGTCCCGCAACGGCCGCGCGGGCTGGGAGATCGCGGCGCGCCTGAAGGCCGGGACGGTCAACGTGAACGAGGGCTACGCGGCGACGTTCGGCAGCGTCGGCGTCCCGATGGGCGGGATGAAGGACTCCGGCGTCGGCCGCCGCAACGGCGCCGAGGGCCTGCTGAAGTACACGGAATCCCAGTCGATCGCGCTCCAGCGCGGCTTGCCCTTGCGCCCACCACGCGCGATCCCGGGTTCGCTGTGGTCCCGCGGCATGACGTTCGGCCTCAAAGCCCTCCGCCGTCTCCCCCGCTGACGTGATCGAAGAGTCAACTCACGTGATTGAAGGGTCAGCACTCGTGATTTGAGGGTCGACACGGCGAACCCCGCAGGCTCAGCCGTGTCGACCCTTCAATCACGCGTGTCGACCTCTCGATCACGTGAGTTGACCCTCTGATCACGCGGTGGGGGCGGTGAGGAGGCCTCGGTCGTAGGCGATGGCGACTGCTTCCGCGCGGCGGCTTGCGCCCAGTTTGGCCATTACGCGGGAAAGGTGGACGCTCACTGTTTTTTCGCTGATGTAGAGCTCCTCGCCGACCTGGCGGTTCGTGCGGCCGAGGGCGACGCGCTCCAGGACGTCGCGCTCGCGGTCGGTCAGCGGGTTGGTGACCGTGCGGGCCGGGGCCGCCGGTTCGACGCCCGCCAGCTCGATCCGGGCGCGGTGCGCGAGGTCGCGGACGGCGTCGCGCAGCGGGATCGCGCCCAGCCGGACCGCCGTCGCGTGGGCCGCTTCGAGGGACGTGCTCGCGTCGGCGTCCGCGGCCAGCCGGGCTTCGGCTTCGTGCCAGCGGCAGATTGCCTGCTCGTAGACGGCGCCGTAGCCGAACGCCTCCGCCGCGGCCGCCCACTTCGCCGCGTCGCCACGACCGGCCAGGCAGCTCGCGCCCGCCTCGAGGCGGGCCAGCCACGCGCGGCCCTCCGGACCGAGCTTCCCGGAGCGCGGCTGGCCGACGACCGAGCACATCCGGCCGTGCGCCAGGAACCGCTCGCCGGCCGCCACCGCGGCTTCGGCCGCGGCCTGGTCACCGTGGACGCGGGCACCGGCGGCCAGCTCGGCCGCGGCGGACACGCCGAGCGCGGCTACCCGGATACCGGCCAGCAGTCCGGGTTCGATCCGCTCCAGCCAGCCGATCAGGTCTTGGGCCTGGCGCACGGCTTCGGCGTGGTCGCCGCGCCAGTACGCCAGTTCGATGGCCGCACCTCCGGCCGACAACGGGATCTGGATGTCCGCCGCCCAGTGCTGCCGCAGCCCGCCGAGCTGCTTCGCGGCCTCGTCGAACCGGCCGCGAGCGACGACGAACAGCGACCAGATGGCCAGGATCCGCGCGGCGACCGCGCTGGACACCCCGCGCCCGGCACGCCCGGCGCTCTCGTCCGGCCAGTCGCCCATCAGATAACGCAGCATCAGCTGCCGCGCCCGCAGCTCCAGTCCGTAGACGCTCCAGCTCAGCCCGGCTTCTTCGGCCCGCGCGACGCCGTGCGAGGCGTGCTCCAGCGCTTCGGCGAACTCGCCCTGGTCGTCGTGGCTCAGCGCGAGGAAGTAGGTCGCGCGGATCTCGGTGTTGTACGCGCCCACGTCGCGCGCCTTGCGTTGCGCCTGGCGCAGCCGCTCCCGGGCCTCGGCGGCGTCGCCCCGCGAATCCGCCAGCGTGCCCAGGGTGACCAGCGCCGACGCCTCGGCCCCCGTCGCGCCCACGGCCTGGGCGTCGGCGACCGCGGCGAGCGCGCTGTCGAGCGCCGCCTCGGGCTGGTCGAGGATCCGGAGGAACCCGGCCCGGCTGGCCAGCACCCACGCGCGCGCCGAGCTGGGATCGGTGTCCTTCACCAGGTTCCAGGCCCGGTCGATGGCGGCGACCGCCTCGTCCAGGGTGCCTTCCAAGGCGAGCAGCGCGTCCGCCAGCCGCCGCCACACCTTCGCGGCCCGGTCGTTCGGGATGTCGGCGGTCAGTGCTTGGGTGGCCGAGCGTGCGAACGCGGCGGCTCGCTCGGGCTCGCCGGACGTCCCCGCGAAGTACGACGCTTCGTACAGCAGTTTCAGCTCGTCGAACCCGTCCGGCCGGTCCGCCACCGGGACGGCGTCCCAGATGGACAGTGCCTGTTCGACGTGCTGCAGCGCCGACCCGGGCGCGCCGAGCTTCTCGGCTTCGTCCATCGCGCGCAGCAATGCCGGCAACGCGGTGGCCAGATCGCTGCTCTGCATCGAGTGGTAGGCCAGCTTCGCGTCGTGGCCGCGGCCCTGGGGCCGCGCCTTGATCCGCGCCGCATACCCCGCGTGCGTGCGCGACCGCTCCCCCGGCAGCAGATCGCCGTACACCGCTTCCTGCAGCAACGCGTGCCGGAAGATGTAGGAGCCGTCGGAGAGCACCACCAGCACGTGGTGCTGGACGGCCTCGCGCAGCGCTTCGTCAAGTTCGAGCTCGCCCAGCCCGCAGACCGCGGCGAGCGCGGCGTGCATCACCGGCTCGGTGGCCACGGAGAGCACGCGGACCACGCGGCGGGTGTCCGGCGAGAGCCGCTCGAGCCGGGACAGCAGCACTTCGGCCAGCCCGGCCGGCAGGTCGTTGCACTCGGTCTTGGTGGCGAGCAGCTCTTCGGCGAAGAACGGGTTGCCCTGGGAGCGGGTGACGATGTCGGCCACGACGTCCGACGGCAAGGGCTCATCGGCCAGCGCCTCGACGAACTTCCGGCCATCGGCCGCGCCGAAGGGCTGCAGGTCGACGCGCTCGACGGTGGCGAGCCGGACCAGCTCCGAGAGGACCCCGCGCAGCGGGTGACGCCGGTGCACGTCCTCCTCGCGGTAGCTGCCCACGACCAGCAGCCGCTGCGCCCGCAACCTGCTGAGCAGGAAGGACAGCAGGTTGCGGGTCGACGCGTCGGCCCAGTGGAGATCCTCCAGGAGGACCACCACCGGGCGCGACTCGGCGATCTCGGTCAGCACCCCCAGTACCGCGTCGAACAACTGCAGCTGACCGAGATCCTGCTCCGGCCGGGGACGCACCATGGTCTCCCGGTCGTTGGAGGTCATCGGGGGGTGTTCGGCCGTCCGCGGTTCCTCCAGCCCCTGCCCCTGCGGCAGCAGCCGCCCGAGCGCGGGCCGGGCCCGCACCGCGGCCGCGAGCACCGCGTCCGTCGCCGCGCCGAGGGGGGCGAGCGCCTCGGCGAACGGAAGATAAGGAAGACCGCCCTCGCGGACGTCGATGCAGCGGCCGGTGAGCACCAGCGCACCGCACGCCGCGACGTGCTCGGCGAGCGCGGTCAGCAGCCGGGTCTTGCCCACCCCGGCGTCCCCCGAGAGCAGCACCGCGCCGGCTTCGCCCCGATCTGCCCGGGCGAAGGCGGCGCGGAGCCGCCGCATCTCGTGGGTACGGGCGACGAGCGGGATTCCGGAGCCGAGTCGGGGCACGAGGAGCATTCTGTCTCACACCCCCGACAGTTTCCGACCGCTTATCGCCTTGGACACCATTACCCGCCCTCTACCGGGCGGTCTTGGCGGCGTCCGCGGTCTCCCGCGCGCCTTCGCGACGCTCCTGCGCCGGTACCTCGACGTCGGTGCGCGCGGCCCGCACGTGGCGGACGACGCGGCGGGCGCGGGCGGCCCAGACGCTGCGCCCGGCCTTCCGCAGTTCCTCGGCCCGGTACGCCGCTTCGGCTCGGACCGCGTCCAGCATGAGATCGCTGTGCATCGTGTTCCCCTGTCCCTGGGTTCTCCGGTTGGTAGGACTCAGGTTCGTCCTGAGGGAGCACCCCGGGCATCGGGTGATCACGCAGGGATGGACGCAAGAAGACCCCTTACTCCCGGTCGAGCCCAGCTCGGCGGGGGTAAGGGGTCTTCTTCAAGCGCCTTGTTCCTGAGTGACTCAGTCCTGCGCCGGGCCGCCGGTCCGCACCGCGGCCAGCAGCCCCCGCCAACCCGACGCGGGCAGGCGGAACGCACCCCCTTCGGGGTCCTTCGAGTCGCGCACCGCGGCGCCGCCGGCGACGAAGGCCACTTCGACGCAGTCGTTGCCGCCGCCGCTGTGGCTGCTCTTGCGCCACCGCGCCCCGGAGAGTTCTGCTTCCATGGTCCCCACTCCCTTACTGTGTCCTCGGTTCCGGATGGTGCACCGGACCCGGTACGGCCGCCTGTTCGGCGAACCGTCCGGCCGCCTCGGCGATGAGGTCCACCGAGTCGTCCGGTTTCAGTGCGGCGGCGCGCAGATGGTCGAACATCAGCCCGTAGCGCCGCACGTCTGTGGGTTCCTCCAGGTAGAGGCCGCTGGACGTGCTGTCGTCGACGTAGACGACGTCCGGGTCGGCCTGCTCGGGGAAGCCCATGATGAGGAAGGGACCTTCCATACCGGGGTGCGCGCCGGCACCGAACGGCACGACCTGGACGGTCACGTTCGGCTTCTCGGCGACGGCGACCATCCGGTAGAGCTGCTCGGCCATCACTTCGGGGCTGTCGACCACGCGGCGCAGCACCGCCTCGTCCATCACCGCCCAGTACTCCGGCGGCGGGGTCTCGGACAGCAGTTCCTGGCGGGCCATCCGGGCGGCGACGCGGCGGCGGATCTCGGCGTCGTCGGCATCCGGTCGCAGCGCGCGGATCACCGCACGGGCGTACCGCTCGGTCTGCAGCAGCCCGGGCACCAGCAGGGCCTGGAACGCGCACAGTGAGCTGGCGTCGGCTTCGAGCCCGACGAAGGTGCCGGTGAAGACCTCGTTGTACGCGTGCCACCAGCCGCGCTTGCGGGCCTCCCTGGCCAGCTGGACGAGCGCCTCCTGCTCGTCGCCGGTGATGCCGTAGAGGGCCAGCATGTCCCGGGCGTCACGCGGGGTGACCCCGACGTGGCCGGTCTCGATGCGGCTGATCTTCGAGGCGGAGCACTCGAGCTTCTCGCCGACCTCGTCGATGGTGAGGTCCGCGGCCTCGCGGAGCCGGCGCAGCTCGCCCGAGAGTCTCCGTCGGCGAACCGTGGGGCTCTGTCCCCTTGCCATCGCGGCACCTCCGGATGTCGAGTGCTACCTGTATCCAACCATCCGGGCGCGGAGTCGGTGGAGCATTAACGAGAGTCGATTCCGGCGCCGGATCTGCAATTTGCAGAATGCTCTTGTATCCTCGCACCCTGCACTGCGGCGGGCGCCTGACAGTCGGCCACCCGTGGCTACGACCGGCCTCTGAGCAGGGTAGACGATGACCGCGCGGAATGCCGCGCGATCGTCACCCGGAGGGGTCCGGGACCGTCCCCCGATCGGTCCCGGCCCCCTCACCCGGGTCGAATGCCCTTTTCCGGCGACGGATATTCGAGCTATTAGTCGCCCGTGAGGGTGATTTCCCGGCGAACCTCACAAGACGCGCAGGAGTCCTTCTTGGACGACCGTCGCGATCAGCGTGCCGTCCTGCGCGAAGAACCGGCCGGTGGCGAGACCGCGGGCGCCGGACGCCGTCGGCGAGGCGCTGTCGTAGAGGAACCACTCGTCCGCGCGGAACGGCCGGTGGAACCACAGCGCGTGGTCGAGGCTGGCCCCGAGCACCTTGTCGGTGTCCCAGTAGACGCCGTGGCGGGCGAGCACCGAATCCAGCAGCGTCATGTCCGAGGCGTAGGTCAGCACGCAGACGTGCAGCAGCTGCTCGTCGGACAGTTTCCCGTCGGCGCGCATCCACACCTGGTTGCGCGCGGGCCGCTCGCCGGTCTCCCGGGTGACCCACGGCGGCTCGTTGACGTACCGCAGGTCGATCGGCCGCGGCCGGGCGTGCGCGCCGATCGCGTAGCCCTCGGCGCGCTCCATCAGCGTCGGCAGCGTCTCCGGCGCCGGCACGCCCTCCGGCATGACCTCGGCGTGCTCGATGCCCGGTTCGTCCGTCTGGAACGACGCCGAAAGCGAGAAGATCGCCTTGCCGTGCTGGATGGCCACCACCCGGCGGGTGGTGAACGACCGGCCGTCGCGGATCCGGTCGACCTCGTACACGATCGGCACACTGGGGTCGCCGCCGCGGATGAAGTACGCGTGCAGCGAGTGGACCCGGCGTTCCTCGGGGACCGTGCGCCCGGCCGCGACCAGCGCCTGGCCGGCGACCTGCCCGCCGAACACCCGCACCGGCGAGTGGGCGGGCGAGACACCGCGGAAGATGTTCTCTTCGATCTTTTCCAGGTCGAGCAGCGCGATCAGGCGGTCGAGCACCGGCTGGCCGCCACCGGACAGTTCCGGTTCGGTGGCGGCCGTCCTGGCCATTTCAGTCATGGCAGGACCATACGTGCATACTGAGCGGTCGGTCTCTCAAGCGTGGTCGTCTTCACCGAGCCGGTGCACGCGGATCAGGTTGGTCGACCCGACGGTGCCCGGCGGGGAACCGGCCACGATGACGACCAGGTCGCCCTTCTGGTACTTGCCCATTTCGAGCATCGCGTGATCGACCTGCTGGATCATCTGGTCGGTCGAGTCCACGAAGGGCACGATCCGGGTGGTCGTGCCCCAGGTCATCGAAAGCTGGCTGCGGACGCTCTCCTCCGGCGTGAACGCCAGCAGCGGCAGCCGCGTGTGCAGCCGGGCCAGGCGGCGCACGGTGTCACCGGACTGGGTGAACGCCACCAGGGCCTTCGCGTTGAGCCGCTCGCCGATGTCGCGGGCGGCGTAGGAGATGACGCCGCGCTTGGTACGCGGGACGTGCGTCAGCGGCGGGACGACCGGCGAGTCGGTCTCGACCGCCTCGATGATCCGGCCCATCGTCTCCACGACCTCGATCGCGTACCGGCCGACCGAGGTCTCACCGGACAGCATCAGCGCGTCGGCGCCGTCGAGCACCGCGTTCGCGACGTCGGAGGCCTCGGCGCGGGTCGGCCGGGAGTTGTTGATCATCGACTCGAGCATCTGCGTCGCGACGATGACCGGCTTCGCGTTCTCGCGGCAGATCTGGATGGCGCGCTTCTGCACCAGCGGGACCTGCTCCAGCGGCAGCTCGACGCCGAGGTCGCCGCGGGCGACCATCACCGCGTCGAACGCCAGCACGATGGCTTCGAGGTTGTAGACGGCTTCCGGCTTCTCGATCTTGGCGACGACCGGCAGCCGGCCCTTGCCGACGCGGTCCATCACCTGGTGGACCAGGTCGATGTCGGCCGGCGAGCGGACGAAGGACAGGGCGATGAAGTCGACGCCCAGCTCGAGGGCGAACTCGAGGTCCTCGATGTCCTTCTCGGACAGCGCCGGGACGGAGACGTCCATGCCGGGCAGCGAGACGCCCTTGTTGTTGCTGACCGGGCCACCCTCGGTGACCTCGCAGACCACGTCCTGGCCCTCGACACCCTTGACCACCAGGCCGACCTTGCCGTCGTCGACGAGCAGGCGGTCGCCGGGCTTGGCGTCCCTCGCCAGGCCCTTGTAGGTGGTCGAGACGCGGTCGTGGGTACCGGCGACGTCCTCGACGGTGATCCGGACGATGTCGCCGTTGTGCCACTCGACCGGCCCGCCGGCGAACGTGCCGAGGCGGATCTTCGGGCCCTGCAGGTCGGCGAGGATGCCGACCGCCCGGCCGCTCTCGGCGGCCGCGGCCCGGATCAGGTCGTAGACCTGCTTGTGGTCGCTGTGGCTGCCGTGGCTGAAGTTCATTCTGGCCACGTCCATGCCCGCATCAACGAGCGCCCGCATCTTCTCGGGCGTTGCAGTGGCAGGGCCCAGGGTACAAACGATCTTCGCGCGTCGGCTCACGTCCGCATAGCGTAGTCCCTCATCGCGCGTTCGTCTGTACCGATCCCGAATGTTCAAGAAAGTGTTCAGAAGCCTGCCTGGTCAGGTTCGGTTTCAGCGACGCCGGTGTTCACTCGGCCCGACCCGGTCGCGGGCCCACTCGTTGAACTCCCGGAGCTGCCGCCAGGCCTTCCGGACCCGGTCGAGGGCACCCCGCTCGTGCAGGACGTCGTCGGGCTCCCAGCCGCGCACGGCGTACACCGAGCGGTGGCGCAGCAGGTCGATGCGCGGGTGGTCGGCGTCGAACCCGCGGGGCTTCGACTTCAGCCGGTCGCCCTTGACCTCCCAGCCGGCCCGCTCGAGCTTGGCGAGGGTCTTCCGCAGCGCCTCGCCGTGCAGTTCGGTGTCGACGGCCGTCCGGAACCGGGCCAGCTGGTCGGACTCGAGGTGGAAGCACCCGCCGCCGACGCGCAGGCCGTCCGGCCCGACCTCGACGTAGTAGGCGCCGCCGCCGCGGCCCTGCTCGATCACCCCGCCGCAGTGGGTCTTGTACGGCGTCTTGTCCTTGGCGAAGCGGACGTCCCGGTAGGGGCGGAACACCTTGGGCTCGCCGAAGCCGTCGGAGAACTCGGGCGCCAGCTCGGCCAGCAGCGCCTCCATCGGGGCCCGGACGTCGGACTTGTACGTCTCGACGTGGTCGTCCCAGTAGGGCTTGGAGTTGTCCTCCACCAGGCCGTCGAAGAAGTCGACGGCGTACTCGCCGAATCCGCTGAACGTCACGCCCGCGACGATAAACGGGGGCACCGACAAGTTCTGCCGGTGCCCCCGTGGGAACCGTGCTACTTCGCGACGGCGGTGATCAGCTCGCCGTTCGTGGTGTCGCCCGAGAGCTCCCAGAACATCGCGCCGCCCAGGCCCTGGGTCTTGGCGTAGGAGATCTTGCCGGCGATGGTCGTTGGGGTGTCGTAGCTCCACCAGTTGCTGCCGCACCTGGCGTACGCGGTGCCCGCGACCGTGCCGGTCGCCGGGCAGGACGTCTTGAGCACCTTGTAGTCCTCGATGCCCTGCTCGTACTTGCCGGGCGCCGGGCCGGTCGCCGTGCCGCCCGGGGCGCTCTGCGTGACGCCGGTCCAGCCGCGGCCGTAGAACCCGATGCCCAGCAGCAGCTTGCTCGCCGGGACGCCCTTGCTCTTCAGCTTCTGGATCGCCGCGTCGGAATAGAAGCCGGCCGTCGGAATGCCCGAGTACGACGTCAGCGGCGAGTGCGGGGCCGTCGGGCCTTGGGCCGCCCAGGCGCCGAAGTAGTCGTAGGTCATCACGTTGTACCAGTTGACGTACTGCGCCGCGCCGCCGTAGTCGGCCGCGTCGATCTTGCCGCCGCTGGTGCCGTCGGCGGTGATCGCCGCGGTGACCAGCTTCGAGCCGAACTTGGCGCGCAGCGCCTGGAGCAGGTTCTTGAACGCCGCCGCGCCACTGGTGTCGCACGAGAGGCCACAGGCGTTGGGGTACTCCCAGTCGATGTCGATGCCGTCGAAGACACCGGCCCAGCGCGGGTCGTTGACCAGGTTGTAGCAGGAGTTCGCGAACGCGGCCGGGTTCTTCGCCGCCTGCCCGAAGCCGCCCGACCAGGTCCAGCCGCCGAAGGACCAGATGACCTTCAGGCCGGGGTGCTTGGCCTTGAGCTTCTTGAGCTGGTTGAAGTTGCCGGCGAGGGGCTGGTCCCAGGTGTCGGCGACGCCGTCGACGCTGCCCGCGGCGTCGTAGGTCTTCTGGTAGTCGGCGTAGGCATCGCCGATCGCGCAGCCGCCGTTCGTCACGTTGCCGAACGCGTAGTTGATGTGGGTCAGCTTGCTCGCCGAGCCCGACGTCTCGATGTTCTTGACGTGGTAGTTGCGGTCGTAGACTCCCCATTCGGTGAAGTAGCCGACCACCTTGCCGACGGAAGCTTGTGCGGTATCGGTCGCGGCGGTGGCCACCGGGGCGGTGGCACCGCCCGCGACGAGGCCCGCGGCGGCCGCCACGGCCAGCAGGGCCGAGAAGCTCTTCCTGCGGAAACGGGACATGCGTTCTCCCTCCGGGGAATTACTCACGGCACCGGTGCCGGAGTGGTGTGGACCACACTTACCGTAAGTGGACTAGACCACTAGGTCAATGGTTCAGACCATGCCGGGGCTACATTCCTCGACCGGAATATGCCCGGTGACGGACCATCCTCGACCTGCTGCGCGACGGCGAGCGGTCGGTCGGCCCCTTGCCGAGGCCGGCGCCTGGCCGACGCCCTCCGGAACGTCTTGAATGACTCATTCCTGGCGTGGGACGCCAGGAATGAGTCATTCAAGACGGTGGGTCAGGCGCGCTCGGATCAGCTGGGGTCGAAGGTGATGCCGCGCTCGGCCGCGCGGCGCTCGCCCCACTCGTACAGCGCCGTCAACGCCGGGCGCAGCTCCTCCCCCACCTCCGTCAGGTGGTATTCGACGTGCGGGACGCGGCCGTCGAACTCCTCGCGGCGGACGAGGCCGTCCGCCGCCAGCTCGCGCAGCTGCTGGGTCAGCATCTTCTCGCTCACCCCCGGCATCCGGCGCCGCAGCTCGCCGTAGCGGTGGGCGCCCTCCTTCAGGTGGGCCAGGATCACCGGTTTCCACTTGCCGCCGACCAGGTCGACCGCCAGTTCCGTCGCGCAGTGGTACCGCTTCATCCCGCTCCCCCTACGTACCGGAAAGTACGTGGTTGCCCGGCCGGAGAACCACTGGTTGCCTGGTCCGGTGATCGTGCCAGAAACCCCGCCGACCCCCACCCTCCACGACTGGGCGGGCGGCCACGAAGCTCTCGTGAAGCTGCTGACCGTCTTCTACGGCCACGTCCTCGAAGACCCGCTGCTCGAACCCGTCTTCCGCGGCATGGACCCGGACCACCCGAAGCACGTCGCGGTGTGGCTCGGCGAGGTCTTCGGCGGGCCGGCCGAGTACTCCGCGAGCCACGGCGGGCACGCCCACATGGTCGGGCGCCACCTGGGGCGCGGCATCACCGAAGAGCAGCGGCGCCGGTGGGTGAACCTGCTGCTCGACGCCGCCGACGAGGCCGGCCTGCCCGGCGACCCCGAATTCCGCGCCGCCTTCGCCGGCTACCTCGAATGGGGCAGCCGGCTGGCCGTCGTCTTCTCCGCGCCCGGCGCCGAGCCGAACCTGCACGAACCGGTCCCGCAGTGGGACTGGCCGGTACCGCCCTGGCAGCCGCCGTCGCCCTAGCCGCATAGTAGGGCAACCGAACGGAGGGTTGCCCTTGATCCGGGTGGACGGTCGGACCCTGCGGTGCGCTGACGTCGTGACCGCGGCGCGCACCGAGGGACCGTTGAGCATCGACGTCTCGATCGCCGCGCTGCGGGGAGCCGAGCACGCGTGGAAACTCGCCGAAGAACTGAGCACCCGGCGGGTGGTCTACGGCCGGACCACCGGTGTCGGGGCCAACAAGGACGACACCGTCGAAAGCTCCGTCGAGCACGGCCTGCGGTTGCTGCGCAGCCACGCGGGCGGCAGCGGGGACGAGATGCCGCCCGGTCAGGTGCGGGCGATGCTGCTGATCCGGCTCAACCAGCTGCTGTCCGGCCGGTCCGGGATCAGCCCCGAGCTGATCGGCGCGCTGGCCGACGCGGTCCGCACCGGCGCGTTGCCGCTGGTGCACCGGCTCGGCGCGATCGGCACCGGCGACCTGGCACCGCTCGCCGAGGCGGCGCTGGCGCTCACCGGCGAGCGGCCGTGGGTCATCGGCGACGTGCCGCCGGTGGCGGTCCGGGCGGGGGACGCGCTGGCGTTCATGAGCAGCAACGCGGCGACGCTCGCCGAAGCGACCCTCGCCGCGATGCGGCTGAACACGCTGACCCGGGCCAGCCACGCCATCGCGGCGCTGACGTACGTCGCCCTCGACGGCAACCCCGAGGCGTACGCGACGCCGGTGCACGAAGCGCGTCCACACGCGGGGCAGGTCGCCTGCGCGGCCGAGATGCGGCGGCTGCTGGGCATGCACCAGACGCCGAAGCCGGGGCGACGGATCCAGGACCCGTTCGGGCTGCGGGCGTTCCCGCAGGTCCAGGGCCCGGCACTGGACGCGATCCACTACCTGCGGGACGTGCTCGCCGTCGAGATCAACGCGAGCACGGAAAACCCGATGATCTCGACCGTCCACAACGACGCCTACCACCACGCGCACTTCCACACCGCATACGTGTCGACGGCGCTGGACCAGGCCCGGGCGACCGTGCACCAGGTGGCGGAGCTGTCGGTGGCGCGGCTCGGCGACCTGGTGGAGCCGGAGTTCACCGGCCTGCGTCCGTTCCTCGCGGCCGGACCGCCGGGCAGCTCGGGCGTGATGATCCTGGAGTACGTGGCGCACGACGCGCTGACGGAACTGCGGCAGGCGGCCCTCCCGGCCACGCTCGGCACGGCGGTGGTGTCCCGCGGCATCGAGGACCACGCGAGCTTCTCGACCCAGGCGGCCCGCGCGGCGACGGCGGCGTGCTCGGCCTACCAGCAGGTGCTGGCGTGCGAGCTGGTGGCGGCGGTGCGTGCGTTGCGGATGCGGGAAGCCGACCTGGTGGAGCTGCCGGTGCGGGACGCGTTCGACGCAGCGTCGGAGGTGCTGGACGAGAGCCTCGACGACCGGCCGCTCACCGACGACATCGCCGCCGCCATCGGCGTTCTGGAGGAGCTGGCCCGCATCTAGCGTGAACTCGATCCGCCCGTTCCGCCAACAACGGGGCAGATGGCCTCACGACAGGCAGGCGGTTCATGAGTTCACCAGGTGAAGCCGGGGACGACGCGGACGTGATCACCGCGTCGCTCCGGCACCCCGAGCGGTTCGCGGTGGTCTTCGACCGCCACGCCCCGCACATCCATCGCTACCTCGCCCGGCGGCTCGGCGGCCAGGTCGCCGACGACCTGATGGGCGAGACGTTCCTGATCGCGTTCGGCGGACGCGCCCGCTACGACCCGGCGTTCCCGAGCGCGCGGCCGTGGCTCTACGGCATCGCCACCAACCTCGTGGGCCAACGCCGTCGCGAAGAGGCCCGCGAATACCGGCTGCGGGCCGCTCTCGGGCCGCCCGCCGAGCAGGACGGTCACGCCGACCGGGTCGCCGAGCGGGTGACGGCCCAGGCGATGAACGAGCAGCTGGCCGGGGCGCTGGCCGGGCTGGCCCGGCGGGACCGCGACGTCCTGCTGCTGATCGCCTGGGAAGGCCTGGCCTACGAAGAAGCCGCGGCCGCGCTGGCGATTCCGGTCGGCACCGTCCGGTCGCGCCTGAACCGGGCTCGCCGGAAAGTCCGCGCGGAACTGGGGCACGCGCCCGCCGAGGAGGTCTCGAACCATGGATGAGCTGCAACTGCTGCGCGACTTCGCCGGACCCGCCGAGCTACCGGCGCGCGACGACCTGACCCGGAAGCGGGCCGAGTTGCTCGCCGCCGCGGCTCGTCTCCGGCCGCGGCACCGGCGCGCGATGTGGGGCGGGGTCACCGCGGCCGGGCTCGCCGCGGCGATCGCCGCCGTCGTCGTGCTCGCACCGGCGGACGAGATCGCCCGGCCCATCCCGGCTCCCGAGCCCGAACCGGTGCGCATCCTGCACGCCGCGGCCGCGAAGGCGCGCGCCCTGCCGGACGTCACCCCACGGCCGGACCAGTTCGTGTACACGAAGACGCGGCTCGCGGACGGCCGGGAGAACGAGACGTGGGCGTCGGTGGACGGTACCCACGACGGGCTGTCGTTCGTCTTCGGCCACGAGACCTTCGTCGCGGGCTGCCGCGGCGGGAAGAGCCGGTGCGTGCCGCACCCGGCCGCCCCCGCGGACCTGCCCACGGACGCCGACGCCATGCTCGCCTACCTGCACAAGAGCACCTACGGCGAGGGCGACACGCTGCACGACCTCGGTCGCGAGGTCGTCGACCTGGCCGGCGGCCACCTGCGCCCGGCGGTGCGGGCCGCGCTCTACGAGGCCGTGGCGAAGGTGCCCGGCCTGGTCGCCCGCCCCGACGCGAAGGACGCCACCGGCCGGACCGTCTTCGGCATCACCTGGAACAGCACCACCGAGCACGGGATCGGCAACCAGGACGAATTCCTGTTCGACCCGGTCACCTTCGCCTACCTCGGCTCCGGGATGGGCGCGGTGGTGAGCCAGGGCATCGTCGACTCGGTGCGGCAGCGGCCCTGACCCGGAAAGACGTGAAGGCCACCTTGAGGAACTTGTAGTTCCTCAAGGTGGCCTTCACGAACCTTGGCTCAGCCGAAGAAGACTTCGGCTTCCTGGTAGCGCTCGGCCGGGACCGTCTTCAGCTCGGCCGTCGCCTCGGACAGCTTCACGCGGACGATGTCCGTGCCCTTGAGGGCGACCATGACGCCGAAGTCGCCGTCCGCGACCGCGTCGACCGCGTTGAGGCCGAACCGGGTGGCCAGGACGCGGTCGTAGGCCGTCGGCGTGCCGCCGCGCTGGACGTGGCCCAGCACGACCGCGCGGGACTCCTTGCCGGTGCGGTGGGCGATCTCGTCGGCCAGCCAGGTGCCGATGCCGCCGAGGCGGACGTGCCCGAAGGCGTCCTTCTCGCCGGTCAGCAGCTTCTCCTCGCCGCCCTCGGGCAGCGCGCCCTCGGCGACGACGATGATCGGCGCGAACTCCTTCTCGAAGCGGCGCTCGACCCAGGAGACGACCTGGTCGACGTTGAAGTGCCGCTCCGGCACCAGGATCACGCTCGCGCCGCCGGCCAGGCCGGAGTGCAGCGCGATCCAGCCGGCGTGGCGGCCCATGACCTCGACCACGAGCGCCCGGTGGTGCGACTCGGCCGTGGTGTGCAGCCGGTCGATCGCCTCGGTCGCGATGGAGACCGCGGTGTCGAAGCCGAAGGTGTAGTCGGTGGCGCCCAGGTCGTTGTCGATCGTCTTGGGTACACCCACGACGCCGACGCCGTCGTCGGTCAGCCGCTTCGCGACGCCGAGGGTGTCCTCGCCGCCGATCGCGATCAGCGCGTCGACGCCCTGCTCGGCCAGGACCTGCTTGATCTTGTCGACGCCGCCCTCGACCTTGTACGGGTTCGTGCGCGAGGACCGCAGGATGGTGCCGCCGCGGGTGAGGATGTCCTCGACGTCGTTCAGGCCCAGCGGGCGGCTGTCGCCGGTCAGCGGGCCGTTCCAGCCGTTGCGGAAGCCCACGAAGTCCCAGCCGTGCACCTCGATGCCCTTGCGCACCACCGCGCGGATCACCGCGTTGAGCCCCGGGCAGTCGCCGCCGCCGGTCAGCACACCGACACGCATGAGAAGCCTCCGTCTGTTCTCGGGAGATGACAGTCACATTTCGTCGTCCGCCAGAGTAGCGGCTCGCGTCTTGATCGGTGCAGGCCGTACCACCTGCCGGATCGGTCCCCGCCCGGCCTGTGCTACCTTGGCGCCGTGCAGCGCTATTTCTGGTTTACGAAGCCGGCCCCGGGTGGGCACGGCGGCGTGAACCTGCGCTGACCTCCCACCCCGAGCCGGATTTCGAACCGGCTCGGCGAGTCCCCCGCGGGTCGGTGTCCACCAGGAAGGAACACCCCCGCCATGACGCTCTCCGCCGGACCGGCCACCATCGGTGACCTCAGTGATCTCGATGCCGCGCGCACCACGTCGATCAGTCCGCTCATTTCGCCCGCGATGCTGCGCGAAGACCATCCGGTCGACGCCGCCGTCGCGAAGGTGGTGCGCCACGGCCGCGCCGAGACGGTCGACATCCTCGAGGGCCGCGACGACCGGCTGCTCGTCGTGGTCGGCCCGTGCTCGGTGCACGACCCGGAAGCCGCCCTCGACTACGCCCGCCGGCTGGCCGCGAAGGCCGAGGAGCTGCGCGGCGAACTGCACATCGTGATGCGCGTGTACTTCGAGAAGCCGCGCACCACGCTGGGCTGGAAGGGCCTGATCAACGACCCGGACCTCGACGGCACCTTCGCCGTCAACAAGGGCCTGCGGATGGCCCGGAAGCTGCTGCTCGACGTCTCCGAGCTGGGCCTGCCGGTGGGGTGCGAGTTCCTCGACCCGATCACGCCGCAGTTCATCGCGGACATCGTCACGTGGGGCTCGATCGGCGCCCGCACGGCGGCCAGCCAGGTGCATCGCCAGCTGTGCAGCGCGCTGTCGATGCCGGTGGGCATCAAGAATTCGACCGAGGGCGACGTCCAGGTGGCGGTCGACGCGACCCGCGCGGCGGCGGCGAGCCACGTGTTCCCGGGCATCAACACCGACGGACTGGCAGCGCTGCTGACGACGTCGGGCAACCCGGACTGCCACGTGATCCTGCGCGGCCACAACGCCGGCCCGAACTACGACGCGGCCACGGTGGCGGACACGCTGGCGCGGCTGGCGAAGTCGGGGCTGCCGGAGCGGGTGATCATCGACGCTTCGCACGGGAACAGCGGCAAGGACGAGGTGCGGCAGGGCGCGGTGGTGCGTGAGCTGGCCGCGCGGCTGGCGTCGGGTGAGCGCGGGATCGCGGGGCTGATGATGGAGAGCTTCCTGGCCGGCGGCCGGCAGGAGCTTTCGCTGGGGCGCGCGGAGGAGCTGACCTACGGGCAGTCGATCACCGACGCGTGCCTGGCTTGGGACGACACCGCGCCGCTGCTGGACGAGCTGGCCTCGGCGGTGCGGGCGCGCCGCTGAGAGGTCCCCGGCCTGGGGGTCCCCCGGTTCTTACGTTACCGGGGACCCCCGACAGTTCCGGGGTCTGCGGCAGGTCCGGACGTCGCGAATGACTCATTGGGGACGTGCGAGGTCCCGAATGAGTCATTCGCAATGTTCGGGGGCGGGTCAGCGGCGCGGGAAGTAGTTCTCGATGACGTCCCACCGGGCGAGGTTGTGCTTGGCGTCCGCCAACGCGTCGTGCTGGTCGGTGGGGGCCACCGGGAGCTTCGGCTTCCCCGCGTCCTCCCAGCGCTGACGCAGGTCACGCGTGAAGCGCGGCAGCTGCCGGGGCAACGCGGGCATCGGGCCCCACAGCTGGGCCAGCGCGACGTGGTCGTACGCCGCGAACCAGGCCCACAGCTCGATGCCGCCCGGGGGCTTGCCGAAGAACTCCAGCAGGTCGGTGCGGATCTTCTCGCGGCTGCGCCACGCCCGGTCGGCCGGGGACGGCAGCTTGTCCAGGACGTTGTCGCGGACCCACGGCCCCGCCTTCGCCGGGTCGAATTCGGTCGAGACCGCGTAGAACTCCCGGCCCCGCTCGTCCACCACCCCGATCGACACCAAATCGATCGTCACGCCGTCTTCGATGAACTCGGTGTCGTAGAAAAAACGCACTGGTGAACAGTAGTGGGTCAACCGACCTTGGTATCCGGCACCCGGGCCGCGTCGCGCGCAACGGGCTGGGCGGGCACCTTCGGCTTGATCCCGGCCGCCTCCGCCGCCAGCAGTTCCTTGGCCTTCGCCGCGTAAATATCGACGTACTCCTGGCCCGACAGCTCCATCAGGGCGTACATGATCTCGTCGGTGATCGACCGCTCGATGAAGCGGTCGCCGGCGAGACCCTCGTACCGGGAGAAGTCCAGCGGCTTGCCGAAGCGGACCTCGAGGCGGCGGGGCCACCACATCTTCGAGCCGATCGGGTTGACCTTGTCCGTGCCGACCATCGCCACCGGGACCACGACACCGCCGGACTCCAGGGCGATCCTCGCCACGCCGGTCTTGCCCTTGTACAGGCGTCCGTCCGGCGAGCGGGTGCCCTCCGGGTAGATGCCGAGCAGGTGTCCCTCGCGGACCAGCCGGGTCGCCGTGTCGAGCGCGGCCTGGGCGGCGTTGCCGCCGGACCGGTCGATCGGGAACTGGCCGACGCCGGTGAAGAACCACTTCTTGAGCAGGCCCTTGAACCCGGGCTCGGTGAAGTACTCGGACTTGGCCGGGAAGGTCACCTTGCGCTTGACCCGCAGCGGCATGAAGAACGAGTCCGCGACCGCCAGGTGGTTGCCGGCCAGGATCGCGCCACCCGTCTCGGGGATGTTCTCCGCGCCGACGACCTTGGTCGGCCAGAGCGTCTTGAGCAGCGGTCCGAGGAACACCCACTTCATGAGCCAGTACAGCACCGGTGTCTCAGTCCTCCATCGCAGCCGCAGCCCCTGTCCACCCGAGACGAACAGCCTACGAACACCGGCGGCCGCCGCACAACGCAGACCACCCGGTTACCACTTCGGCAGCGATCGATCTCACAGCGAATTCCGGGCCCGGGCGGACCCCCACAAGGTCCGCCGGGCGTGAGAGCATGGACGGGTCCACCGCTCACAGGGAAGGCGATCGCATGGGCGTGCTCGTCGGCGCGGAACCGTTCGGCCACACCGGTTCGGCCGAGACCGGGTTCCTGCTCTGCCACGGGTTCACCGGTACTCCCGCGAGCATGCGGGCTTGGGGTGACCACCTGGCCGGAGCCGGGTTCACGGTGCGCTGCCCGCTGCTGCCGGGCCACGGAACCCGCTGGCCGGACCTCAACCGCACGACGTGGGAGGACTGGTACGGCGCCGTCCGCGAGGCCCTGCTCGCGCTGCTGGCGACGTGCAAGACCGTGTTCGTCGGCGGCCTGTCGATGGGCGGCACGCTCACCCTGCGCCTGGCCGAGGAGTTCGGCGACCGGATCGCCGGGATCGTCCTGGTCAACCCGTCGGTGACGCGGCTGAAGTGGGACACGCGGCTGCTGCCGGTGCTGGGCCGGGTCGTGCCGTCGGTGCCGGCGATCGCGAACGACATCAAGAAGCCGGGCGAGACGGAGCTGGCCTACCCGCGGACGCCGGTGCGCGCGGCGGCGAGCCTGGCGAAGCTGTGGGCGGTCGTGCGCGCCGACCTGGGCAAGGTCACGCAGCCGGTGTTGCTGCTGCACTCGTCGATCGACCACGTCGTCGAGCCGGTGAACTCGCAGCTGGTGCTCGAAGGGGTCTCGAGCACCGACGTCACCGAGGTCGTGCTCGAGAACAGCTACCACGTGGCGACCCAGGACAACGACGCCGAAGTGATCTTCACCCGCAGCGTCGAGTTCGCGAAGGCGCACGCCGCCCAGCCCGAGGAGACCGCATGAGCCGGGGGAAGGACGGGCCGGAGGACGTCGACGCGACGTTTGCCGAGATCGTCGCCGACCTGCGCGCCGACGGGTTCGGGCTCCCGGAAGACGACCCTGCCGACACTGCGGGCACCGCCGGCACCGCGGACGCTCCAGGCACGGCCGACACCGCGGGCGCCGCCGGCGCGGAGCCGGAGTCGCGCAAGACGCCCCGGCGGCCCGTCGAGCCGCCGGCCGTGGAGACTCCGCCGGAGCCCGGCTGGCGGTCCGGGGGCACGTCGTGGGACGCCACGATGTTCTCCGACGACCCGGCGGGCGACGACGAGCACTACATCCCGCCGGAGCCGCCGCCGCTGCCCCGGCCGAAGCTGGGCGCGTTCCTCATCCTGCTGCTGTTCCTGGCCGGGCTGTTCCTGCTGATCCTGCCCGGCGCGATCGGCGTCGGCCCGACGGTGGCGACGCCGCTGGGCATCCTCGCGCTCGCGACGGCGATCGCGCTCCTGCTGCTCCGCGTGCGCCAGGGGCCGCCGCCAGGCGCGGACCCCAGCAACGGCGCCCAGGTCTGACCCGAACGGCGATGCGCATCGAGTTCAGTCCTTCGCGGCGATCGACCGTCGGCGCGGAATGGGAGCTCGGCCTGGTCGACCGCCGCAGTGGCGAGCTGTCCTCGGTGGCCGAGCAGATCCTCGAGGCCGTCCGGCCCGACGGGCAGGCGGAGCACCCGAAGATCAAGCAGGAGCTGCTGCTCAACACGATCGAGATCATCACCGGGGTCTGCGACACGATCGCCGAGATCAAGGCCGACCTGAACGACTCGCTCGACGTCGTGCACGGCGTCGCCGACCCGCTGGGCGTCGAGATGTTCTCGGCGGGGACGCACCCGTTCTCGAACTGGTACCAGCAGAAGGTCACCGACAAGGAGCGCTACGCCAAGCTGATCGACCGGACCCAGTGGTGGGGACGGCAGATGCTGATCTACGGCGTCCACATCCACGTCGGGGTCGACCACCGCGAGAAGGTGCTGCCAGTCCTCGACGCGCTGCTCAACTACGCGCCGCACCTGCAGGCGCTGTCGGCGTCGTCGCCGTACTGGGGCGCCGAGGACACCGGGTACGCGTCGAACCGGGCGCTGATGTTCCAGCAGCTGCCGACGGCAGGGCTGCCGTTCCAGTTCCGGAAGTGGGCGGAGCTGGAGAGCTACGTCGAAGACATGTTCACCACCGGCGTGATCGACAGCTTCTCGGAGATCCGCTGGGACATCCGGCCGTCGCCGAAGCTCGGCACGATCGAGATGCGCGTCTGCGACGGCCTGCCGACGCTGGAGGAGGTCGGCGCGATCGCGGCGCTGACGCAGTGCCTGGTGGACGACTTCGTCAAGCGCCTCGAAGACGGCGAGGTCCTGCCGACGCTGCCGCCGTGGCACGTCCAGGAGAACAAGTGGCGCGCGGCCCGCTACGGCACGGACGCGATCGTCATCCTGGACGCGGCCGGCCGCGAGCGGCTGGTCACCGACGACGTCGTCGACCTGCTCGACCGGCTGGAGCCGGTGGCGCGGCGGCTGGACTGCGTGGCCGAGCTGCGCGACGTCGAGACGATCCTGCGGTACGGGCCGAGCTACCGGCGGCAGCGCGCGGTCGCCGAACAGCACAAGGGCAGCCTCAAGGCCGTGACGGCGTCGCTGGTCGCCGAGATGCGCGACGGGATCCGGAAGGACTAGTACTGCAGGGCGAGATCTTTGTTCGGTGAGGCCGAAGACAGCCTGCCAGGACAATCCTGGACGCCGGTCTGCCGCGGCTGGTCGTGAGTGGTAATTCGGGTTAGAACCCGAATTACCACTCACGACCACCAGCCACGGCAAACGGTGACCTTGTTT